>JAMOTN010000018.1 GCA_027062325.1 bacterium
AACATGAACAATACTGAAATTTCTGATTTTTTTAAACTTAACTGGGATGCAAAGGTTTCAAGTCTTGGAATGAACGCTTCATATAAAATGCGTGACGTTTGGAATCTCACAGCTTCTGGAAACCTGAATCCCGAGGATCTTTCGTTTCACAGTATGTCACTCAAATTTTCAACACGTTTGAACAACAGCTTTTATTGGCGCTCGTCTATGAATGTAAATCTTACTTACAACTTTGATGAAAGCGAATTAACAAATGCTATAATCACATATCAAAAGCGTCTACACTGCATGTATTTGAATCTGCACTTTAATATCAAAGCCAAGGAATATTACTTCACAATTGGAATTGGAGCTATGGATAAAGCCTACCTGAAATACGGTTGGTCAGAATCCGAAGGTTTTCATAAAGTTAGATAATAGATATCCAACTCAGGCTGGTTAGCAAACAAATCAAATTATTTTCAACAACTTTGCCATTATCAAAACAAACAAGACTGAATCCAGCCTATCGAGCACACCACCGTGCTCTCCTAAAATACGAGACGAATCTTTTACCCCATACTTTCTTTTAAATGACGACTCAAATAAATCTCCTGCAATAGCTGCAATAGCAATTAAAGGAGCATGCCACAAGCTACTTATAAACCCTGCCTTTATAACCCACCATTCAACCACTACCCAAACAACACTTCCCACTACAAAACCCGCAAGCGTCCCTTCCAAAGTTTTATTTGGAGAAGCTGGAAACAATCCTCTTCTCTTTCCAAAATACTTCCCCGTGTAATAAGCACTTATATCAATCAACCACACCGTAACTAAAATAGCAATCAACTTTAAAGGAGACACAAAGCTAGCCCAAAACACAGGCAAAACCACCCATGAAAAAACAACCAAAAACCACTCTTTAAAATCATTTATATACGCCATAAAAGTAGCTGTTATAAGCAACCCCAATAGAAGCAACGAATAACTTCTCATAGCAACTCCTGCCACCACAAACAAAGAAAAGAACAGTATCTCCAGCGCATCGAACCGTGTAGTTGTAACAGCTTCCGTCTCCTTTCCAACCTCTAATCCATCTCTATTCATAATTCTTTTTATCTCATACGAAGCCACCGCTGCTACTAACCCCAAAAATAAGCGCCACAACAACCCTCCAATACTCAACAAAATGGCAATAACTGCAATCCCTATAACAGCTACAGCAACCCTGCCACTTAAAATCTCAAAAATGCGCTTTGAAACATGTCTTGAAAAAGAAAAAGCCTGCGAATTAGAGACCTCACCTTGACCACGCTCTACATCCTTGGCTTCTGGAAACTTTTCCTGCCCCTCATCCCTCAAATTCACCCTATCAAGCGTTTCCCTATCCCTCTGATCATTTAATCCATCATCTTTTTCCTTTTTCATCAGCTTCACCTCACTCTAAACTCTATCCACCAAAATTACGCTTCTGTCGACTAAACCATATCAAAGCCTGTTCAAACTCTTCTTCACTAAACTCATACCACGGTCTCTCTGTAAAGTAAATCTCTGCATAAGCACTTTGCCACAACATAAAACCACTTAAACGCTTCATACCACCCGTCCTTATCAAAAGATCAAGTTTAGGCACCATTAATTTTTCCTCTACTATCCTTTCTGCCTTCTTCAGGAGCAAAACATCTTGTTTCGCATCTGCCTCTCTCAAAATATCAGAAATTTTACTCGTCTTATCCAATACCGCTTTCATTATCTCCACTCGCGACGAGTAGTTAAAGGCTAAAAAAAGCTGCATTTTAACACTAGATGGCCTCTTCTTCTCAGCTGCTTTTATCAAACCCACAAGCTCTATTGGCAAACCAATTAACTCTCCCAAGTGGCGCACCCATATTCCACGCTTCACAAAGTCAAGCAGAAATCGCTCAAAAACCTTCCGTAACTGAGAAAAAATAAACTTTACTTCTAAAGAACTACGTCGCCAATTTTCAAGTGAGAAGGCATACAAGACCAATCTCTTTACCCCGATTTCGCAAGCTTTCATAGCAATTTTCCTTGCTCTTTCTACACCCGCAACGTGACCTAGGTATGAAAAAGCGCCACGCTTCCTCGCCCAACGCCTATTTCCATCCATTATTATGCCAACTGAGAAATCCGGTGGTACCTCAAGTTTTAAATCTTCACTGTCCCTTAAGTCAGTCAAATTAATAGGCTGCTCCGCTCTCTTCACAAACTCATTACCTCTTTCTCTTTATCCTCTGCCATCTTGTTAATCATTCCAATGTGCTTGTCTGTCAACTTCTGTATCTCCTCTTCAAGTCTCTTTGCATCATCCTCAGGTATCTCTCCATCTTTTTTAGCCTTCTTAACTTCATCCATTGCATCTCTTCTCACAGCACGAACTCTTATACGTGCCTCCTCTGCCTTTTTACCTATGAGCTTTGCTATCTCTTTTCTTCTCTCCTCCGTAAGATCCGGAAACTTAAGTCTGATCTTTTCACCCTCAACCATTGGATTGACATTCAAATCACTTTCTCTTATTGCTTTGACGATATCACCCATAACAGACTTATCGTAAGGCTGTAAAACAACAGTCTTAGCATCAATTATGTTTATGCTTGCAACATGCGGAAGTGGAGTAGGAGCCCCCCAGTAATTCACCTTTATATTTTCAAACATCACAGAAGTGACACGCCCTGCTCTTACTCTCATCATCTCATCCTCAAACTTCTTTACCTCCTCTTTCATTTCAGCCTCTACCTGCTTAAGATCCACCATATCCAATCCCCCCTTGTTTTCGAAGCTAACTATGCCTTTACAACACTGTATTTCACTTTTCCTTCAAGCAGTAATTTTAAATTCTCAAGTCTAGTTCCATTAAATATTCTTATCTCAAGCTTATTTTCGCGCGCAAGTTCAAATGCTACTATATCCATCACATTCAACCTTTTTGCTATAACCTCCTTATAAGTAGCCTGAGGTATAAACTCAGCACTTGGATCCCTTTCGGGATCAGCCGTGTACAAACCATCTACCTTGGTTCCTTTAGCAAGAAAATCAACTCCCAACTGAACAGCCCTTATCACAGAAACAGTATCAGTTGTAAACATTGGATTTCCTGTACCACCCGCAAATATGAGTATCTTATCATTAATCTTAACTCTGCCCTCAACAGGATCAAATCGCCGTGCAAAACCTGCAACATCAAAAGGAGCATAGACAAGTGCTTTATCCTCTCCAGAAATTTCAAATATTGCATTGTATAGTGCTCGCGCATTAACAAAAGTTGCCATCATTCCAACTTCATCTGCCAAAACCTTGTTGTGCCAAGAACGCCCACGCGCAATGTTCCCCGCACCAAGCACAACTGCTACCTCATTATTCTCACTAAGCTTTAACAAAACTTCTGCCATAGAATAAACCTTATCCTCAACAAGAGCTTTACTTTCATCCGATAAAAGCTCCCCAGATAACTTAAAAAGTACTCGCATCCTCTACACCCCACCCAAACAACAGTTAAAATTACCTTTAGGTTACGCAGACCTATTAACAACAAAGCATCAAGGTATAAAAAAAGCTCCCCCAGGCTAGGAGAAGCTTTTTACAAGCTTGGAATATTCTTCCCACCTGAGGGAGCACCACTTTTTTCTCTCCTCGAAACTCAGTCACACTTTTAAGTAAGAAAACTTGATAACCTCCATCTTTTCACCTAACTCTTTTCCTTTCTTATCAATATATTGGGCTATCTTCATATTTTCCCATCCATGCTCTTGCTCCAAGAAGCAAATCTGCCCCAGAGTTTTCCTCACACGCCCTTCAATTATCTTATCTTTTACATGATCAGGCTTATTCTTTAGATCATCAGCAGCTGCCGCAATTTCCTTCTCCTTTTCAATAAGTTCTGCAGGAATCTCAGAAAATTTAAGATACTTTGGTTCATTTGCAGCAACCTGAACTGCAAGCTCTTTCGCAAACTGCTTGAGTTCTTCTACTTTCTCACCAGGCTCTGCCTTTATACTCAAAGCAACAACCATCTTTCCATTCATATGATCGTAAATCGCAGTTATTCCTTCTTTCTCATAGTAAACATATCCTGCAAGCTTCATATTTTCCCCAATTTTTCCAATGAACTCTTGAAGCTTCTGAGAAACAGTTGTTCCATCCCACTCTGCATTTTCAAGCTCTTCCAAAGTCTTAACTCCCTTATCAAGTGCAATTTCTGCAAGCTTCTTAGTGAAGTTCACAAACTCTTCATTACGGGCAACAAAGTCTGTCTCACAAGTAAGAAGGACCATACTCACCGCATTGTCATTCTCCGCATAAGAAACTCTTCCCTCTTTAGTTTCACGATCTGCTTTCTTAGCTGCCTTAGCAATACCTTTTTTGCGTAATATCTCAATCGCCTTCTCAATATCCCCACTTGCTTCCTCCAAAGCTTTTTTACAATCAGTAATTCCTGCTCCAGTACGTGCACGCAACTCCTTTATCAACTTAAGATCAGCCATTTTTCTCCCTCCTTCTCCCAACTGTTATAACCACTCTATTGAGCACTCCCAGCCTCTGCCGTCTTAAATCTCCTTCTTCTTGGACGAGCTTCCTGTTCCTCATTAACAGCCGCTTCTTTACCTTCAGTTTCAGCTTCTTCCCTTTCTTCTCCTCTTATACGAAGCCCCTCCTCAACTGCATCAGCTATCACTGAAGTTATAAGTTTAATCGAACGAATAGCATCGTCGTTCCCAGGAATTACATAATCAATTGGATCAGGATCACAGTTCGTATCGACTATTGCAACTACTGGTATTCCAAGCCTATTAGCCTCTGCAACAGCAATTGCCTCTTTGCGCGGATCTACAATAAATATGACGTCCGGGAGCCTCTTCATATCGCGAATTCCACCTAAGTTTCTCTCAAGTTTCTGACGCTCCCTCTCCAAACGTGATACTTCCTTTTTAGGAAGCAACTCATAAGTTCCACTCTCTTTCATATCCTCAAGCTCTTTTAAGCGATTTATACGACTCGCAATAGTTGTAAAGTTTGTAAGCATTCCACCAAGCCAACGGTGATTAACATAGTACATTCCACAACGTGTTGCCTCTTCCTTTATAACTTCCTGTGCCTGTTTCTTAGTTCCAACAAACAAAACTATTCCTCCATCTGCCACTGTGTCACGAACAAAGTTGTAGGCTACAGTGAGAAGACGCAAAGTTTCCTGCAAGTTTATTATGTAGATTCCATTGCGCTGGCTAAAAATATAGCGCTTCATTTTAGGATTCCAGCGTCTCTTCTGGTGTCCGAAGTGAACACCTGCTTCCAATAACTGCTTCATCGTCACCGGTGCTTTCATAACAAACCCCTCCTTCTGGTTATTCCTCCATCTCCTTCACCTCAAGGACGCACCTTTTATAGGCACCACGTCCCTGATCCGGAGATGTGAGTCGCTCTCCCGGTCTTATGGTGCCGGGCCACCTAAATCATCCTATCAGCGCTTATTTCTTGCTTTTGTATCTATTCTTTCTGCGCCTCTTTCTCAGTTTATGCTTGTTCATCTTTCTCTTTCTTCTCTTTCTTCCACAAGGCACAGCTCATCCCTCCTTTTACAAAGTATGAAACACTTCTTATGTTAACACATTCACACACAAATCACCAAATTTCGAAATCAAAACTCAAACCTTCTTTCAAGCCATTTTCTCCATTTCTTCACTTAAAACCTTTTCTGGATCCTCTCCGAGCTCCTCTATCTGTTCTTTCAAATAGCGAGCCAAAAAACCGTCTTTATTAGCCAAGTAGTGATAAGACTTTTTAAAACTCTCAAGTGCCTCTTCCTTTCTTCCCATCTTGGCAAGAATTTCTCCACGAGTACACCAACCTGAAGCATAATCTGGCCTCAAGTAAACAGCTCTGCTTACAAGCTCCAAAGCTTTTTCATATTCTCCTAGTCTCATAAATGTATCTGCCAGATTATTTAAAATGTAAACATCATCCTCTGCCAATTCAAGAGCCTTACTGAAGTAATTGGCAGCACTTATATAGTCTTCCATATTGTAATAAGTGTTTGCTAAGTTGTAGTAAATATCTGGATCTTCCCCCTTTATAGAAAGTGCCTTTTCAAAGTTTTCTATGGCTTTTTGATACTCTCCCTTGTTAGAGTAAGCAAGCCCCATATTGTTGTAAGCATCCGCATCATTTGGATTTAACACTAACAGCTTGGCATACGCCTCAAGCGCTCTATCGTACTCTCCCATACTCATATAACCAATTCCAATATTGAATATTGCCTTGACATTTGCACCACCAGAATGCTCATTTGCTTTCTGCCAGTACTCCACTGCATCTTTGTAATTGCGTCTTTTGAATGCAACTCTCCCTAGCTGCATATATATATCTGGATTTGTATCATCGTAACGTAATGCCACATAAAATTCCTCTTCCGCCTGAGCATACTCTTTTAATTCCATGTACTTCTCACCAAGCTCGTAGTGAATCTTAGCAGCATCCTTCTTAAGCTCTTCCAACTCTCTCTCAATTACATCCCTTTCTTCACCCATCTTCCTCATCCTCCATTCTTTTCTACTTAACTCAACAATCTTTTTCTATATAATAACAGGTTCAGTGTACTCTCCGTAAATATCTCGCAGACAATCACAAATTTCTCCAAGAGAAGCATACGCCTCAACTGCTTCAAGTATAGGATACATAACATTTTCTCCGCGCTCCGCAGCATTTCTTACCTTTTCAAGAGCTTTCTTTACCCTCTCATTATCACGCTTTTTCTTTATCTCTTTAAGTCGAGCTATCTGTCTTTCACGAACACTTTCATCTACTTTCAAAAGATTCTCTGGTGGCTTTTCATTCTCTATTCTATACTTATTAACACCAACTATTATCCTCTCACCATTCTCTACCTCGAGTTGATAACGGTACGCTGAGTTCGCAATCTCCTGCTGAATGTAACCTGCTTCAATAGCCCTGACAGAACCTCCCATCTTCTCAATCTTATCAAGATACTCCCATACTCTCTTTTCTATCTCATTTGTCAAGTACTCAACGTACCAAGAGCCGCCCATTGGATCAACCGTCTTTACAACACCACTCTCCTCCGCAATTATCTGCTGGGTTCTCAAAGCTATGCGAACACTCTCTTCTGTTGGCAAAGCAAGCGCCTCATCATAAGAGTTTGTATGAAGCGACTGAGTTCCTCCAATCACTGCAGCCAATGCCTGGATTGCAACACGCACAATATTATTAAGTGGCTGCTGTGCTGTGAGTGTACTTCCTCCCGTCTGAGTATGGAAGCGCAGCATCATACTCTTTGGATTGGTAGCACCAAACCTCTCCTTCATTATCCTTGCCCATATACGACGCGCAGCCCTGAACTTCGCAATCTCCTCAAAGAAGTCGTTATGAACAGCAAAGAAGAACGATAGACGCGGTGCAAAGTCATCAACTGCTAATCCCTTTTCTATCGCCGCCTTAACGTACTCTATTGCATTTGCAAAGGTGAAAGCAAGCTCCTGTATCGCAGTTGAACCTGCCTCCCTTATGTGGTAACCTGAGATACTTATAGTGTTCCACTTGGGAACATTATCCTTACAAAATTCAAATATATCAGTAATTATTTTTAAACTTGGAGCCGGCGGAAATATATACGTCCCACGCGCCACGTACTCTTTAAGCACATCATTTTGTATAGTTCCTCTCAAAACTTTGGGATCCACTCCCTGCTTCTTTGCAACTGCTATGTACATAGCTAACAGCACAGAAGCTGTAGCATTTATAGTCATTGAAGTACTTACTTTATCAAGAGGTATTCCATCAAACAAAACTTCCATATCTGCAAGTGTATCAACTGCAACTCCAACCTTCCCTACTTCTCCCTCTGCTAACTCATGATCCGAATCGTACCCTATTTGCGTTGGAAGATCAAATGCAACAGACAAACCCATCTGTCCCTGTTCAAGTAGGTACTTATAACGTTTATTTGTCTCCTCTGCAGTTCCAAATCCTGCATACTGTCTCATCGTCCAGAGACGTCCTCGGTACATCGTAGGCTGAACTCCACGCACAAACGGCCACTGTCCAGGAAAATTCAAATCTTCGTATTCCAAATCCTCTACATCTGCGGGGGTATAGGTCCTTTTTACCGGAATAAAACTGTCAGTCAAAAACTCTTCTCTTCTTTCAGGAAAGCGCGAGATAACCTTTTGAACAGTTGTTTCTTCCCATCTTTTCTCCTCTTCTCTTAACTTTTTTACCTCATCTGAGAAAATTTTAACCACACCTGCTCACCCCTTGAACTACAAAAGTTCACTTTTATTTATCATATCATATTATCAAAGCAATTCCACAACCTTTCCAACCAAGGCACGTGGTGTGTGATCAACAATCTCCACTCTGACCTTAGCTAGGAACCCCAATCCCTTTTGAGGAATAAATATGACAGGGGGGTAGCTACCTAAAAACCGTGCAAAGCTTCCCTCTTTTGTTTCCTTTTCCACAACAGCATCAAAGATCGTTCCCGCAGGAAACACTTTTTTGATAAGCACTAAATCAATCTCCTTCCTTACACGCTCCCGGAAGCTGTGAATCACATTCTTCTTTAGCTTAGCAATTTTTAATCTCTTTGCCTCAACAAGCCTTGCTAATACACTCCCCTTTACAACCTGAACCTGCCTTATATTTATTCTCCTCACCTTGTATTGAGTAAGCTCTTTTAAAAAATCCAACAACTCATTCAAAGACTCAGTCGTCTGAAAAGGTAATCCCAAAAGCACGTTTATCCCAGCATAAATTTTGCCTTTCCCGTGTTCTTGAATCATAGCAACCACTTTCAAAGCATCTTCTTTTCCAACCTTTAAATTGCACATCTTAACAACTTTTTCTGATACATCCTCTATCCCCAAAGCCAGCGTATCGTAAGGAGTGTTGTAAGTAGCAATTGCTTCTAAAGCCTTCACAGCCTCTGCTGGGAACAACTTAAATGTCAAAGGATTAGCATTATCACTGTGTATTACCTCAAACTTTAAATCATGCGCAGCCTCATAAAGCTTGGATACCGCATCAGGATTTGGACGATAAACCGCCTTACCCACATCTTCGCCTCCATACGCAAGTATATTTGCCTGCTTTCCAAAACGAATAGCTGCTAATCCCCCTCTCAACAACTCAAGTTCTCTTCTAACTGACTCAATACTTCGGAATTCAACCTTTCTCGGTTTTATCGAGTTTTCGCAATATATACAACTCGGTCTTTTATCACAACCGCGTGCTGTCTCAATCTCTGCAATAACATGTGGATAAAATGGGTGCAGTCTTGTAAAATCTGTATTTGCTCTCTCTAAAACTTTGTCCAGAATAGAAAAGTCCGTCTCACATTCGTAAAAACCGGGTCTATAATACGTCAAATCTCTGAAAAAATTGAAGAAAAACTCCTCAACATCTCCCCATACAACGTAATCCCAATCTTCGGTACTTACTCCAGAAACAAATTTTTTTCCTCTATCCGATGCAACTGCAAGAGGTCCTACAGCAATTTTGGTGTTATTTCTAAAATAACGCGCAATTTTTTTCAATTCCTTAGCATCAACGGGATATGCAGATAAATACCGTCCTGGAACAGTCGTTCCTCCCACAATAATCACTATTCCATACTGCTTTGCTGGAAAAACGCTTTTCAACTCTCCTGAATGAGCCAATCTTCTCCAAGTACAAACCGGTACGTACTCGTAATCTAAGCCGTAGTAATCCAAAACATACGCAATATATCTCACAGTAGCCGATATATAAGGAGGAACCCCGAGTTCCGTGGGAGTATCAATATAACCATCTAACAACAATACCGGTTTCAAAGCTGCCCTTTCACCTCAGTCGCAAACTCTTTTATCCAGCGCAGTATATACGGTCCTGGACGTGTAAGCCCTTTAACAATCTCCTCACTAAAAGTCAAAACCTTACCAACATAACTCCACCTCTTATCAGGAGCTCCTTCACCAAGATACAACACCACATCTGGCTTCAATCTAAGTGCTTCTTCAAACGATATTCTCCTCCAACCACTATTACTAAAAGCATTCTCAAATCCACAAAGTTCGCAAACGTCATCTAAAAACGTACTAACTCCCGCTACATAGATTGGATCCTGCCAAATAACAATAAGTGCTTTTTTATTCTTTCCTATTCCCATAACTTGCCTTCTCACCATCAAGTAATTTTTAAGCCATCCTTTTACTATCGAATCAGCTACATATTCAGAAAAGTAAAGCTTTAAAAGTTTTAAATTTGAATAGACATCCGCAATCTTATCCTGCTTCAAAGGAATCAATATCCTCTTTTTAATACGCTCTGGAATCTTCACAGCTCCATCTACATAAACTATGTAATCCCCTGAAGCATAGATCTTCTCCCAGTCATAAGGAAGTTTGAGCTGTGCGTAAGAAACAAACTTTTTCAAACCGCAGTAGTTAAGGTAATCCAAAGCTGCAGGTGTAACTGCAACAATTCTAGGATTCTTTGAAGCAGATTTTGCACCAACATGAAGTATCAGCATCAACAAAGTAAGCAATAAAAGTGATCTAAACCCAGCTATAAACTTGAAAATTCTCATTAAACAACCCTCCCAACTCTCAAGAATACTTTAGCCCTGACTGCCTCTCCTCTTCCCTCTTCTCCAACGCCATTCCCGCTCAAAAATGTAACAGAAACATTCTCTTCTAGAACTCCAAGCATATAAGCAAGGTTTGCTCTCATCTTTTCTCTGAATCTTGCAAGCTTCATTGCATTAGTCTCAACCTGCACACGCACATCCAACACAACCCAACCAGCCAACCAAAGCTCGTTGATAACAGGTTCTAAAAGCTTAGAAGAATCAATTCCCTTCTCAACTCTAGAAGCAGGATACACCTCCCCCAAATCCAAACCCCACATAGAAAGCAACGCCTCAGTAACCGCATGTAACACAACATCACCATCAGAGTGCGCAATAAACTCAAGATCTTTAGCCACATCAATTCCTGCTAGCTTAAGTCCACTTCCTCCTTCTCTTACTCTATGTACATCCTCTGCAAACAACATTCTTTCTTCTACAACTTTCCACTTCCCGTAAATATCCTGAACGTGCGTAATTTTCACATTTTTAGAATCCCCCTGCGTCAAAATCACTTTAAACCCTGCTTTTTCAAAAAGAAATGCCTCATCCGTTATCAAACCAGTTGACAACTTTTCAGCTTTGATTAGCTCTTTCAAACGCCGAGTTTTGAAAGCTTGAGGAGTCTGAACCAACCAAACCTTTCTCCTATCAAACCACTTACCAGTCATCCTCTCTTCTGGTCCTTCCAAGTTATCCTCAGTTACTCTAACTGTATCTGCAACACCAACAGCAGGCACTGCACAAACTTCATCATTAATAAAATTCAAACTTTCAATAATACCGTTCAAAACCCTATCATTCACAAAACAACGGGCCGCATCGTGAATTAGAACGTATTCAGTCTCAACTTCTTTTAAAGCATTGTAAACACTGTCCTTTCGCTCTCTTCCTCCATCTACAAAGTGAGCTTTAAATACCCCTTCAAAGCATCTTCGAACATCTTTACTCGCTGCAACAACAACATTAAAACCACGCTCTAAGAAAAAGCGCAAGCTTTTTTCAAATACACTCTTTCCATCAATGGGATAAAACATTTTGTTTCCAAGAGCAAATCTCTTCGATATACCAGCAGCAACCAAAATCACAGTCATAAGGGAAGTATCAAAATAATTATTTGCGTTGCTAATCATTTCCTCCCTCCTATTTTTCATACCTTTTTCACCCTTTGATAACCGATACTCCTTCCAATCCCTCAACAACATCTCTTAACGGTACCTCCGGATACAATATCTTCAACTTGTTATAAACTCTCTCAAACGCTTCAACTACTTTTGGATCAAACTGCTTACCCGCATTCTTTTTTATCTCCTCTAAAGCATAGGAATCAGGCAAAGCTTTTCTATAAGAGCGAGAAGAAGTCATCGCATCAAAAGTATCAGCAACCGCTAAAATTCTTGCTCCAAGCGGAATTTCCTCTCCCTTTAAGCCTTCTGGGTACCCCTTACCATCCCAACGTTCATGATGATAGTAAGTGTAGGGTACGACGCTTTCCAAAAAACGCACTTGATTTATTATATTGGCTCCCAAAACCGGATGCTTCTTTATTTCCTCATACTCTTCATCTGTAAGTTTTCCCTTCTTGAGTAGGATACTTTCTCTTACACCAATCTTTCCTATATCGTGAAGGAGTCCTGCTAGTTTTATTCTCTCTATCTCATCTTCAGGTAGCCCCATTTCACGCGCTATCAAAACAGCATATTCCATAACACGTGATGAGTGCCCGTGAGTGTAGGCATCTTTTGCATCTATTGCCGCAGCAAGTGCAGAAACAGTAGATAGATAAGCTTGTTCAAGATCTTTATAAAGAACAGCGTTTTCAATGGAAACAGCCGCTTGAGAAGCAAAACTTTCAAGTAAACTTATCTCCTCATCACCAAAATGATGCACTCTATCGGTAAACACTTGCAAAACTCCTATGGTCTTTCCTCTAACACTTAAAGGCACTGCAATCATAGATACAAGTCCAAACTGTTTGGCAACTGCCCTTTCCCTGAATCGCTCGTCCTCAAACACATTCTTTATAACCTCAGTTTTCCCCGTTGCGAACACACTTCCTGCTATCCCTTCACCACTTCTGAATTTAAAGCGTTTGAAGTAATCAGGAACACCATAAACTGCTTTCACCTTTATCTCCTGCCTCTTCTCATCCTCCGCAAGCCAGACAAGAGATGAATGAG
Source organism: bacterium (assembly GCA_027062325.1). Taxonomy (GTDB): domain Bacteria; phylum JAMOTN01; class JAMOTN01; order JAMOTN01; family JAMOTN01; genus JAMOTN01. Next base: position 12,799 of record JAMOTN010000018.1, read on the forward strand.
CCTCAAGTGCTTGAACACTCAACACAGCAATAAACTCTAAAACTTTTTCAAGATCAAGAGTACTTCCAACAGTTTTACTCACATCATACAAAAATGCAAGTTCTCTAATCTTTTCTTCAAGCCCTCGGTAAACCTTTGCACTTTCCATGGCAATTCCAAGTTGCAGAGCAAAAGAGCTAACAATACTCACATCAAAAGAAGAAAACGCTCCTTCTTTGAAACTTGCAACTAATACCAATCCTTTTATCTCCCCATTAGCAAACACTGGAACTGCTACATAAGAAGATATATCACCTTCATAAATTCCACGCTTTTTCAAAACACTCATCTCAACCAAAATCTCTTCCGGTACAACCTCACGCAGAGCAATCATCCCGTATATATCGGCTACAAGTTCTTTTAAAAACTCAATCTGAGATGGGGTAGGGATATTTTGAGATACTATGTGAAGCTGAGACAATCCCGTATTTGCCAAAAATATACCACTCATATCAGAGTCCATTATGCTCAAAAGCTTTGTCAAAATCTTCTTAACTATACTATCCAAACTTCTTCCCGCAACGCTTATGTACTTAACAATCTCATTCAAACTGGTTCTTTCTTTTAATAATCTCTCCTTTTCATCTATTTGAGATATGTGATTTATTTTTTGGTTTAAAATATCCCTTACCAATGAAAGCGTCATAACATCTTCTTCTTCAAACAATGAATGCTCATTAAATATGACAAGCAAACCCTTATCAGAAATTGGCAACACCATACAGCTCATTAATCCATCTTCCGCATAATTTGAAAGATCAAGCTTTATCCAGTCATATTCTACATCCTTCAAGTCAAGCGAATTATCAACAATTACCACTGCCTTCTGCTCAAACATCACTATCTGTTCAACCGCTCTGAAAAATTTATCTTCAACCTCAACTTTTCCACGTTTGTAAACTTCTTCTGCGTTGGGAAGTGAGAAAGCAACACCATCGAATTTAAACTCCCTAATCAATACATCCAAGACTTTCCCCACAAAATCCGGTGCCTCATCGTTTATAAGGCTTCTGAAAGCCGGTAAATTGTGAACTAATTTGTAATATTTGGATGACATTCTCTTAAACTCAAGACCACTTTTAATACGTCCAAGAGTGTTTCCAACCATGAGAGCTATTATCGGGATCAAATCATTCACAACCCGGGCAAGCTTTTCTTCAAAAGCTACTGCCAGCGCCCCTACATCCTCAACTCCTTCTCGCAAAATCATATATTTTATATCAAGTCCTTTCCTATCCCCCTCACTAAGCGTAAAGTTTTCCACCTTTATTCCTACAAATTCTCTAGCTCCACCAAATGTTTTGACAAGATTTATCTTTATAATCTCAATCTCCGCTTCATCAAACTTAACCAAACTGCTAATGACAACCTTTCTGTCCTCTGGAATAAATAAAGCCATAGCCTTGACAGGTAACCTCTCAATCGCATACTTACTTATCAATCTAGCAGCTTTCGAGATAGAAGTAGTATCAAGTTCAGCTAACGCCTCTCCAAAAGAAGCAACTTGGTTCATAACCTTCTTAGTACTAACAGCCGGCTTAATAGAAACTATTTCATCTTTAAGCCTTATACTATCAAATCGCATACTTACTCCCCCTAAAGTGCTTTACTTTAATCTACCCTTTACCCTCAACTTTCTCCTTCAATCTCCTAGAACCTCTCAAATCTACAACCTCAACTCTATTTCTTCCATTCTCCTTAGCTCGATACAACGCTTCATCTGCTGCCTTAACCAACTCTTCTCCTGTCCAATCTCCATAAGAATAATCACCTATGCAAACCCCAAAACTTGCAGTAACCTTAGGATTTTCTGTCTCCATCTTTATCCTCTCTCTGACTCTTTCTGCCCAAATCTTAGAACCATCTGAAGTTTGGGGCATTATAACCACAATCTCTTCTCCACCATAACGAGCCGCCAAATCAGAAGAGCGGCTGTTCTCCATAACTATTCGAGCAACCTCTTTCAATATTCTATCTCCAACCTGATGTCCATATGTATCATTAACACTTTTGAAGTGATCTATATCCAGCATAACCACTGAAATCGGCAGCTGATAACGCCTAGCTCGCTCAACTTCCTTTTCTAACATTTGATTAAAAAATGCCCTGTTGTAAAGGCCTGTCAATCCATCCTTTACTGACGCTTCAAATACCTTTTCAAACAAAACTGCCCTTTCAAATGTTAAAAACAGATAATTTGCTATTAGCCTAAAAAAGAAACTGTAATCATGCTTCAAACCGTAAATTCCAACTAGCATAAAGCGTTTAGACTTTGTAATAACAGGAAAAACAAAACCAGTAGTGTAGTCAGGCAATATACCATCTCCAGATTTTACTTTTATGGAGGCCTTGGAAAAGTCTACATCTTGCAAAAGCCCCGTTGATCTAACAATAGCTTTGAACTCCTCCTCAACTTTTTTTAAGAACAACAATACCCCAGCCTTCGAAGCATCACTGAAAGCATAAACACTATCGTCAACGTAAAACACCACAGTTACACCAGAAAAGTGCTTTAGAAAGAGATTCCCAACTTCTTCTACTAACATATCCACGGTAAATATGCGCACTAACCTATTTGCCAAAGCAACAACAAAACGCAGTCTTTCCCTATAAGAATCAAGGCGTATCTGCTGGAGAAAATTTTCAATCACAAATTTTGCATACTTCAACATCTCATCCTCCGCTTTTGGAGACATCTCAGGCAAAACCAAAAGATAATCTCCACTCTTTACATACACATTATCCAACTCCAACACTCTATCTCTGTCTTCTTCTAAAAACCAATCTTCCACTCCAGACTCAAGTTTAAAATTGACATCCGCAAATATTCTCTCAAAACCACCCTCTGTTCTCCTCAGTAGTGCAATAACTTCAACGTCAAACAATTCTTCTAAAAACTCCTTTATCACACTTCATCACCTTTCTACCTTTTTATGGGCTTATCAAGCAGCTCAAAAACTTCCCTATTCTCCTTCAACAGAGCCGCTTTTAAATTATCCCTAAACAATCTGTCAAATGTATCTGCATTCAACGTGAAGAAATCCTCACCATACCACCAAAACCAATCACTTGCTTCAGCCCTAAGTATATATTCATTTGGCTCAGTAACCATATCCCTCACTTTGGCAAGGTACCGCCAAGCAAGTGCGTCCTCAGTGTGCCCTGCCCAAACATTGAAATTAGCCCAAACCCAACTTCCGGGCTCAATTCTTGGAAGTTGCTCTATATTAAAATCCTTAACCTCAGACAACCAAACCGAAACAAACTCCTTTGAGGAAGCTAAAATTCCTAACATCTCATCAAGAAATTCACGTCCTTCATCCTCAAAATGTTCCCAACAATTTTCTCCATCAAGAGCAACCACAACGAGTATTTCCTCTCCTTCAGCAAACATCAACTGCTCCTCAAGCTTCCTAAAAAAGTCCGAAGCAGCATCTTTTCCACTCAACTGAGAATAAACAAAACTCCATGTATCAGAAATCACTTTGTTCCTAAAAAAGAGTGTGATCCCACTAGAATGTTTATAGGGTCTATGAGTAAGATTCACTGCTTTCGCAGGTGCTTGGGGCGAACCATACCAAGTTTTATACAGTAAGCTTTCATCAGTTATAGTGTATTCTATGCCTTTCCCAGCAAGCAATCTCAAGCTATCATTAGAAACAGCACATTCAGGAGACCAAAACCCTTTTACCTCCAATCCTAAATCCGCATAAATTTCAAAGGCCTTATCTATATGTTTTTCTGCATCCCGCAATCTTTTAAACTCAGGTAAGTTAACAGAATTTGTAGGATCCGATATTTTAGCTTCCGAAAGATCTATTAATAACGGTAATATTGGGTGAGCATACGGCACTCCTACACATTCAACAACATCTTCTTTGTAAAATTCTAAAACTCTCTTCATATACTTTGCAGTAGCCTTTCTTATCACCTCAAAATCCTCAGAAGTATATGCTCTCCCCCTATCCATCAAGTTTTTCAAAGTCGGATCCGCTTCTATTTCCCCAGGATAAAACCACGCAAGGTTGAAGAGAAACTGAACATCTCGCACATCATCATCCTCTACAACATCACTTTCCAAAACTGACCTGAGACGTGAAAACTTTTGAGCCGCCCATTTAGGAACCATTTTAGTAAGCACATTTAAAATAAAGCCTCTCTCTGCCGGTGTGAGTTTATCCGGATCTTTTAAAGTCAACTTCCACCAACTATCACGGTCAAACGAATAATCATAAATTTGCACTGCAAGTGAAGGAGTTAAAGTAACATTTACTTTAACTCCAAAGCGAGCAAAATGATCTATTATTCTCCAGTAATCCTTCACAGCATGAAGACGCACCCAAGGAAGCTCTATTTCCCCTGTCATCGGATTTTCATAAAAAGGCTGATGCATATGCAAAACTATAGCAACTTTTACACGCTTCACTCCTAGTCACTCCTCAATTCTCCTAAATTAAACTAACTTAACTCAAAATAACTTACACAAACTTAAGGTTAAGACAAAGCACCAACTCCTATCGGCTAAGAATTAACCACCCTTTGCTAATAATTAATCACCTTTTATAATTAAATTTTAACAGCAAAAAAAGAAAATGCCAGCAGCATAAGCTACTGGCATACAGTAAATAACATTTTTCCGCAGAAAATTCGGTAATTCTTATAGCAAATTTATTCAACTTTTTTTTCCTTTTCACAAAACTCCTCTGCACTCATTCCATATTTTTTCCTACAGTAATCTTCAATTGCCAACTTAATGCCATCCTCAACCATTAAAGAACAGTGTATTTTAGCCTCAGGCAACCCCCCCAATGCCTCAACTATGGCTTTTTTAGTAATTCCATACGCCTCACATATTTTCATTCCCTTTATCATCTCAGTAGCCACAGAAGACGAAGCAATTGCTGCTGCACATCCAAAAGTTTTGAATTTTACATCTGTTATAACATCATTTTCATCAACTTTTATATAAACTATGATGCTATCTCCACACACATGACTTGAAAGATCTCCTACCCCATCAGCATCAGGAATCTCCCCAACATTTTTGGGATTCATAAAGTGCTCAAGTACCTTATCACTGTACTCCATTTATAAACACCTCCCACCTTTTCATCTCCTCAGCAGGATCTATGAAGCTTACCTTTCTCAAATTACCAACAACCCCTTTTAGAGCTTCCAAAATTTCATCGTAACACTCCTCATCTACCCTATCCAAAATAGAGCAAAATCTCAAACCACTCCTTGCAATAAACGGTGGAACCCCTGCAGCCTCAAGCTGAACGCTCTGTCTTCCACAAGCCGATAAATCCTCTATTAAAATCCCGTTTTTAATCATCCATTCCTTACCAAGCTTCATTTCGACTAACTCAACAACAGCCTCTCCTTCACAACCAATTACAGCTACAGAAAACGAATTCTCAATATCACTTTCAAATAACTCAACACTGTAAGGTAAGTTTGCAAGTATCCTCTTTTTTAGCTCTACAATATTTGCTGGACTATAACTCCAAAAATTTGCCACACACCTAACAACACTTTCTAAACTTACCTTGCAAGCCTCAATATTAAATTCAAGTTTTCCATTAACTTTCCTCATTAACTCATACCAAGCTCGCGTGGTAAACATCACATCAAAAACATCATTTATTGTGAGCACTAAACAATCTGCAAACTCAAACTCTTCCTTTAGCTCAGAAGGAGACGTGCGTCCCAATAGTCCTGTAATATTTGACACTATCATCACATCTTGCTTATCAACATTTGAAAAATCCCTTTTTATTTTTCTAGATAACATCAAATCGTAACGAGAAGCTAGATTGACTCCCTCTCTCAACTCAACTCTCTTTTCAATCAACTTGTATTCAAGTTTTTTCTTTGTTGCATTAAAAACTCTCAAATTTCTATCATAGGGAGCTACATTGTCTAAAAAAGCAAGCATTAAAGCAAAATATTCTCTCTTAGGAAGCCTTAGAAAATGAGTATAATCATTATTTCTCAATATTTTTTCAACTACAGTTTTAGAATTTTCAAAATTTTCTTCATCTAGTAATTTATCCCTACCGAACAATGCATAAAAAGAATCACAACTAACCTTTGCCATTATGCATCACCCCACATCTTTGAAGAGCTTGAAATTCAACCGATGAATAGGCGTAACTCCGCACCTTTCTATCTCAAGATAGTGCTGCGGTGTAGGGTATCCCTTGTGAGAAGCAAAGTCATGCTCAAAGTGTTTAGAAAAAAAGCTCATTATCTCATCCCTCAAGTATTTTGCAACAATAGAGGCGAGACCAACCAATAACAATCTAGCATCACCTTTTTTCACAGGTACCACCAACATGCCCGCATCAGAAGCAATATTGTGCCACATTCCATCTCCAGATTTTAACCTTCTCTCTGCAATTGGCTCATCTACCCCATCAACAAACGTTAAAATACCATTCGCTACTTGAGAAGACCAACTACACCTAAATGCCTCCTCTATCACAGAAAATACTGCTTTTTTCATAGCTAAACAAGAAGCTTTTCGTATGTTTATCTCACCAATCATATTATTATCTACTACCCCCACTTTTATTAAAAAGTTGTTATTACTAACTATTTTATCATAAACAACTTTTCTTTCAACATCAGATAATTTCTTACTATCTAAACTTTTATTCTGCGATGAAATTTCTAATATTTCTGTAGGTAAAACTTCGAGAGAAATTTGATTGACTACATCAATAAGTTCAAGGAGCTCGGTACAATTTAAATTTATTCTAGTTGCAATATCAGGCTTAAAATCAAATAATAAGTTATTATAACTAACCTTACAAGTTGATTTACCAACCTCAGATAAAGATAACTTTTTCTCCTCAAGCATTGTCCAAAATTGCCTTAAAAAACCACTCAAAGAATCGTTACACTTTCTCAAATCAACCCTTAAACCAACAGCCACAGATAAAACGGGGCCCGCTAAAGGCCCCCTACCAACTTCATCTACTCCTACGAGTAGCAACTCGTTCACAATATTTCTCCCTACCTTGATTCAACAAATAAACTTTCACAGCTAATACTAACCAACAAGTAGATTACTTTTTCACTTCAAATTTGTAATCAGTCTGTGCCATTAAAATCATCGCACGAACCACTCGCACAGCCTCCAACAACTGGGTATCCCACTTGCTTATCCAAGGGGCTGGTAAATCCTTAACTTCATTCTTGTGTTGCTTCTCGTACTCCTTCTGCTTTTCAACTGCTGTTGCATACGCACCTAAAACGTACTCCCACTCTCTCATCAAATCTTTGTAAACCTCTTCAGAAGAGTAAACCACATCTGGAAGAGTAACCTTTATATTTGGCTCAATCCCCTTTTTGTGAATACATACACCACTTGGCGTGTAGTACCATGCAGTAGTCAATGCTAAAGCTGAACCATCAGACAAATTGAAAACTGTCTGAACACAACCCTTTCCAAACGTCTTTTCGCCTATCAATATCGCACGCTTATGATCCTTTAAAGCACCGGATAAAATCTCACTTGCACTTGCACTTCCTCCATTCACCAACACTACCATAGGAAGAAGCGGGTGCGTTTTATAAAATGACGAATAGCTTGTTTTGTGACCAAACCTATCTTTGGTGTATACAATCACTCCTCTTGGTATGAACTTTCTTGCTACCTCTATCGCTGCTGTAAGAAGTCCTCCCGGATTGTTGCGCAAATCCAATATTATGCCTTTAACTCCCTCTGCTTCAAACTCATTCAAAGCCTTTTCTACATCGTAAGGCACATCTTGAGTAAACTGGGTAATCATAATGTAACCTATGTCATCTCCTATCTTTTTCCAACCAACATGCTTTATCTTAACCTCATCCCTTGTTACAACAACCTTAAACGTTCCTTTACCTTTTCTAAAAATAGTAAGTTCAACCGTACTACCCTTGGGACCACGCAACTTCTTAACTATTTGATGTAAGTTGTACTTTCTAACATCCTCTCCATTTACCTTTATTATCTTATCACCAGCAAGTAAGCCCACCTTGGTCGCTGGAGTACCAAAAATTGGAGATATTATTTTTATATACTTGTCATCATCCTGTGTGATAACTATACCTATTCCGTAGAATTTCCCACTCAAATTACTTTTCATCTCTTTATATGCATCTTTTGGTATGTAGCGTGTAAATGGATCATTCAAAGTCTCTAACAATCCCCTTATTGCTCCTTCAACCATCTTATCCTCTTCCGGAGCAGGCTCCACGTATCTATCCTTAACAAGCCCTTCAACCTCTTTTAGAATCTCCCATTTGCTATAATTTTTCACAACCTCGGCTGCCCGAACATTGAAATTGAAGACTAATAACATAATAAAAGCCAATAATAGGAAACTCTTACGAAACATTCTACTCCCTCCCTTGAAGCATCATTTTGCAAATAACTCCATAGGATCAACCAACCTTCCCTTATATCTTACTACAATCTTTAAAGGCACCGAACCTGCAAATCCAACAAGCTCCCCTGCCATCAATTTACTAAACTTTTTAACAACTACTGAAGATAATCCCGATAAAACCACTTCGTAATCCCCTCCTGAAAGCACAACAACATAACCTATATCCTCAACAAACACCACACTCTCAACATCTGAGTCTATCGGAGCTATTACTCTACCACTCAAAGGTTTCAAGTAAACTCCATCGTTGAAATACACACCTCCACCGGGTAATTTTTTCTTTCCAAATTTTTCCAGAATCTCATACTTTTCCACAGGACAAATAAACTTTTTTTCTTTTTGGGAAACTTTCCTCTTCCTATCAACAACAGCCTGCTCTTTTTTTTGTAACTTAGACTGCCTAACCAACTTCAACTTGAATGTATAAAGCTTCTTTAAGCCCTCCAATTTGATTTTTATTCCCTCTATTTGAGAATAAAGCTCATCTACACTCTTCAACTTCTCCTGCAGCTCTTCCATAGTTCTTTCTAACTCATCTCTTTTGACTTTATATTCGTTAACTATTTTAAAAAGTCTCCTATATTCACCCGCTAAAAATTTATTCACCACTATTACCACACCTGCTGTTGCTCCCTGTGAAAAAAAGCTACTAGCGTCTCTTTTCAACTTTAAAGAAGCTGCTAAAAAAATTATCTTCTTTAAAATCTCTTTTGAATTTTTATACCTAGTTTGCAACCTATCTAGTATTTTTTCCACATTTTTCAATCTACTCTCCAACTCGACTCTTTCTACAATCAAGCTCTCTTTTTTATTTTTCAATTTTTCCAACTTTACTTCTACAGAAGCAATCTTTTCTTTCAACTCTTTCAACTGGTTCTTTATCTCTTCTAACTTCAAGTCATCAAGCAAGTCTATATTGGACAACTCTGCCCCTTGAGCTAAAAAAAATAACGATAAAATCAATTCCAAAACCCCAATTGTAAATAAAATTCTCCACCTCACTAGCACAACCCCCGCTACACTGAAAGAAGAGCACTTACAAATGTTGAGAATAAAATCACTACACACACCCTTGCCAAAACCTTAACAGGGATAACAAAGCTAAAATCAAAAGCTGTAGCAACTCCCATCCACATCAAAACAGAAATTAAAATCGAGGTGACAGCCACAAAAAACGCATAAAAAACAAATGGCCACTTTATAAACCATTCAGTAGCACCAACAAGCCTCATTATTTCTATTTCAGTAGCATGTGCAAAAACAGATATTCTAATCTGGATAAACGCTATTATCATCACAACTGCTATAAAAAGTATTCTAAAAACAAGAGCATATTTTAAAAACAGCTGCCTCAACTTTGAGAAAAACACTCTTTTGGCGGTATCACGATAAACTGCTCTTATTCCTTCTACTCTATCCAATCCTTCTCTCCACTTAACAAGAGCCACGCGCGGTAGTGCCACATCTCCAATATCTCCTATTAAATCTCCCAACATTTTTCTAACCTCATCAGGAGCAAAAACTTTTCTAACATCCAATCCCTTCAGAGCACTTTCATCTTCAAACCAAATTACCGCCTCATCTTCACTCAAGGCAATATCCAACTTCCTCTTCAATTCCTCCACACTTAACTCAAATCCAAGCAAAATTTGAGCTATCAAAGCAATCACAAAAGCTACAGCAAAACTCTGTTTCCAATTCTTTCTAAAAATTAAAAAACCCTCTTTTAAAAAAAACACAATCACATCAAACATAACGATAGCCACCCTTGCCGTCGTCTCTAGTCTTTATACCATCTTGAAGAGCTATTACACGATAATCGCGTGAATTCACGATTCCCGCATTGTGAGTTACCATTACAACCGTAGTTCCCTCTTTATTCAAATCCTCAAATAACTGAAGTATCTCCTCACTAACATACGGATCCAAATTTCCCGTTGGCTCATCTGTCAAAAGAATCGAAGGCTTATTAACGATTGCTCTTGCAATTGCCACACGCTGCTGTTCTCCACCTGAGAGCTGATCTGGATACATCCCCCTTTTATGAAGTAGATCCACTCTCCCCAATGCATCTTCTGTAGCCTTCTTAACAAAATTCTCAGAAAATCCACAAACTCTCAGAGCAAAAGCCACATTTTCAAATACTGTTCTATCACGAATAAGCTTAAAATCCTGAAAAACCACCCCTATGTTCCTTCTCAAAAAAGCTATCTCCCATTTTTTCAATTTAGAAACGTCCCTTCCATCAACTAAAACCTCTCCACTCGTTGGTTTTTCCTCCGCGTATATCAACTTAACAAGAGTAGTTTTTCCAGCACCTGCTGGCCCTATTACAAACACAAATTCTCCCGACAGGATTGATAAACTTATGTTTGAAAGTGCAACTATCCCATTAGTGTAAACTTTACTTACATTATAAAACTGAATTATGGGAAAAGACATAGGCTACCACCTTTTAATAAGGTTCACTAAGTAATTATTCTTCTTCTTTCGAAAAAGCCATTTCCAGTAAGTTTAACAATAAAGTTAATACAAATACATACGTCAAAAACAGCAACACGTGCAACAACTTGTTTGCAAACGGATAACCCACCTCTAATACAGGTAATAACACAAAAATAAACGACGTCATTCCCAAAACCTTTGCCCAATCTGCCCCTTTTCCTACAAACATAGCAAGAATTAAAAACAAAACTAGGGCAACTTCCTGAAAATTAAGCCATTCTCCAAATTGCTGAGCCATCCAAAGTTTTATTTCTGAGAATAGGTAAGATCCTCCAAATAAACGGGTTGACAACAAAATTACAAGGATCATCGAAAATATCCAAAATCCTCGCTGCTCCTTCTCCAACAACTTTTTTCCAGCAACGTAAGAAAGGTAAATAAAAGTAAAGAAAGGTAAAAACGACAAAGCGTAGTTTTTCTCCAAACCAAGAGCATAAACCGGACTCCAAACAGCGACATAAGCAAGAAGCGCAACTGCCGTTAAGTCTAATACTGCCCACAATACATCCATTACACCTTGAACTTCCTTATAATAAACTCGAGCAAGAAGGGTTACAAGCACTGTGTACGCTACCACAACTGCAGGATTAGTTTTTCCCACCAAGAAGAAAAAACTCATTAAAACAAGAACAGGGGTATCCAAGTACTCCAAAATTAATAGTGCCAACAGTACCAAAGCCATAACTTTCAGAATATACCACCTATTTCCGAAATTTGAACGATAAACTCCAAAGGTTTCGCATTTTTTATTTCCTTTCTTATCAAAAGCCAATACACACGCTCCTACTCCTTCCCTTGCAGCATACTCAAGTTCAAAAGTTGAAACATTTTCCGAAGGAAACCACCAAGCCTTCACAACTTTCTTCCAAATTTCTGGATGTCTGTATATCCATTCTTTACCATTCTTTGCTTCAGGTAGCGAGTAATTTTCCAAAACCAAAATTGGTACCCTTTTCAAAGCCATCTTAAAATCTGAAGGTAAATTTTTTCTGAGCAGTACAACAGGCCTTTCTAAATTTTCAGACACATCTACATCTGTAATCCAAGTAATACATCTTGACCCTAGCACTAAAGGTTCCCTTACCTGAAAGCTTTTCCAACCCTTATCAACAAGAATTATCTCAAAGAGAACCACAATCAAAAGAGAAGCTGTCCACAGCAACCAGCTACTTACCTTCAACTATTAATACCCCCTTGTTTATCTGAATATTTGTTACCCTATCAACCGGTATCTGATACTTTGAAAAATCAACAACCGGATTTATCAAGCTGGCAAGCTTTTTTAAAAAGCGACGTGTTACCCTACTACCGTTAATTATAGCAACTGTGGGAACAAAATACACCTTATTCTTCTTAGAGACAAATTTTCCCTCTACTTTAAAAGCAGTTTTTAATCCCAAAACTTTCGTTACACCTTCCAAGTGAAGGCGTCCTTTTTTTAAAACAACCTTTCCATTCTCCAATCCCAACTTCTTAGTTTTTTTCTTAAAAAACTGATTCAAATCCTCTTCTCTAACTTGAACAACAAAGTCAACATCACCAATCTTCTCCACCTTTATTTTTTCTAAATCGAATAAATCCTTCACATCTAGAACCAGATTCTTTACTTTTAAAGCCAGGAAGTCCACCGTAAGATCTCGAATGCAAGCTCGGCGTGCCTCCAGATTTATATTCCCAATCACCCCATTCTTGTCTCTTATTGTCACCTCTACGCTGCACAACTGGGGTGCGTATTCCTTTTTCAATATCTCCTTCAACTTTTCGTAAACCTCTTGGGTAGAATAAACTTTTACCTCTTTCATACTCCAAGCCATTCCCGTCATCATAAAAAACACTAATAGGAGTAACCCAGTAACCCTTCTCACCAATATGCACCTCCATTATATTACTTCCAACTTCAAAATTTTCAATTATACCTTCTTTTATATCTTTCGGTAGCAACTTAAAGCTATTTATTACTGGTATTTTTAAGAGCTCTTTTGAATTGCTCAAAGGTATAACACCTAAAGAGGCAAATTTCAAAGCCAAAAGCAATTCAACTATTAGATTTTTCCCCGGCAGCAGAAGAAACGACATACTCTTCACCTTGAATGGTATTAAAAATCCAACATCCTAAATTGTGTTTTCCTGATTACGCTCTTTATTCTGCTCTCCTTCTTTCAAAAACCTCTCAAACTCAGACAATCGCTTTGGATCAATCTCAGCTATGCATACTCTATTACGTCCAGATTCCTTTGCTCTGTATAGTGCTTCATCTGCCTGCTTTATAAGCTCATTCTTTTCATCTGCATGCAGAGGAAAAGTAGCCACTCCAACACTTATCGTAACTTTTAAAGGCTGCCCAGTCTCTGGATGAGTATACGTAGAGCTCTCAACTTTTTTACGTAAACGCTCTGCAAAAGCAAATGCCCCTTTGTAATCTGTCTCCGGCAAAATTGCCATAAACTCCTCTCCACCGTAGCGTGCAGGCAGATCGCTCTTTCTAACAGTCTCCCTCATAATACGCGCAGTCTCTGCTAACACCATATCTCCAACCTGGTGTCCATAAACGTCATTAAACTTCTTAAAATGATCTATATCCGTCAGAACTATGGAGACTGGATGCTTGTAGCGCTTGGCTCTTTCAAGTTCACGATCTAAGAATTCCTGCATATAGCGATGTGTATAAAGTCCTGTCAAACCGTCAACGTTCGCAAGAAGCTCTGTCTTTTTAAACAACATTGCATTTTGAATACTCATACCGGCCAAAGCTGCAAGGATCGCTAGTATTCGGGAGTCTTCTTTTAAAGCCTCCGTATCTTTCTCCTCATTGTATTCAAATATTGCAATCACTCCTTTAAAAGATTCTTCATCTTGCTCTTCACCATGAGTCATTGGAGCAGCAAGTAACGGCTTCACTTCACTTGTATTAAGTAGCGATCGAAGTGCAAAGTTTTCACTCGTTTCCGCAGGAGAAAGAACAACTTTCTCCTTTATAACGTAAACTAACACATTAACACTTTCATCAAGGGGCAACACGGACATCTTTTGAACAGATATAGGATCCAATCCAACATGCTTTTTCATTATCATCTTACCCTTTTCTACCGCGAATATAGCAGCCTTTTTAGCAGCAAGCAATTGTGGTAAAACCCTCACAACCTCTTCCATTATCTTTTCAGGATCCAAGCTACGCGCTATTGCTTTTGTGACAGCTTGAAGCTGCACAAATCTCTGTCCCATTGCAAATACTTTTTTACCAATATCCTTCGTTTGCTCAAGCAATCTCCCACGCTTTTCTAACTCATTTCGAGCAACAGCTAATTCCACTTCTACCGTCTTTTTTACATCCGAACAAACCTTTTTAAACCATAATGCACTTCCAATAGACGCCACAGAAGTTCCAAATCCAAGAATAGAAAGGGTAAGTAAATAACTCGACGCTGCTAAAAAGTTCCCCCAACTTTTTTGAACGACTTCGACTATCTCACTAGGAGCTCCAATCGCAACCAGTACAGACATAGTCATTTGGAGAATTTTATTCACAGAAATTAAATAACTATTTCTAGCAATTAAAATCAAAACCGCTAGCACAAAGAGTGTTATTGGCCCTATTATAAGCGGATCCAACATCAAAGCAATAAATCCCAACAATAAAGCCAAAGCTGCAAACCATCCCATCTTTTTTAAATGCCTAAAAAGGCTTGCAATTACCGATGGATAGCTATCTCTTCTCACGTCCGAGTTTGCCAATCCAAATTCATAGTAATGTGGAACAGCAGTTTCATCTATATCTATTATTTTGGGAATCTTTGACAATCCTATTGGATTTTGATAAGTAAAATTCAATCCCTTAAAAATAGAAGACGCTTCTTCTAAAGTTTTAATTTTCCCAGAAAAAATCAACAAAAAACCAGCACAAGCCAAACTCAACAGCATAAAAACTATTGCCAATTTACGCCTTAAGCTCTCGAAACTGCTGAATTTCTCAAACAATTCATCAACACTTTTTAACTCTGCCTTGCCTATCTCCAACTAACTCCCCTACCTATAGACAGTATTGAGGCCCGAGGTAATATCCCCTCGAGCCCCTATTCAAAAATTCAAGCACTATAAGCCAAAATATCGCTTAAGTTCATCCACCATATCCAATTTTTCCCAAGGAAGCTCAACATCCATTCTACCAAAGTGTCCGTAAGCTGCTGTCTGTTTGTATATCGGACGCCTTAAATCAAAATGCTTTATTATTGCTCCGGGCCTCAGATCAAACAGCTCTTTTACAGCCTTCTCAATTTGTTCTGGATCTACTTTGTGAGTTCCAAAAGTTTCAACAAATATGGATATTGGATGGGCAACTCCTATGGCATATGAAAGCTGTATTTCACATCTATCAGCAAGTCCTGCCGCAACTATGTTTTTTGCAACCCAACGAGCTGCATAAGAAGCACTCCTGTCAACTTTTGTTGGATCCTTTCCAGAGAAAGCTCCACCACCATGACGTGCCATTCCCCCATAAGTGTCAACTATGATCTTACGCCCTGTCAAACCACTATCTGCGTGAGGTCCACCCAAAACAAAGCGCCCTGTTGGATTAACGTAATAAGTAGTACCCTCTAACATATCCGCAGGAATAACCTCTTTTATCACACGCTCAATAAGCTCCTGTCTCAGCACTTCAAGCCCAATATCTGGATTGTGCTGAGCTGACAAAACAACAGTTGTAACTCTTTTGGGAGTAAATCCCTCATACTCAACTGTAACCTGACTTTTTCCATCAGGTCTCAGATATGGAAGCTCGCCGCTTTTTCTTAACTCTGCCAACCTTTTGACAAGTCTGTGAGCAAATGCTATTGGTGTTGGCATGTATTCAGGAGTTTCATTACAAGCAAATCCAAACATCATTCCCTGATCTCCTGCTCCTATTTTGAGAAGTGGATCCTCAACATTTTGCCCCTCTTTTGCCTCATAACTTTCATTAACTCCCATTGCAATATCTGGAGATTGCTCGTCGATAGCCGTAACCACTGCACAACTATCAGCATCAAAACCATATTCAGGTGAGTCATAACCTATCTCCTTTATAGTCTTTCTAACAATTTTGGGAATATCAACATAACACTTGGTTGTTATCTCTCCCATCACAAAAACTATCCCCGTAGTAACAGAAGTCTCACAAGCTACCCTACCTTCTGGATCCTGCTCTAAAATAGAATCCAAGATAGCATCTGAAACTTGATCTGCCACTTTATCTGGGTGTCCCTCAGTAACAGATTCCGATGTAAAAACCCACTTTCTTTCCAATTCCGTTCCCTCCTTTCTCCTTCCCTTTTCTAGCAATTATTCCAACTCAGTTCTCATTTCAGTCTTAGCTTTAGTAGTAATCATCTGCTTCTCACCATCTACCTCCTGCACAGTTATTGCAGTTGCCCTTATCTTAACCACACTCTTTACCAAGATTCCTTTGTCTATGTCAACATAAATTTTTCCGTATGAACTCAAATTTAGTCTATTCGTACCAGTATACTTTGCAATATTTTCCCCCTTTACTTCTATCACAGCGCATTTTCTCCCTTTGTACGTTTTAACATCACTGATAGTGTAAGTGTACTTTATCTTTGCTGGAATTATCCCATCAACATCCATAATTCTGCTCCATGTATATCCTATGCTGACCTTACCGCTAGGAAGTGGAAATACACTTCCTTCAAGCATCTTTTTATCAACACCGTAAGCTTCCAAAAGGTTCCCGTGCTCATCTAATTTCATCGTAAATACTTTTTCAAGCTCCTTAGCATACCTTTTTTGAGTTCCAACTTGAACAACAGGATTTTTTATTGTACACAAGAAAAGGTACTTACCATCTTTAACTTCAACCACTCTTTGTTCCAATTCCAAAGTTGTAACAGTGCTTATCGTTTTCTTTCCAATTGAAGCCGCTATAATTGTATTCATTCTCACCTGCGTTTTATACTTAAAAACATCCCCAACTTTTACGTTTGTTCTCAGCTCAAATGACGAAGCACTCGTAACCAAGAAAAGTGTTAGAATAAAAATAAGTACTTTTCTCATACTTCTCCCTCCCTTTAAAATTGAATAAAAGCTAAGAAATCGTCTAGTCCACTTGTTATAATTTTAGTGTAAATGTCAAATTCTTTCAATGATCAGGGGGGATAATCGTGAGATTTTTTATCACTTTATTTTTTTTCTTTTTTCTGCTCATTACACCTTTAGTGCAAGCTGAAAAACAAACTTCCCTAGAAAAGGTATTATCACGCTTTTCTAAAACTCGCCTTGAATCTTTAGCTGCACTATACGAAAGAAAAAACATGCTCAAGGAAGCTGCATACTCCTACAAAATTCTTGCAGATAGAGAAAAAATATTTAAAAGAAGAGTTGAGTTTATCCAAAAGGCCGCTTACTACTTTGAAAAAGCTGGTTTAGAAAAGGAAGCCATAGCCATATATAGAAAAATTGCAGACTATATGATAGGTTCAACCAATCTTCAAGCTCTTGCTTGCTTTAAAGTTGGAGAATACTACTACAAGCACCGTAAATGGAAGACTGCAGCAAAGTATCTCAGCTACGTTGTAAACCTATATCAAGATAAGCGTTTTCTCGATAAAGCACTTCCCATGTTTCAAAGAGCTCAGAAAAAATCCAGATCAGGATTCCTTGCAGGTCTGGACTACTCTATTGAGAAAAACATTGGCCAAATAACCAAAGCTGCTGTTGAAGCCCAGTATAAAGTTTTAACAAACAAGGAAGATACACAAAAGTTGAAAAGGGTGACTAAGCGTTTAGTAAAAGTGGCACCACGTTGGGATGTCAAATGGTCCTTTAACATAATAAAAGCTGACTTTTGGAATGCCTTTGCAGTGCCAGGTGGTTACATATATGTTACAAATTCACTTTACAACACTGTAACTGAAGATGAATTAGCAGGAGTGCTCGGTCACGAAATTGGCCACGTTGTATGCAGACATTCTCAAAAGAGACTTCGTCGAATTCTTCTCTGGAATATTGCTATGAATCAAATTAATTCAAAAGACACAAAAACCCTCCTTACCATAGCTGCTGCTCTAAAGGATCTTTCATACTCCCGTCAAAACGAATACGAAGCAGATCGCTACGGTGTAATTCTTGCTGCCAGAGCCGGTTACAGCCCCTGGGGTCTTCCATATTTTTTGAAGAGAATAAAGGAAAAGTATGAGAAAAATCGTCCTTCTCACTTAGCCTCGCTTCTGCGCACTCACCCCATCACTGAAAATAGGATAAAGAGGGCAACAACTCTTGCCAAAAGGCTCGTTGAACAAAATCCAACTCGCTACAAATTTCACTCATTTGAGGAATACTGCAAATACATGGACGAATTATACAAACAGGAAGAAAAACAAAAACAAGAGAAGAAGCATCAAAATCAGCAAGAAAAGTCAAATTCCTGTAAAAAAAGCGAGCAAAATCAACAATCTTAAATAGTTTTCTGAAACACTTTATATCTATTTTTAAGGAGTTGAATTCAATGCCAAGAAAAACTCTCTTTGCCCTGTCAATGCTAATTCTCATCACTACAACATCTACTTCTTTTCTTTCATCATCATACATACTAATTCCAATGGACTTCACACAAACTAACCACTTAAAAGCTTATGGCGTAGCCTACAAAGCAGTTCAAGAAGGTTTAGAGGTTTACTGGCTACTTTACTACAGAGGCGGCTCCTTTGTCATAACCTACACAAATTCCATAGCCTCATGGGCTGCTTCAAGAGGTGTTTTATTTGAAAAGATAACAGCTTCTCAATTTGCTCGGATCCAATCCTCATTTTCAAGCAAAAATATGGCTGCTATCCGCATAGTAAAGGCTCCAAAGCTTGCCGTTCTCGTAGCTCCATATTATGAACCCTGGGATGATGCAGTCAAACAAGTGTTAGAGTATGCAGAAATTCCATTTGACAAGATTTGGTATTCAGATCTATTTACAGACAAAATTTTCAAGTACGACTGGCTATACCTCCACCACGAGGATTTTACAGGACAATTTGGAAGATTTTACATAAGCTTTGCCAATACAATATGGTATCAAGACCGCGTAAAAAAACTTACTGAGCTTGCCCAACGTCTTCACTTCAAAAGCGTTGCTCAAATGCTGGCAGTTGCAGCCTCGCGTATTCGTGAATTTATAAAAAGAGGCGGTTTTCTTTTCGCCATGTGTTCAGCAACAGACACTCTTGATATTGCCCTTGCAACGGATAATGGAAAGATCGATATTGTTCCTGCTGTCGTCGACAGAACACCAATTGATCCAGATTGGCGCACTAAACTTGATTATTCACGCTGCCTTGCTTTTCAAAACTTTAAAATAGTTACTGATCCAAACATTTACGAATTCTCCGACATAGACTACTTTCACCCACGCACACTTATACCACAAGGATATTTTGATCTTTACGAATTTAGTGCCAAGTATGATAGAATTCCATCAATTCTCGTTCAGTGCCATGTAAACAGAATACCACAATTTTTGGGACAAACAACAGATTTTAATCCAAAACTTATAAAGCCAAACATAGTAGTTCTAGCAAAAACAGATAGAGGAGCCGTTAAATATTTATACGGCACACTTGGCTCAGGGAGCTTCACCATGTTGGGTGGCCACGACCCTGAGGATTATGCACATATAGTAGGTGAAAAAGCCCCAAATATGGATACCCTCAGAAACTCCCCAGGATACAGGCTGATTTTGAACAACGTCCTGCTTCCTGCTGTGAAGAAAGTAAAGAGAAAAACTTAGAACTTTAACTTTTGGTACTTATTATACTTACCATACTTACCGCTCACAATTACTTACAATTTTCCAAACTTACATTACCACTCTCTTACAACTCTCCTTTTTGTGCGTCCTTTCATACGCCTTAGCTGATGCTCCATAGCTTTAACTTCGTTTAAAAGCTCCCTCACCATAGGATCATCTCTTCCCATAACGTCCATCATATCCTGTAGCATTTCTTTTTTCGCCCTTAGCATCTCCTCAAGCATCTGAATGTAAGCTCTGTTAACCCCCGTATTTTGCTCTTCTTGGGGTTGCAATCCTATTCTTCTTTTAAACTCCCTATCTTCCACATTACTCCCATTCTTCTCCTCATTTCTATCTAATTTTTTGGGCTTTTGAGTTTGCGTAGATTTCGATCCCTCACCTGAAGAAGAAGTCGGCTTCTTAGAACTAGAAGTACTCTTTTTATTAGATTGCTTCTTATTTTGAAAGCTTTTCCCATTTTGGTGATTTTTCTTACTTTTTTCACCCTGAGACTTACCCTGGTTAGATTTGTTCTTGTCCTTACTATTTTTTCTACTATTCAATGAATTACTATTTTGATTATTTCTCCGATTTTTCCGATTTTTTTCATCTTTCTTTTCTTTTCTCCGATCCTCCTTTTGTTTTTTCAATTCAAGCTTTGCTATTTTTTCAAGCAAATCTGTATTTTTTTCCAACTCTCTCTTTTTCCTTTGCCACTCATCGTAATCCGAAAAAAGAGGAATTTTAAGATAGGGATATTTAAGTCCTTTTAGTTCATTTTTTAAATTTTTCGTCCCTTTCAAAACCTCTTGATAATTTGACAACTTAAATTGAGAATAAAGATAATTGTAAAGCAACATCAATCTCTCAAGCTCATGCTTCGGTGATCTGAATACTCGCATCTCATACAAGCGCTTAAATTCCTCCGCAGCCCTCTTGTAATCTCCACTTTGCAAATCTTTCTCAGCTAACCTCAAGGCATCTCTAACATCTGAATTCAATACACTAACCGAAGCATTTGCCCCATTAAACGAAGAGGGCGCAGACAAAGTCTGCACCCCCATTAATTGCAGCATAAATACCAAAACCAACAGTATCACTTTCACCTCAATCCCCCTAAACCTAATTTTCCTCCAACCAACTCCTTGCAATAGGTTGCAACTCCTTACTCAAACTATCAATTGCCTTTTCAAACCCTTCCTTATTAAGGTAATCTGCAACCCACAAATTCAACTCTTTACCATCAAACTCAAGCAATCCCCCTGTTGTGTAAAAGCCACTTTTCTTTCCAGAAAACTCATACCCAACATAACAAGGAAGTATATCCGATACAAATGGTGCATGCCCTTCTATTATCTCAAATTTACCCACACTTGAAGCCGCTTCAAACTTACTCACCTCAACCTCTACATGCACACCATCTTTACTAAACACTCTCAAAAGCATCATTTTCACCTCTTAACCCGGCAAATTCACTATCATTACTTCTCCATCTCTTTAGCTTTTTTGTAAACATCATCCAGCGTTCCTGCCATATAGAAAGCTGCTTCCGGTAAATGATCAACTTTTCCTTCTATAATTTCTTTGAAGCTCTCTATTGTATCAGTAAGCTTCACGTAAACTCCCTTCAATCCTGTAAACTGCTCAGCCACGTGGAACGGCTGCGACAAGAATTTCTGAATTTTACGAGCCCTATAAACAACCTTCTTATCCTCTTCACTCAATTCATCCATTCCAAGAATAGCAATTATATCTTGAAGCTCCTTATAACGCTGGAGAATCCTTTGAACTTCACGTGCTACTTCGTAATGTTCCCAACCAACTATTCGCGGATCAAGTAGCTTAGAGGTGGAAGTAAGAGGATCAACTGCAGGATATATTCCAAGCTCTGCTATTTGACGCGAAAGAACAGTCGTTGCATCAAGATGTGCAAACGTAGTTGCAGGAGCAGGATCCGTCAAGTCATCAGCCGGAACGTAAATCGCTTGAATAGATGTGATTGATCCCTTCTTAGTAGAAGTAATTCTCTCTTGAAGCTCACCCATCTCCGTTGCAAGGTTGGGTTGGTATCCAACAGCGGATGGCATTCTCCCCAAGAGTGCCGAAACCTCACTTCCTGCCTGCACAAAACGGAAGATGTTGTCTATGAATAACAAAACATCCTGTCCCTCTTCATCTCTGAAGTACTCTGCCATTGTAAGAGCAGTAAGAGCCACTCTCAAACGAGCACCCGGAGGCTCATTCATCTGTCCAAAAACAAGCACCGTCTTATCTATGACTCCAGACTCCGTCATTTCAAGCCACAAATCATTTCCCTCACGAGTTCTCTCTCCAACTCCACCGAAAACTGAAACTCCACCGTGCTCCATTGCTATGTTTCTGATAAGCTCCATAATTAAAACCGTTTTTCCAACTCCTGCACCACCAAACAATCCAACTTTTCCACCCTTTGGATATGGAGCAAGGAGATCTATGACCTTCAAACCTGTCTCTAACATCTCAATATGAACATTTTGATCTTCCAAAGATGGTGCAGGTCTATGAATCGGCCAATGCTCTTTAGCACTAACCTCTCCCTTTTCATCAATTGCATTACCTATGACGTTAAAAAGACGTCCCAGAGTTGCCTTTCCAACAGGAACCGCAATGGGCTTTCCTGTATCGTACACGGGATCTCCTCTCTTTAAACCGTCAGTAGCATCAAGTGCAATCGCTCTAACAGTTCTATCTCCCAAGTGCTGCATAACTTCAAGCACCAATCTTTTTCCATCCAGTTCCAACTCAAGGGCATTGTATATTGCAGGAAGTTCTCCCTCTTCAAATCTAGCATCAACAACAGGCCCAATTACCTGAACTACCACACCCTTGTTAACGGCTCCCTCTCCTACTTTTCGGCTCATGAGTATCATCCTCCTTGTAATTTGCTCTTCTTCACTAAACAAATAAATCTTCTTCACTAAATTAAAAATTCTAGGCTCACTCTTTCAAGGCTTCCGCACCACTTGCAACCTCAAGAATTTCCTGAGTAATACTAGCTTGACGTGCCTTATTGAAGAAAAGGGTGAGCTTTCTTTTAAGCTCTTCAGCATTATCAGTTGCACTTTTCATGGCCATCATACGAGAAGCAAACTCTCCCGCCTTAGCCTGCAGCAATACTGAATAAAAGGTTGCATTGAGATAAACCCATACTGCTCTTTCTGCAACTGTTGCATAATTTGGCTCGTATATAACTTCATTTGAGGCTTTTCCGCTTATAGGTAAGATCTTCTCCACAATAGGTTTGAAGGTAACTTTACCAAAACGCTTTGGATACAATAACCACACTTCTGAATACTTCTCCCCAAACTCTGCATAAACTCGCTCCGTCAACTCCAAACTTAATTTATGTAAATCCTCCTTTTCAAGACTTTCAATAGCCTCATCCACATTATCATTATCAGAGTACTGTATCACCTTAGTTCCAAGTAATACAAAGTGCTTAAAATCTTTCTCTACCTCTTTTAGTTTTCTCAATATGTTGTGATTAAAACTACCACACAATCCCCTGTCTCCACCAAATACAAACAGTATCTTCTCATCAGTTTCCCACTCACTGTATCGCTCTTCAAATTTGACCGCCTCTTCCTGCCCCAATATACGTTCTGTCATTCTTTTGACATTTTTCTCAAAATCAACTGCCTTGTCTAGGAAAAACTCCAACTTCTGCAACTTTGCAGCTGCAACCATCTGCATCGCTTTTGTTATTTGCTTGGTACTATCAACACTCTTTATACGCCTCTTTATAGCTCTAAGTTTTCCACGGCTCAAAATTTCTCACCCCTCAAAAAGTTGTCCAATTCTGTCCAACTTTGTCCAATAATTTTAGTTTACTTCTCTTCAGCGGCTTCAAGTGCATGTCTCTTTTTAAACTCCTCTTTGAACTCTTCTATAGCCTTCTGCAACTTTTCTTCAGTTTTTTCAGATAACTCTCCTGTCTTTACTATTTCATCCAAAACATCACGCCTACTATCATCCATCCACTTCAAGAACTCTTTCTCAAACGTACGTATAAGCTCAACTGGAATATCATCCGTATATCCACGGCTCACAGCATAAATTATTGCAACTTGCTTTTCAACATCCATTGGCTCATATTGATCCTGTTTTAACATCTCCATTATGCGACGTCCTCTTTCAAGCTGCTTTTTCGTAGCCTCATCAAGATCAGATCCAAACTGAGCAAACGCCTCAAGCTCTCTGTACTGAGCAAGTTCAAGACGAAGCATACCCGCAACTTTCTTCATCGCCTTAATTTGAGCATTTCCACCAACACGAGAGACTGACAAACCTGCATTCATTGCAGGTCTAAAACCAGCATAGAATAAATCAGCTTCCAAGTAGATTTGTCCGTCTGTAATTGATATAACATTTGTAGGAATGTAAGCAGATATATCACCTGCCTGAGTTTCTATTATTGGCAAAGCTGTAAGTGACCCGCCTCCAAGCTTATCAGAAAGCTTTGCTGCTCTCTCCAATAAACGGGAGTGGAGGTAGAAGACATCTCCAGGATACGCCTCACGACCCGGGGGACGACGCAAAAGAAGTGACATCTCACGGTAAGCAACCGCATGTTTGGAAAGGTCATCGTATATAACGAGTGCATGCTTTCCATTTTCCATAAATTCTTCTCCTATAGCACATCCCGCGTATGGGGCGATGTACTGCAAAGGAGCTGGTTCTGACGCAGTTGCAGCAACTACTATAGTGTAATCCATTGCTCCATATTCACGGAGTCTGTGGACAACCTGAGCTACAGTAGAAGCTTTTTGACCAATAGCAACATAGATACATATAACATTTTTTCCTTTTTGGTTGATTATAGTATCTATGGCAATTGCAGTCTTTCCTGTGGATCTGTCACCTATTATCAACTCACGTTGTCCTCTTCCTATTGGAGTCATAGCATCTATACATTTTATCCCCGTCTGAAGTGGCTCTTTAACTGGCTGTCTATAAATGACACCAGGAGCCTTTCTCTCAACTGGTCGTGTCTTTTTTGCCTTTATTGGACCTTTACCATCAAGCGGTATTCCCAAAGGATTTACCACGCGTCCTATAAGTTCTTCTCCAACAGGAACTTCAAGAATCCTACCGGTTCTTTTAACAAGCTGCCCTTCTTTTACCTTATCAGTATGCCCAAATATAACCGCACCGACGTTATCTTCCTCCAAGTTAAGTGCAAGGCCAACAACCCCTTCTCCAAAATCCAGCATTTCCATTGCCATGACATTTTCAAGTCCATATATACGGGCAATTCCATCTCCAACCCATATAACAACTCCCTCTTCCCTATAATCTATATCTAATTTCACCGCCCTGGCATAATCTGCTATGACGCTAGTTACCTCTTCTGGCCTTATTGCCATAACAATCTACCTCCCCAAGTTTATTTTTATACATTATTCACTTACCACTCGATTAACAAACTCATTCAACACTGCATTAACGCTCATCTCCCAAACTTTATCTTCACATCTCACACGTAAACCCGCTATAAGTTCAGGATTAACTTTCACATTCATGCTAACTCTTTTAGCAAAAAACTTCTCCAATGACTTCTTCAGAAAATCTAAAAGTTCTTTAGGTGTCTCCATAGCAACCTCCACATCAACCTCAACTACTCCCTCTTTTCTATTTTTCAACTTTCGAAAAATCATCATAACACGCTCTATTAAATCCAATCTATTCTTCTTAATCATAAAAGAGATTACTCGAGTCAAAACTTCAGGTACATCGTTTTGGGAAGCTATTTTTTCCCAAATACCAACTTTTATCCACCACGGAAGCACAGGATTGGCAAAGAAATTTTTCATATTATCATCTTTTAAAAATTCAACCACAGCCATCAAACCCTTCTCTATCCTTTCCAAATCCTTACTCATTGCCATAACTCTGGCATACCTTTCTGCAACCACCCAGCTTCCCACTTTAAACATAGCTATCCTCTCCTTAGCTTTGCTCACATTATCAAATTATCCTTTCTTCTCCATTCTCTTTATAAACTTTTTGACTATATCCTCGTGCAACTTAGCATTGACCTCTCTCGCCAAAATCTGACGCGCAACATCAAAAGCAATTTTAACAGCCTCAAGACGAACAGTCTTTACCATCTCATCCTTCATCTTATTCATCATTGCATAAACTTCATCGGTCATACTCTTAGCCTGCTCGTAAGCTGCCTTAACTATCTCCTCTTTCATTTCCTCTGCCTCTTTCCTTGCCTCTTTAAACATTCTATCTCTCTCTTGCTTAAACGCCTCTAGTTCTTTCTGCCACTTTTCCCTAAGTTCAACAGCTTCCTTTCTTGCCTTCTCTGCCTCTTCAAGACTCTTTTTTATAGAATTGTGCCTCTCATCCAATGCTTTAATCAAGGGATTGTAAAGGAGCTTGTAAAGCAGAAAAAGTAGTATTGCAAAGTTAACCCACTGAAGAATCATCGTAAAGTTCAAATTCACAACCGGTAACGCCTTTTTTTGTACCTCCGCCAGCACTGGGCTAGCTTTAAATAAGAGGTAGACTCCAAGTGCATATCCTCCTTTAAAATTCATAGTTCACTACCTCCTAAAACTTCGTCCAATTTTGTCCAATTTTGTAAATTTCAATTTTCTCTTTCATTTCTCTTTCATCAAATACCTTCACTTTACAAGAACAAACATCAGAATCAGTGCTATAACCAACGAGTATATACCCGTTGACTCGGAAACCGCTTGACCTATAAGCATTGTGCGTGTTATAAGAGGGGCTTGCTCTGGATTCTTTGAAACTCCTTCACAAGCCTTTCCAGCTGCAAACCCTTCTCCAATTCCAGGTCCAATTGCCCCAAAGCCCATAGCAATACCTGCTCCAATGTAAGCCGCTGCCTTTACAAGCTCTTTTCCTGTGATTTCCACTGCCATAGAAAACACCTCCCAAGAAATTCTAATTATTCTCTATCCTAACAACCTCATTTTCTTCTCCACAAACAACAACTCGACACGGCACCTTTTTTTCTGCTAAAGTTTCAGCCATTATTATAAGTTTATCTCCCACTTCTCCCAAACGAGCTGCTGCTCCATTTAATTCAACAACTTTACCATTTCCTTTTATAACATACGTCTCAAATCTATTGCCATTTTCAACATTAACAACATGCACCATTTCATTTTCTTCTATTCCAGATGCCTTCAGAAGTTCCTCCCCTATTGTTATGCTTCCTTTATAATTCAAATCTTTTCCAGTAAGGCGCACAAAGTGTATCTTTGCCCTGAGCCACCTTCTCAACAAAACCACCCACTCCTTCTCTTTTTCAACTATACAACATATATCAAAATAAGTGCTATTACCATTGCATAAACTGCGGTAGATTGAGCCACTGCCTGACCTATTAACATTGTCCTCAATGCCACAGAGTATTTCGAAAATCCGTATCCTGCAGCTCTAGTTCCTTCCTCTGCTGCAAATCCACAACCGTAGCCAGGACCAATTGCCCCAAACCCCATAGATATTCCAGCTCCCAAATATGCTGCTGTTTTCACAATCCCCGCATCTTTCACAGAAAACATCAATAACAACGAAACAACAAGCGCAAATATTGACGGAGTCGATGCCGCAGACTGCCCAATCAACATAAATGTGATTACTTTGTCTGAAAAAGAAGGTCTCCTAGCAACTGCATCACATGCAGCCGCCGCTCCCATACCTTGACCAACCGAAGAACCGATTGCTCCCATTCCAACAGAAATCCCAGCAGCTAAATAAGCCATTGCAAGTGATATTGTAGTAGGTTTTGCTATAAACATAAGAAGCAACGAAACAACAAGTGCAAATATTGATGGAGTTGATGCCGCAGACTGCCCAATCAACATAAATGTGATTATCTTATCCGAAAAATTAGGAATACGAGCAACAGCCTCACATGCAGAAGCCGCAGCCATACCTTGACCTATAGAAGAACCAATTGCTCCCATTCCAATAGATATTCCTGCACTCAAATAAGCAATAGCAACAGGAATAGTTGTAGCTTTAGTAATAAAAACAAGAAGAATTGCTATGACCAAAGCAAATATTCCACCTGTTTCGGCAACTGCTTGCCCTATTAACATTGTACGAGTTATTATTGGAGCAGCTTCAGGCCTCATTCTTACTCCTTCCACTGCCTTCCCCGCTGCCTGTCCCTCTCCGATTCCGGGTCCGATTGCTCCAAATCCCATCGCAACCCCAGCACCTATTAAACCTATGGCTTCCGCAAGGCCTTTTATAGTCTCCGCAGGCATCAAACTACACCTCCAAACTTACTTAATCCTCAACTATAGCAACTGCCAAGTAAACCAATGCAAGCATAGCAAAGACAAACGCTTGCACAATTCCGACAAATACTCCGAAGAATCCATTGAGGATTATAGGCAACACCCACTCCTTAACCAAATATCCAACAACTATGATAATTATTGAACCTCCAAGGATATTTCCAAACAAACGGAAAGAGTGAGATATAACCTTTGCTATCTCTCCAACTACATTCAATGGCAACAAAAGCAAGAATGGCTCAGCATAAGATTTAAGGTAGCCCCATAATCCTTTGTAATATATAGCACTACCGTGAACCACAAAGAAAACAAGTAAACCAAGCCCCAAGGTTGTGTTCAAATCCTGAGTTGGACAAACAGATCCGGGAATTATACCTATAACATTCGAGGTCATTACAAACAAAAATATGGTCATGATAAAACCAAAGTATTTACGGCCCAATTCTTCTCCAAGAGTATCAAACACTATCCCCCTGAATCCATCTATCAACCAATCGAAAAATAGAGTTATACGAGATACAGGAACCAGCTTCGCCCCTTTCCCTGCAAGGTAAGCAAGAATGATGAGAATTGCCATAACAATCCATGTCCAAATGATTGTCATGTAGTTTACCACTATCTCATAATTTCCAATTTTGAAGGCCCACGCATAAATCTTTCCTATGTCTCCCATGAACTTCCCTCCAAATCTTCAGTTAACACTAATATGATCTTAATTAGCATATCAAAATTTTTAAATCAAAGTAAAGTTGTGTGATAAGAACTTCAAAACGTTTCTGCTAATCCTTTTATCAATAAAATAGCAGCTAAAATAACAATTATTACATCCATAATTTTTGAAAACTTTTCAGCTGATACTTTACCTGCTATACCAGTTCCAACTAATCCACCTAAGAAAGCCATTGTCCAAAACAGCAGCAATTTTTTAAACAACCCTGTCCATTCAATCGGCAAATATGCCGCGTAATAAACAGAAGATGCACAACTTCCAACAAAAACAGCAACCGAAGCAAATGAGGTAGCGAGTTTGATATCAAATCCAAAAAAAGCTAAAAACGGAACATATAAAATCCCACCCGTTATTCCCGCACACGCAACCCAGAATGCAACCATAAATATTGCAATGTAGAGCAAAAAGTTATTTACACCCTTAAAGGAAATCTCAAAAAAACGACGTGCAACAACCACTAAAAGTGCTGTCAAGCCCGTTATAACATTTACAATAGCTACTGGAAGCCTGATTGCCAACAACACCCCCAACTTAGAAGCAACAACCACTAAAAGCGCTATTATTAAAGAACGCTTAAAATCTTTTGTAAAGTTTACAAAAGCTCTAGGTAAAATTGCCAAAGCAGCGCTGCTCAATCCTAAAACCTTTGAAAATACAGGATCGTGACCTGTTATTATCAACACAGGAACTAAAACTGTACCAAATCCAACACTGGTAATTGCAAAAGCCACTCCCATTAAAAAAGGGACTAAGTAAAGCAAATTAATCTACTCCCCTGTTATTTCTAAACACACAACCTCACTTAGCCAACTCACCTTTTTCAAAATCGGACAAACTTAGACAAAATAAAAAGTGGCGACCCTGGGAGTCGAACCCAGAACCCTGCGGGTATGAACCGCATGCTCTCACCAGTTGAGCTAGGTCGCCACTTACTTTCCTCTATGCAATTCGGACCACTTAAAAAAGGAAGCGCCCTACCGGCCGACCATTGCCCTCAAGCGCCTCCTTATTGCCTTCTCAAAAGTTGCGGGGGCCGGATTTGAACCGGCGACCTTCGGGTTATGAGCCCGACGAGCTACCAGACTGCTCCACCCCGCAATTCAATAATATCAGCAAACCAGCTGCTAGTCAAGTAGCAAAATCTACTTATGAAAATCCTCAGTGAAACTTATGAAACTTAAATTTAAACTAAAACTCTTTTAAAAAACCAGAAGGAGTACTTTAAATTTTCAACCTAAAATAAAAAGTGCCGGGGGCGGGACTTGAACCCGCACGGGGCGCCAACCCCAGAGGATTTTAAGTCCCCTGCGTCTGCCAATTCCGCCACCCCGGCACTGGATACTACTCTTTTATTTTAAACCACATTTCATTTCTCTTCAAGAGCTTTTAAATTTCAGCTTCACACAACACTTTATAAGCCTTATAAGTTTCCCATAAATCCACTTTAGATACAACTTCAAACGGTGAATGCATAGACCAAAGAGCTGGCCCCATATCTAAAACTGGAATATTATCATCTGCCAAAATCATTGCCTCAGTTCCACCACCACCTTCATCAACTTTAGCAAAATCCCCAACTTGATAACGCACCTTTCCCTTATCAAGAGCACTCAAAACACTTCTGAATTTAGCTACCGGCAACTCAACACTCATCATCTTTCCAAAACCACCCAAGAACCTTTCAACGCAAACACCCCATCCTATTTTGAATCCACCCTCAGGATCGGTAGGCTCTGGGAATACTGGATCATAAGCAACTGTAACATCAGCAGATACTGCAAAACTTTCATTTGCTAACTTTAAGTAGTTGTACTCTGTGGGCTCAACTCCCATTTTCTCCATCAATTCATATATAAACATTCTGAAAAATGCACTTCTCATCCCTACAATTCCAGTGCTTCCTATCTCCTCTCTATCAACTAGATAAGCTATCACTGTGCGCTTAGACCTTGAATCTATTGCCGCTTTAAAACCCGTATAACAGCATATTCTATCATCATGCCCGTACGCTCCAATCAAAGATTTATCTACACCCAATTCAAAAGCTCCAAACGCTGGTACCAAAGATAAATCTGCAGCATACAAATCCTCCTTTTCTATCCCCATCTTCTTAAAATAGCTATAAACAGTCTTCAATATGGCCGGCTCTTTATCTCCATCATCCTTTTTCTTTTTATCCTCAGTGGGGAATGTTGCAAGTATTGCATCAAGTCTTTCTCCTGCAAATGCATCCTTCACCGCTTTGCCATCCTGTTTTCTATCAACGTGGGGGGCAAGCTCAGTGATAGTGGTGTATATTCCGCTTATTTTAATCTCTTTTCCGGATTTTGTTATAACTTTTCCTGTTAACTCAAGAGGGATAGTAAACCACTGATGCGGTTTAATTCCACCGTAATACTGGGTATCAAGTATGGCCAATCCATTCTTCTCCTTTAAAAACTTCATCTTCATATCAAGACGCGGACTATCTATGTGAGCAACCACAAAGTTAAACGGCAACTGTCCAATTTTTGCCACCGCAACAGTTCTTCCATGATGAACCTTGTAAACTATATCTCCTTTCTCCAACTTTTTAACTTTGTCCAACTCTTTGGCACCATTTTTTTTCAACTCTTCAATAAAATAATCCACCGCAGATACAACATCTTTTACCTGACCTATAAACTCCTTGTAACTTTTTGAAAAATTCTCCATCTCTTTCCTTTCTTTAGCTGAATACTCAACATAAGGATGTTTTTCCATCAATATCTACCTCCTTTCCAGATCCAGTTATTATTTACTTCCATAAACTATTTTATCTTAAAAACAACCACAACTATCGCATAAAGTACAGCCAAAACAGCTGCAACCAAATTCACATGCCAAGTATACTTAAACCAAGTTTTATTTGGAGTTCCTTCCATCTTCCCTAACTTTTCTATTATCGAGATAACATAAACATTAGGAGAAGAGCCTATGAATGTAAAATTTCCTCCAATTCCAACCCCCATTGCCAAAACCCACCAAAACGGCCCAACGTCAACCGTCTTTATACTGTTCAAAACCATAGCCATTGCCACGGTAAACGGAATATTATCCAGAAAAGCTGACAACCCTGCTGTAACACTTACTAATACAACTGCAGCAACAATAGGGCTTTTAGACAAAACAACTGCAAGCCAATTTGCAATCTGATTTATAACTCCTACTTCTTCCAGAGTTCCAACCAAAATAAAAAGACCTCCAAAAAACACTATCACGCTCCAATCAACCTTGGTAATAGCTTCCTCTCCCTTCACCTTTCCAACAAGCAAAATTAAAGATGCCGCAATAAAAGCTATTAAATATTCGTGAATGTACTTAGAAATTGTGAAGAAACCTATGAACATCAAAACTACTATAGTAAGCTCTATTCTCAAACGCCAAATATTTCTTGCAATACTGGCTGCAAAACGCATCTCACTTAATTTATCAATTCGGCTTTGTTCAACCTCCGGAAATTTATCCTTAAACACAAAGTACACCACAATTAGTTGCAAGACGACCATTATAAACACTGCTGGGGCAATTTTAAATATAAACTCGTTAAAATCAAAACCAGCAGCAGAAGCTATTATCATGTTTGGCGGATCACCTATCATAGTTGCAATACCGCTGACATTTGAAAACAATGCCTCAAGTACTAAAAATGGCACTGGTGAAACTCTTAAAAGTTTACATGCAACTAATGTTACTCCACTAATAACAATAACAGCTGTCACATTTGCGAACACTGTTGATAAGAGGGCAATTGCAGCACTAAATGCCATCAGAAGTTTAACTGGGTGCCTACCGAATTTTTTTACCAGTTTAACTGCCATATATTCAAAAAGTTTTGTCTGTTCCAATACGTTCACTATTATCATCATGGAAAACAGCAGGATCAACGTTGCCCAATCTATGTGCTTTGCTATATCCTCTCCACTAAATAAATGAAAAAACTTACCCACCACTAAGCTCACAGCTATACCAAATAACACTGCTGTAATTCTATCAACAACCTTCTCTGTAAATATAAAGAGGTACACTATCAGAAAATTCACTATTATCAGTATTTTTCCAACTAAAGCCCATTCCATAATAAAACCCCCTTTACACTTTTAACATACTCTACTTATAACTCATCGTCAAACAGTTTCCCCCTTGAAAAATACGCAAGGTAGTTTTAAAATTATCTATGCAGTAATAAAAGGAGGGATAGAGTATGCCCAACACAAAGTCTGCAGCAAGAGCACACAGGAGAAGCTTGAAGAGGAGAATGCGCAACAAATCCATTAAAACCTTTATGAAAAATCTTGAGAAGAAGTTGCGCAGTGCAATTGAGGCCAAAAACGAAGAAGAAGCACGCAATCTCTTAAATCTCTACTACAAACACGCTGAAAAAACTGCCACCAAAGGTGTTTGGCACAAAAACAAGGCTGCACGTAAAAAGTCACGCCTTACTTTGCTCTTTAATAAGATGTTCCAAGCCGGCGTAGCTCAGTAGGCTAGAGCGGGTGATTCGTAATCACCAGGTCGAGGGTTCGATCCCCTCCG
>JAMOTN010000019.1 GCA_027062325.1 bacterium
TTTAAGTGAGGTGTCTTTGTGAAGCCTTTTGTAGAAATTGAATTACTTCAAGACTCGAATCCTATAAAAGTTAAAATTAAAGGGGAAATCTCCAGCTTTACATTGGATAAGGTTCGTGAATTTTTCTCTCAATATACCGAAATTGGTGATGATATACATATAGACATGAGTGAGTTAAATTACATAGACTCCAGTGGAATCGGCTTCTTAATTCTTGTAAGTGAAAAGTTGCGCAAGTTTAATAAAAAGCTTAAAATCTTGAATCCTTCACCTAATCTTCAAAATTTGTTCAAATTAATACATTTAGGAAAGATTGTGGAGATAGTCATATAGAATGACTGCTCAACTGCTAGTAGATTTAAAATGTATTTATTCTAATGCCAAACTTATAAAGTCATTTACCAAGAGGAAGTTAATTGCTGTTTTAAAAGCTAACTCATATGGTCATGGAATAGTTCCAATATCTCAATCTGTTGAAGAAGTTGCTGATTTCTTTGCCGTAGCAAATGTGGATGAAGCTTTGATAATAAGATCTGTATCTAATAAACCTATTTTAATTCTGGCTCCTGTATTCTCCTCCGAAGAGTTGAGAATATGCTACGAATCAAACTTTCACATAACAATTTCCAATTTTTCATCTTTAAATTTTGCTTTAAATTTTGCAAGGAAAGAAAAAAAACCTCTTAAAGTTCACCTTAAATTTGATACTGGGATGAATCGACTTGGTTTTAAGGCAAGAGATTTCTTAGACAATCCATCCTCACTAATTGACAAGATCAAAAACCCCAAATTATTAGAAGTTCGCGGAGTATATACTCACTTTCCATTTCCTGAAAATACTTCATTTTCACTCAAGCAAATAGACATATTCAAAAGCGTATTAGAAAAACTCAATTTCACTAGTCCAAATGTTCTAATACATGCAGCTAATAGCATGGCCACGCTGAATTTTCCTGAAGCACATTTTGACGCTGTCAGAGTTGGATTTCTACTCTACGGAGTCCCCCCCTCAAAAAAATGGCTTCAAAAATTTAAAAAGCTTGGTCTTAAAAGAGCTTCCTCTTTAAAAGCCCAGATAATAGAAGTCAAGCCGCTTGCCCGTGGCGAAGGAGTAAGTTACGACTTAACTTGGAAGGCTCCTATAAACTCTAAAGTTGCTGTCCTTGAAATAGGATATGCTGATGGAATACTGCGTTCACTCTCAAATAAAGGCTGGGTAAAACTTAAGGGGCGCGAGTGTAAGATCATAGGTAATGTGTGCATGGATTATACCTGCGTACTGATTCCCCCTGAACTCGAAGTTGAAGTTGGAGAATGGGTTGAAGTTTGGGGAGAAAACAATCCATTAGAAGAGATCGCCTTAGCCGCAAAAACCATTCCTTACGAACTGATGACTGCCATATCCGATCGAGTGGAGAGGAGGTATATTTAATTGAGAGCATTGTTATTTGTAAAATGGGAACTCTCTGTAAACTCAACTAATAACTTCTTTGAAGAAGCACAAATATTCCTGAACAATTACAAATTTTTTATAAAATTAGCCGACTTGCAAACATCTGGCCGTGGACGCGAAAATAGAAGTTGGATCTCTCCAAAAGGTGGCCTCTGGTTCACCATATATACAGAATCTTCCTCTCCAAAAGAAAATTTAAAACTCCACTTCGCTAGTTCCATTGCCGTTCATACCTCACTTAATAAACTTTTTGGCATAAACACCATACTAAAGTGGCCAAACGACATATACTTTAAAGATAAAAAGTTGTGCGGTATTCTCACAGAAGCTAAAAATCAGATTGCAGCCATAGGAATTGGCTTAAACCTAAATAACTCATCTTCGCTCACTAAATCTATGATCATTAAAACTCCATCCGATACAAAATTTCAACCTATATCTTGCAAGGATATACTATCAAGAGCTGTTACCAACGAAGAGAAAATCTCATTGCTGCTAGAAATTGTCAAAAACATGAACAACCTAAAAA
The DNA here is from genome assembly GCA_027062325.1 of bacterium. Lineage (GTDB taxonomy): Bacteria > JAMOTN01 > JAMOTN01 > JAMOTN01 > JAMOTN01 > JAMOTN01. Next base: position 1,983 of record JAMOTN010000019.1, read on the forward strand.
GTCTCTCTCTAGAAGAAATCGTAAAAATTTGGAAAAGTAACCCCAATATATTGGGTAAGTCCATCTATTTAAAGACTAACGGAAAAATTATCCACACAAAAGCTGTTGACCTAACACCTGAGGGAGCCCTAATCTGTGAATCTGACAAAGGAAAGAATATCATCTACACTGGAGACATTCTGGGATTCTAGCTCATTTAGCAGAATTGTCATTGTCTCAAGTTTAAACTTATCTTTAACCACATTATTTTTCTTCATCTCTTTTACATGTCTTTTTATTAATGTAAACATCGCATCATCAGAATAATAACGTGCTAAAACAGCTGCTAGGGCAAGGTTATCAATTCTTTTTAAATTTGAAACTTCTTTCCTTAGCAATTCATACGCTTCGCATTCATCACCATTTTTTAACATGAGGACAAGTAAATTTTTCAAAGCCGCTTCATCTTTCGTTATAAAATACACATACCTTGCATAATCCTCTGCCTTTCTAGAGTTTCGATACATACCTTCAACTACGCTCAAAAGCTTTAGCTTATCCATATACTCAAGATGTGGATCATCCATAACCATTTTTGGAGGAACAGGTAACTTATCTTTCCACTTTGCATTCCAAATCTTTAAAAACTCATTAAAATCCACTTGATTCAAGTCAACCAACTCTCTTTTCTCTACCCCTATTACAAAGCCTGAAAAAAGCCCAAAGTCCAAATCACTAGAAACTCCACCGTAAATCTGATAAACATTTTTAAACACATCAAACTCATAATCTCTTTTGAATCCAAACAGCACATACTTTGCATCTACAAGACAATCCCAAGCAGTTATAGCCTTCTTTCTAGTTGGAAAAACCTCTCCTAAGAAAAATTTTGAATACATCTTTCTTATAAAGTCAGCCAAAGGCTGAATATTGAATAAATCCAGAAGCTTAACCAAATTCACCTCTTCTCCATCTCTTATTGAAACTTTATTCCACGATATATAACGTGCATACGATCTATCATCCCACACTTTTTTTATAAAAATTGCCCCTTTAGGCTCAAATTCAGAAAACTCAAATTGCTCATTACCCTCAAGATATAACTCGTCGTAGGCTAAGTATATACCTGCAGCTGGTACAAGCGCCTTTTCTCCCCTATCCAAAAGTACTTGCTGCTCTATGTAATCGCCTCTGTCAAAGACACTCCCAGTCTTCAGAACAACAGCTCTTTTCTTTACATCACCAAAATAACACCACTGGGCCTTTCCTCGTCGTTTAGATTCATAAAGAGCAGTATCTGCTTGAACATACGCCTCCTCTAGATTCTCTATCCAAGAAATTCCTGCACTCATAGTCAATACTCTATTTAGTTTGGGAATCTTGTATTCAGCAAGTTGAGAGAATATATCGTCACAAACGCTGTGAGCCTCATCATCGACTATCACAGCAAACTCTTCACCACCAATTCGATAAGCCTGATAAGAAGACAAAACCTCCCCCACAAACTTTAAAACGTCATCCCCTGCTTTGTGGCCAAGAGTATCGTTTATCTTTTTGAAATCATCTATGTCAAGAAGTATCAGCCATTTGTACTTGATATTCTTGCCAAAAAATTCACTACGCGTAGGAAGCCCT
>JAMOTN010000020.1 GCA_027062325.1 bacterium
CATCTTTGAGTCTTACAACTGTGTTTATGCTTCTATCAGTAGTGACAAAGTGTCCTCCTACTTCAACGTTTGTAAGATCTGCGTCTGATATTTCGAAGTTTATTTGAAGAGTAACTTCGTTGTTGTTATGAATAACAGGAGTAATCTCCATGTTTATACCTATATTTGCACTTTGCCATTCAACTTGTGTGGCATATCCAACTACCCTACCGCCTTCGTATATGGGTTGCAAATTTTCAGTTTTGATTGGAACGGTTTTTCCAATGTGTATAGTTGCAGTTTGTTTGTTTAATGTTCTCAAAATTGGACTTGCTATGGTTTGAACGTAATTTTTTGTTTCCAGAAGGTCAACTGTTGCATCGAGTTTGGTGAGTGGTATTTTCCCAAAGGTTTTGATGTCAATTGGAAAGATACCACCTGTATTCAGAGTTGGAGCACTACCACTTCCACCAAGGCTTAAATTTTTTAGAGATACTCCAAGAGTGTAGCGCCCTTCTTTGGATACTTCGAGAACTTTCATGGCTATTACAACTTGGCCCACTTTTACATCAAGTTGTTGAACAAGTTTGTCAAGAATTTTAAGTTTGTCTTCTGTTCCATAAGCTACAAGGCTCTTAGTGCGTTCATCATATATTAGTTTCAACTCTTTATCCGATATTTGCATTTCCTGTATAAGGGAGTTGAGAAGCTTGACTGTATCTTGATTTGAGCCTAGACTTCCTACTTCTTCTCCACCTTTTAGACGATAAATACGTACACTGCGCTTTAAATATTTGTCTTTTGCGTCTCCTTTTTTTACAATAATGTACGTATTATCATTATACTTAATCTTCTCAAGCTCAAATGATTTAAGGGTTATGTCAAATATTTCTTCCATGGAGAGTTTATCTTCAATAAACAGAGTAATTGTTTTATCCGAGAGTTGATATACGCTTCTATCGATTATTAAATTTATGCCGAGCATTTTTGCCAGAGCTTCTAAAGCTCCTATGAGAGGAGTTTCTCTCATTTCAAATTTTGCAACGAACTTTTCGAGTTTATCGGTTGGAATAAAAATGTGTATTCTGTTTCCATCTATTTCGTAAGCAAGTCCATTGTCTATTACTGTACGTTTCATGGCTTCTTCGAATGTTAAATCGGTAAATGAGACAGTTATGGGAATATTGGCTTCTTTGTCGACTTCTATTTTATATGGATAGTCTGCTAGCATATTCAAAAGTGCATCTTCAATTTTGGTGTTTTTTACTTTGAGAGAGCATAACGGTTTTTTGCTTTTCTTGACTGCTAAGAACAAAAGCTTTTTAGCAAGGGGAGTCTCTTTGATCTTTAGCACTTCTTCAAATTCAGCGGCTGCTTCGTCATATTTGCCAAGTTTCAAGTATGCTTTACCAAGAAGTGTTTTTAGTTCTGGTGATGACTTGAAGGTTTCCTCTGCTGGAACTAAGAGCTCTACAACCTCTGCAAACTTTCCTTCATCATACAGTTGTTTTGCTTTTTCAAGAATCTCTTTTAGTTTTTCGTCTTGTAACTTTTTGATGGAATTTGTAGTTGTAACAGATGTTTCACTACTAGCTTTTTGAGCGTTAGAAGTGGAAATTTGAATTCCAGCAAGTTGGGCAGATGCTTCTGGTGAGGAGAGACGGATTCTTATACCAAAACTTGTTGGTTCAACTTTGACTTTGACGTCTTTCTTTTGAAAATTGACAATAACCCTGGTCACTGGTTGATCTTTCAATTGAATGACTCTGATCAACTTTATCAAACCTTTTAAAATGAGTTTAACTTTAGAGGTGTCTGGATATATGCAACCTGTGAGATCAAGGATTAAGAGTCCCTTAGCTCTAATCATGTGCCAGCCAACAGGTTTAGTGGTTTTGATGTTTATTATATCTCCGTACTCATAGTGAGTCACTTCTGTAGCAACAAGTTTGGCACTTTCTTGAAGTTCTTTATTGGTTACTGCAGTTGATTCATTTTGAGCTGCTATTGGAAGTGTGTTGATAGCACAGAGCAGTATTAAAACAGTATTTAACACCTTTCTCAAGCTTTTTACTAGCTTCATCATTTCCCCTCCTTACTAACCATCAGCATACTCCTATAAAAATCTTTCGGAAGAGTTTGAAAAAATGTTAAAATTAGAAAAAAAAGGTGGTGGGCCTGTGGTAAGTGTTGGCCTGCTCGGTGGCACGTTGGATTACTCAAATTATGTGGTAAACAAAGTGGCAACTTCAAATTTTGAGAATAGTGAAATTTCTAATAAAAGTTCATCTAAAGATCCTTCTGTTTCCAATAAAAATGTTTCTGAGGATAAGACGTTAGATAAATATTTGAAAAAAGTTGAGAAAAAAATGGAGCGTTGCCGTCAAAAGAGAATTACTTACCAGGACGGTTCGAATGATCCGGCAGTCACATTTAAGCTTCCACAAGCAGTTTCTATTGGAGCTTCTGAGTATGCGGTAAGAGCACATGAGTTGCAACATGTGGTTCACGAGACTGCACGTGCTATTCAAGAGGGCAAGAATGTTTCTACAATGGTTAGAATAATATATCGTTATGATCCAGAATGCGGTAGGTATTATCCAGTTGGTGGAAGAACGTATGTTTTGACGTGGGGTGAAAAGGAAAACAAGAGACAGAAACAGGGAGATTCTGAGCAATCTTTAAACCAATCAGATCAGGTGTCGGTTGAGTATCCAGCAGGTATCCTGCTTGATGCGGCTTTTTAGCTCCAAGGGGGGAGAGTTTGTGCGTGTAAAATTAGGGGTTCTCTTGGTTGTATTTGTTTTGTTAACAGTGTTGTTTAATCATTTGCATCTTTATGCAGCAGGTGCGGGTTACGAGTTTGTAATATGGGGATCACCGTCGTGTCCTGCTTGTCAGTTTGCCAAAAAGACGCTTTCGATAACTTTTCCTGAATATCCTCTAGTATTTATAGATGTAGATAAGACACGAGAAGTGTGGTCTGACTTTGTATATAAGATGTTTAAAACAGTGACAGCTCACATTCCAGTGATAATTGTGTTAAAAGATGGTCAGATCAAGTATGTAAGAGAAGGAGGAGGTTCACCCCTTGCAATAAAGAAAGAGGCAGATAGTGTGGAAGATGGAAAGGTTGCTGTTAAGCCTTATTCTGGGGAAAAGTACTATACCGAGCCTGATAATCCTTCGCTTCAGAAATTGATGAGGTTAATTAGGGAGAGGGAAAACTATGTCAAAGAAGTTGTGAATTTAACTAAGGAAGTTGCGAAAAGAGCTGCTGAATCAGATAAAGAAAAAAATGAGTTGAAAGAGTTTGAAGATAGCGGATATGCTGTGAATTCTAAGGGTGAAATAATAGATTTGGCTTCAGTATTGGAAAAGGAAAAGATACGAAGGAAAACTTTTAAAAGTGCTTTGGATTCCAAACAGTCCAAAGGAAAGGTGAGTGCTGGTACTTCGTCTAGCACTTCAAGTGTTTCTGAAACTTTCCCTAAAACTTTAAACTCTCCTAATAAGCATAATAAGCAGAGACCATCCTTTGAAGATATATTCAAGATAGCGCTCGCGTGTGCAATTGATGCAATTAATCCGTGTTCATTTACGGTACTTGTTATATTTTTGACATTTGTGACTTATAACCTCTCTGGAAATCCACTTCTTCCAGGTTTTGCCTTCAGTTTAGCTGCATTTTTGATATATTACCTGTTCGGACTGGGGCTTATAAAAGTAATGGAGACAGCGTCGTACATAAAGCCAATTCTTGCAGTTCTTGCTCTGTTTTTCGGGGTAAAAGAATTTATAACGGAGGAGACACCAATTACAGAGGAGAGCAAGAAGCATATAAGCAGTTTGATAACTAAGACAAGTAGTGTTATTTCTGCGTTTTTTGTGGGGATTGCGGTTGGTGTTTTGCTTTTACCATGCACAAGTGGGCCGTACTTTGTTGCTTTAAGTTATATGAGTAAATACACACCTTTTTGGAAGCACATTCTATTGTTTGCTTACAATGTATTTTTTGTGATGCCTTTTGTACTTATAACGATTGCTGTTTGGCTTGGAACTCGTACTATATGGTTCAAAAAGTTCCGGGAAAAGAACTGGCGTTACTTGGTTAAATTCACGGCTATGCTGTTAATCTTGATTGCTCTTTGGTTGCTTGGAGAGGAGATTTCCAATTATTTATTGAATAGGGATTTTTAAACTGTTATTGCTGTATCGAGGGGGGATTTTGATTATGAATGTTTCTCAAGTGGATGGGGTTCAGGTATTTCGTAAGTTTTACGTAGAAAATAAAAAGTTTTTCGAAAAAATGCCGCTTTCCCAAAGTAGATGTATAGTGATAGTGGGACCGGCTGGATCTGGAAAGACTGAGGTTGCGGTAAATTTGGCATTTTATTTTGTTCAGGAGAGAGAAAAAGTAGCAATAGTGGATTTGGATTTTGTGAATCCTTACTTTAGATCTAGGGAAGCCAAGAGTTTGATGGAGGCAAATGGAATAAAAGTGGTTGTAAGTCCTTATAAGGAGATACAAGCAAGCGAGTTGCCAAGTTTTCAACCTGAAGCGAGTGGTCTTTTAGACAATGAAAACTACACCATAATTTATGATGTTGGTGGTGGCAAGGCAGGAGCTGCAGCACTTGCTAGAATGCGTGAAAAACTTGAAAAAGCTTCTTGTAAGATGGTGGCTGTTTATAATCCTTTTAGGCCGTTTGTTGCAGATAACAAGGGATTTTGGGAAGAGATAAAAGATATAGAGGAAACTTGTGGTTTGAATGTGTCTTCTTTTGTTTTAAATCCAAATGCATCTTATTCTACTGAGAAAAGTGTTGTTTTAGAGGGGATTGATAGATCTAAAAAAGTTTTAAAAGAAAAGATTAAGAATGTGGAATTTTTATCTGTATGGGAAGGTGTTGGAAAAGACGCTGATTTTTCAGAATTTGAGGAATTAGGGTTTTACGTTCTACCTATAAAAAGGTATCAGCTTTTACCTTGGGAGAAGTAGGTGAAAGTAAGAAATTGATATTGCACAATTAGTAAGGAGGTATAACGGGTGGCTGATTGGCTTGATAACGTGTTGAGTGAAGAAATATTCAAGAAGGAAGAGGTACGAGAGAGTGCGCGTGAATATTATGAAAAGGCTAGAAAGTTTGAAGAGGAAGGAGAGTTAGATAAGGCTTTACGCTTTTATAGGAGAGTTGTTGCTCTTGATCCAACGGATGCTTACGCCTACAACTTTATGGGAAGAATTTACTTAGAGCAGGGGAATTATTCTAAAGCCATAGAGTGTTTTATGCAGGCAATAAATTTGAACGGTAATCACGTATGGGCTTTTTACAATGCAGGGATTGCTTATAAAAAATGGGGAGTTTTTGAAGAGGCTGAACGTTACCTAATGCAGGCTTTAGATAGGGGATATGTTCCGGCTGTAATTTCTCTATTGGAACTTTACCTTGAGATGGAAAAATACGAGTCTATCCCTAAATTACTTAAGTACTCTAGAAAGGTTTCGTCGTATCACTATTGGCATTACTTATTAGGAAAGTACTATTATCTAACTGGAGATGAAGTTAAAGCTCGGCGTGAGTTTACAAAAGCTGTTATTTTGAACAATGAGGATGAATATTCATACAGTCGATTAATAGAGCGTTTGTACGATGATGGTTTTCTAAAGTTAGCTTTTAGATATTTAAAAAAGGCTTTGAAAAAATTTCCATTTTCTTTAAAGTTGCGTTATCTCTATGCCTTTCATCTTTACAAAATAGGAAGTTTTGAAGATGCTGTTCATGAGTTGAAAAAGATAATATCGGTCGATTCAAATTACAAGGAAGCAAGGATTCTTTTAGCTAAGTTGTACAATTATCTCAATCTTCCTGAAATGGCCTTGAAAATTTTTGGGGATACGTTCTCTCCTGCTCAAGATTTATCGTATGAAGAGCTTGTGATACTTGCAGAAAGCTACTATCTTCTTGGGAGGTACAATCAATCCCTTCAGCTTGCTTTGGATGCTATATCAATGGAACCGGCTTTGCACGAGGGATATTTAATAGCTGCTAAAGTTTACTACCAGAAAGGTTTGCTTAAGGATGCGTTGAAAATTTTGGAAAGAGGGCTGGCCTATAATGAGCATGTTGACTTATTGAAAGAGAAATGGAGGTTATTAAATTCGCTTGGAGAATTAGAAGCTGCGTTTGAGATTGCGGAACGCTTGAAAAAGCTTGGTGTTGAGCTGGAAGATGATGAAGATGAAGAAGAAGAGAGGTTTTCTCATTTGAAAAGGCTCTGGAAGAACTCACGTGAAAGTGCTTCTACAGAAGAGCTTTTGGAATATGCTTCTATGCTCAGAAAGCGCCAAGCTTTTGAAGAAGCAAGAGAGGTTTATGAGTATTTGCTATTAAGAGAACCTGATAATGGTGTGATAGCTATGCATTACGAAAAGGTCATGGCAATTCTTGAAGGAAAAAGTGGCCAAATTGCTGATCTTGAATTGGCGGTTGTTAGAGATCCTGAAAATCCCGAACTTCATTGGAAATTAGGATTAGAGTACCTTAAATTGGGAAAATTTGATCTTGCTGAGCGTGAGATGGCAAGTGCAGTTGTTTTGGCTCCAACTTCTGAGAGAGTTTTGGAGTTGGCAAAGTTATACGAACAGCTTTATTCGAAGTCAAAAGTTTTAGAATTTTTGAAAAAGCACTTGAATTTTCCAGAAGTTACGTGGCGCATGTTTGAAATATATCTTGAAATGGGTGAGTTTGAAAAGGCTGAATATTTACTGAATTCTCAAATACCAGAGGATAAGAAGAGAACAGCAGTTGGTTTGCTAGCTTTTTATCGTGGAAATTATGAAGAAGCTTACAAGGATCTGCTTGGAAGTAATTATTACAAACAACTTGCTGAGGTTGCTTTAAAATTAGAAAAATATGAAGATGCTTTGAGGTATGCTGATAATGTTGATGATGAAAGAGTGAAACATTACATAAAAGGTGTTGCTTACAAACAATTGGAAGATATGGAAAGTGCCCTAAGGGAGTTTTCACAGCTGGTAAAACGTTGGCCGGATGATGAGTTTGCTTGGTATAACTTGGGATTACTTTATTCAAAACTTGGGAATTTTGCTAAGGCGCGAGAGGCTTTCAACAGAGTTATAAAGCTCAATCCTGAAGATGTGTATGCTTACAATCAACTTGGAAAGATTATGGTGAGTGTTGGGGTTTATGATGAGGCTTTGACTTATTACAAAGCGGCTTATGTTTTACAACCAAATGATCTCATAACTTTGAGAGGCCTTGCTAAGGCCTTAGAAGGGTTGGGAAAAGTTGAAGAAGCTTCCAAAATATACAAACGTATGTATTCTCTAAAAAAGGATGTTGCTGTTGCTTTTAAGTTGGCTACCTGCTATGAAGAGATGAGGGATTATAAGAAGGCACTTGAGTGGTGGCAAAAAGTTTTAGAAGAAGCGGATCCAACATCTAGTATGGCTAATTTTGCGAGGGATGCTTTGAGAAGGTTGAAGAGTAAAGTAAAGTAAGCTGTATTGACTGTGGGGATGGTGGCACTTATTGGTGTGGTGGAGTAAATTATTGAGTTTCTTTTCAAATATTACTCGTCCTGAGGTAGATAAATTAAAAGAAAATCTTGTTTCGTCTCCTAGTAAAAGTCTCAATTTGGTAATGGAAGTTTTTGGAAAGTTGTCTATTTGGGAAAAGTTTGAATTGACGAATTTTGTCTTAGATGCTGTTGCTGATCGTTGTCCTAGAGAAAGTCTTGAGTTTTTAAAGGTTGCCTACACTTACTTTAAAAATTATTTTAATGGGAATGGTTATGGGAAACATGACTCGTATCTTGGATTTAGCGAAAATTTTTTAAAACGTCTTATTGAGAAGATTGCAGATTTTATTTTGCTGCTAGAAGATAAGGGCAGTTTGGAGTTTTTAAAAGAAGCTTGGTTAGTTACTCAAAAACGTGTTTATTTGATACACTGGTTGGCTTGGAGTGGAAGCAATGTAGATTTAGAAAAAGTGGATATATTGCCTGAAAAATTGAAAGAGAATTTTAGAGTATTACATGAGTTACTAGGGAAAGACAAAGATTTGGGCAAAAGTGTTAAAAGGATTTCATATAAAGAGAAAATTGATACTGATTTGCAAAAATTTGTGAATTTTGATGAATTTAAAAATTTACCTCTAGAGGTGCTAAAGCATCTTGCTGTGGTGGAGGGAGATGAAGCAGCTGCATGGTTATACTTTTCGAAAACTTTGGATTCTATACCTTTGCAGAAAGTGTTCTTAAGCTTTGTTGAGATTTATTTTGAGCAGATTCGTTGGGAAAGAGGAATTGATAAGTTTAAGTTTGAACAGGTTGGCTCTACAGTTTCTGTGGAAAAGGGAGTCATTGAAATATTGCTTAGATATTGGCATCGTTTGTCGGATCGTCAGAGGATAAAGGTGATAAGAGTAATGAAGGATCCGGAGATTTTGAGTTCTGAAGATTTTCCATTGCAGAAAGCTTTGTATGATAAAAAGGAGAACATAACGTGGTTGGGAAGAATAGAGATGTTGGATGATGATGATATTCCTCTAATTTATTTAAAAGGGGTAGTGCTTGCCAAAGTCAGAGAGTGGGACAGAGCGTTGGTTGAGTTTGATGCGATTGAAGGAAGGGAGGCTTTATTTGAAGAAAGTAAGACAGATTACTTTTGGGCTGCTAAGTATTGGAAGGGTTTATGTTATGAAATGTTAGGAAAAGTAGAAGTTGCACGTGACTTTTATGAAGAGCTGGTAGAAATTGGCTCGATCAGTGCGGCTTTAAGGCTTTTGGCGATGTGTTCATGCGAGATTTTTGTGAAAGATGGATTTTTAAGTTTTAGAAGACTTAAAGATTATATGGGTGACTCTTTTATAAAGGTTACAGAAATTTTGAGAGAGTGGGTAGAATTGTACAATTCCACTTCTAGAATATTGGGTGCAGAGTTTTCTAAAGAAGAAATTTTTAGCTCAATGATAGTTCAGGCTATGTGGCTTAATGTGTTTGAGAGAATTTACCTAAAAAGAAGGGAACATTTGGAATTTATAGGGAAGGTTGAAAATATTGCTGGTCAGATTGCTTTTTTATTAGCAGAGGCTTTATTGGGAGAAGATTTAGATTTTGATAAGGTAATTACGGACAGTAAGATTTGCTCTGAGGTTGTTTGGATTTTGGCAAGATTTGATGAAGATCTGCATACTTTACCTATTCCTGATAATATAAAGCGCGTGGTTTCCTATGCTTTTGAGCGTTTACTTGTTCATTTTTTAGTCTATATAATCGAGAACGATAGAGAGGATTTGCGTGGGGTTATTCTTGAAAATTTAAGGTTTTTTGTGAAAAAAGTAATGTTTTTGGAGAGAGATGTTTTGAAGGAATTGTCCTACAGCAAAGTAATAGAATTTGTAAACACTTTTTCAAAATTTATTTGCAGTGTTGATGAGGAGTTAGGGGAAGGATTTTGGAATATAGTTAGTTTAAAATATTCTCCTCTTTTGGGTGACAGATTAAGGGATTTTAAATCTCCAGAGATAAGGTGGGTGGTCGTTTTAGATAAGCCTGAGTTTGGAATAGAAAAGGGTTTTTTAGTTTTGAGTAAAGATGGTAAAGTTGAGGCTTTTGAAAATGCGTGGGAATTTTTGAAAGAAATTGTGGATTCGTTTAGTGGAACTGTTTTTGCTTACGGGTTGAGCAAAGAAAAGCTTCTAGAGTTATTTGAATTGTTGGGAAATTTAGAGGCAAATTTTAAGATGGCAGTTGTTGAAGAAAATGCGGAGTTTGAAAAAGCTTTGGAGAAAAGTTTTGATGGGGTAAAGGATTTCAATTTGCCAATTGCAGTGCATAGTTTATTAGTTGAAGTTTTAGAAAACTATGAAGTGGATGCTTTGCTTTACGAGAGAATCGATAGTTTTTTGGAGAGGGCGTTTGAAAAGGGGGGAAGCTTTTTTGATGTTTTTAGGTATGCAAGAGGAGAAATTGATTGGTTGTTACTAGATGAAGCAATAAGGTTAGGATACGTTTTAGAGGCTGATAAAGTTGTTAAGTGGTTTAAAGAGTTTAAAAATGTTTTGCTTTATAAAAATGAGAGTAGATACATTTTCAGGGCGCAACTTTTAAAAATTGGGAAACAAGGAGATGTAGAGCTTTTAAGTCCTAAATTATCAGAATTGTCTTTTGGTTTCTTAAAGTTGAGCTATGATGGAATAATTCTCAGTGATGGCAAAGTGTATATTTGTAGATTGCGCGGAGACAGTTTGAGTTTTGAAAAGGATTCAAAATTTCTTTATTTAAATGAAGATGGTATGAAAGCTGTGTATGAATTTTTAAGGAGTACGACTGAAGAATGCCGAGGTAATTGTTCAAAGATAGGTGGTAGTGCGTTAGTTATGCATCAACCTGTGGATTTTCTATTAGATTCTGCTGTGTGTGTGGTTTCTGATTATTTAAAGAGTAGAGATGACTTGTTAAGAAATGTACTTGATATGTCAAAAGTATTGAGCGGAGTTGTTATGTTATCACAAGAGCCCATATTTAAATGTTTGGAATATGGAATAAGTTGTGTTGAGAGAGATAATTATAAAATTGATACTAATACTGTTGTGTGGTTTAAATTTTCGGAGTTTCCCACTTTGGCTGAGAGGATTTATGATGTTGGCCATGGTTTTTCCTCCAGTGTTAAGCCAAAGATTTTGCTAAAAATTCTTAATAATTCAGGAGAGGGAGATCTTAAGACTGATGTTGAAGATTTTTCAGAGAAGCTTTTTGTTCTTTTATCTGCAGCAGAGATAGGTAAGGGATGGTTGAAGGAGTTTTTATCTTCCATTGCTAAACTTCATTCTAATTTAAGGTTTATAGAATTAATTGAGTATTTGAGATTGGCATTTGATGAAGGTGAAGTATATGCTTTACCGTATTCTGCTGCTAGATTGAGGGTTAAGCAGAGAAAACTTAAACAAGTTGGATTTGGTTCTAGAGTTAAAATTTGTGAGATTAAAACTTTGTCAGAGTTGAAGGAGGCTTTGAGGAGAAAGGTTGCTTTGCCTGTATTGAGAATTTCTAAGATAGATGCTGCTTCACTTTTAAG
>JAMOTN010000021.1 GCA_027062325.1 bacterium
GTGTGAAAAAATTTGAAAAGTTGCTCAAATACTTTATCAGCAAGCGATTATACAGTGGTTTTTCACCAATTATTAAATTTATGGAAAATGCAGAGCTTCCACTTCAAGGAGCTGCACTTTACCCTGCAGTTTTAAAAGTAGAACAAGGAGAGTGATAAAGATGGATAAGCTCAAGTTGGTTTTGGTATTTCATTGTCATCAGCCGGTTGGGAACCATGATCACGTATTTGAAGCGGTTTACCGTGTATCTTACGGCCCCCTTCTTGATGTATTGGCAAAGAGTGGAATAAAATTTGGAATTCACTATACTGGGCCGCTTCTACTTTGGCTTGAGAAGAATAAGCCGGATTACTTAGAAAGGTTGAAAGAGGTTGTTGAATCAGGAAGAGCTGAAGTACTTGGGGGTTCATTTTGGGAGTCTATACTTTCAGTTTGGCGGGAGAAGGACAGTTTATTTCAACTTGAGCGCATGAATTCTTACCTTCAAGATAAATTTGGGATTAAGCCACGTGGTATGTGGCTTGCAGAAAGAATTTGGGAGCAATTTTTGCCGGCGTGGATTGTTAAAGTTGGAATTGACTACACGTTAGTTGATGATTGGCACTTTAAAATGGCTGGTTTGAAGCAAGAGGATTTAAAAAGTTATTTCTTAACAGAGCACGAGGGAGAAAAATTGGCAGTTTTCCCTATTGATCAGAATTTGCGTTACATGATACCTTATGCAACTCCTGATGAAATAGCCTCTTATTTGAAGCAACTTTACGATTCTGGTGTAAAGGTGGCTCTTATGGGAGATGACGGAGAGAAGTTTGGGGCATGGCCTGGAACTTATGAGCATGTTTATGAAAACGGGTGGTTTATGCAGTTCTTTGATAAGGTAAATTCGCTGGACTTTGTTGAGTTTGCCACTCCTTCTGAGGTTTTGGATACGGTGAGTGCTGCGGGATATGTTTACCTTCCAAATGCAAGTTACTATGAGATGACAGAATGGGCTCAACCTGCACCTGTTCAGAGGAAACAGGAGGAGTTTCAGGATAAATTAAAGGAGATTGGTTTATGGGAAGAGTATAAGACTTTTGTAAAGGGCGGTTTTTGGCGTAACTTCTTTGTTAAGTATCCAGAGAGTAATGATATTCACAAGCGAGTGATTCAAGTTTCGAAGTTATTGGATGAGGTAGGGGTTGAGAGATTTGAAAGGGATGATTTGTTAGCAGCTCAGTGTAATTGTGCCTACTGGCACGGGTTGTTTGGTGGGGTTTATGTGACCCACTTGAGAAATGCGCTGTGGCAGAATTTGGCGCGTGCTGAGAAGCGCTTGGCTGTACGCCAGGTTGAGGAGGATATAGATTGCGATGGAAAAAAAGAGGTGCAGGTGAAGAGGGAAGATTACGTTGCTACTTTGAAACCTGCGCGTGGAGGAGCAATGTTTGAACTTTTGGATTTAAATGGAGAGAAGAATTGGTTTGGAGTGGTTTCAAGACGCTATGAAGCGTATCACGACAAGGTTAGCCGAGCTGTTCTTGCTTCAGAAGCAAGGGAGGTCAAAAGCATACACGATCTTGTGCTTGCTAAGGAAAAGGGATTAGAACGCTACTTAACTTATGATTGGCACAGAAGAGTTGGTTTTGTGGATCATGTTTTGCATCCTTCTACAACACTTGATACGTATGCTGCTGTTTCGTATGGAGAGCAGAGTGATTTCACAATTGAGCCTTTTGAGTATGAATTTAGGGGTAATGAGTTAATATTATGGAGAAATGGGCATGTTTGGGTTGATGATAAGTTTTTACCTACGCTTATTGCCAAACATTTCAAATTTAATGATGGCGGATTTGAAGTGGAGTATAAGCTGCAAAATACTTCTAATCAGCCTATAGAGTATTGGTTTGGAGTGGAGACTACACTCTTTATACTGTGGGATATGCCGCTTATTGCTGGGGAAAATTCTTATCCAAGAAATCAGAAGTGGGAGGTTAGAACGACAGAGCTAAAAGCCCAAGATATTGGGGGCGAAGCTGAGCTAAAGTTTAGACTCTCTCAGGAAGCACTTTTATGGCACTTCCCAGTATGGGTGGTTTCGATGTCTGAAGCTGGATTTGAAAAAAACTTGCAAGGAAATAGTTTATTGTGGTCATGGCGTTTCATGTTGAATCCTTATGAGGATTGGAAGGTGCGGTTTGAGGTGGGGTTGAAAGGGAGTTAGAATAGGTGTTTGGGTTGTAGAGAAGCAAAAAAAATGGATTTTCGTTAAAATGGAGTTAGATATGGTGGAAAGAAGAGTATTTGTGGGTAAAGCAATCCACGCGCGTCCAGCCATGATGATTGTGGAGTTGGCCAATACTTTTTTGTCTCAGATTTGGTTAAGAAAAGGGGATATAACTGTAAATGCAAAAAGTGTGCTTGGGGTGTTGATGCTTGCGGCGGCTGAGGGAGATTATCTAGATGTAATTGCTGAAGGACCGGATGAAGAGAAGGCTGTTGAAGCTTTAAGTGATTTTATTGCTACATTGGAGGTGGAGTGAATGGGTGGAATGATAGTTGTAGTAATTCTAGGATTGTGGATTTTAAGCAGCATGATAAAAATTGTTCCCGAATATGAAAGGATGGTTGTTTTTAGACTGGGACGCTACATTGGGGTTTCAGGACCTGGGTTGGTTTTTTTACTTCCTTTTATAGATGAGGGAAGAAGGATCGATATGCGTGTTTTAGCAATGGACGTTCCTCAGCAGGATATTATTACCAAGGATAATGTTAGTGTCCGTGTTGATGCAGTTGTTTATATGAAAGTTGTGGATCCTGCTAAAGCAATTTTGCAAGTTGAAGATTACGACTATGCAACCAGCCAGCTTGCTCAAACAACTTTGAGAAGTGTAATAGGTGAGATGGAACTTGATGAAGTTTTGGCAAATCGTGAGAGGATAAACAGCCGATTGCAGGAAATACTTGACAGAGAAACTGATCCTTGGGGGATAAAGGTTATCTCTGTTGAGGTTAAAAAAGTTGATTTGCCGGAGAGTATGCAACGCGTTATGGCGCGTCAGGCTGAGGCAGAGCGTGAAAGAAGGGCAAAGATATTGGCTGCAGAAGGAGAGCTTCAAGCTGCGGATAAGTTGAAGAAGGCTGCAGAGATGTTGAAAGATCCTGTGGCCATGCAGATTAGGTACTTGCAAACTCTTACTGCTATTGCTAATGAAGTGAAAAGTCAGCTTATAGTATTTCCAATTCCTATAGAGCTACTTACAATGTTTAAGAAAAATGCGGGTGAGATAAAATCTGGAAAGGTCGTCAAAGTGGTTCACAAAAATAATAATACTACTCAAAGTCATCAAGATCATTCTGAATCGTAAGGAAGACTTTTAAGGCGTTTAAACTGCTTAAAGAACTCTTTAGGAGTGGAGGTTATGGATGCTAAGATTGGGCAAACTGTAAAGGGATTTGATGAGGTATTTAAAGAAGGTAATGAAATTATATTGAGAATGTATCCTCTTAGAATGTGGGGGTTGTGTAGTGTTATTTTGGGAGTAGGGTTAATGATTCTTGCAGGTTCCTATTTGTTTGGAGGAATAATAACGGCATTGGGGGTATGGCTTTATACTATAACTCATGAGTGGAGGGTGGATATTAATCAAAGGGTAGTTAAATTGCCTGATGGAAGGGCTTTGAGAATAGAACCTCCTATAAGGACAATTCACATATCTGGATCTGTTGAATATAAACAAAGTTGGTTGTCAGAAAGGGAGTATGCTGTTTTTTGGTTTGATGTTGTTTTAGTGGGGGAGACTCCAGCTTACCAATATAAAGTTGGTACCTTTGAAGGTTTTTTACAAGCTAAGCAGATTGCAGAGGTCATTGCAAAAGTTGGAGGATTGACCCTTTATGTTGTGATGGAAGATGAGGAAGTCGAGGTTCCCCCGCAGTATCTTGATGCAAATATCATAGAGAGATTAAAGTTGGGAATAGTGGAAGTAGATGAAAGTGTGTTAGCTACAGTAGTTCCTGATAATGTAACTGAAGATCACAAGATGCTTGAGATAACTCTACATCCTTATGCGGGACACAAAGAAGTTTTGGATATGCTGAGTTTGGCTTCTATTGGAGTTGGAGTCTTGAGTTGTATGGACAATGGTCTGCCAGGTTTATTCATAGCGGGGCTTGGATTCAGTTTGATTTTCAAGGGATTGGGCTACATTGCAGCAGGGTGGAAGGGAATAGTGTATGTTGATGTTGTGAATAAAGAGATTGGCTTGAAGGGAGCTTTTGGAAAGAAGAGTTTAAAACTGGATGAGGTGGAAGAAATTTGGGTTACTCCTTTTGAAAATAATTGGATACTTATAACTTCTGATTTTGATGCTATATACGGTTATTTTACTACAGAGAATGAGGCTCAATGGGTTGTTGAGAAGATTAAACATTACATATTAAATTATGTTGTTAAAGGATGATGAAAAGTCAAAATGATGGAGGGATTTTTATGAAGAGAATGGCTGATATCGTTTTTGTATGTGATTTGACTATTTCTATGAAAGCTTTTTTAGATGCATTTGTAAAAAGAATTCCAGTGTTGGCTCAGAGAATGACAGCAGATGGAATAGATTGGCAGATAGGATTTGTAGGGTATGGAGATTTGAAAAAGGGAGATCCATTCATTGTTCACCCGCTGACTCGAGATATTAATTCAGTTGTATCAAAGATTGTCAGTGCTCCAACCTTTGAGGGAGGAGATATACCTGAGTCAACTTTAGATGCAATTCAAGAAGCTGTAAAACTTTTTAATGTAAATGATGACTTAAGAGATTTTAAGCCTGTGCGTCCGGAGGCGGATAGAGTTCTTATAGTGTTTACTGATTCACCTCCACACTTACCTGATGAAAATGGGTTCTGGGAGGATTTCACCGTAGATGTTTTGAAGTGGACTAGGACTGCGTGTTTCATAGTGGGGCCGCATGTTAGTGCTTATGAGAAAATTGCGAATGAGACAGGTGGTAAGCTTTGGCCTATTAAAGAAGGTTTCTCAGTTGAAGAGATATTGCAAGTTGTTGATGGTTTACCTGAAACCGTGGGAACTATCAAGCTTCCTTGGTTTGGTAGTAAAGAGATTGAGAATCCATTTATAAGATTGGGCAAAAAGGTTAAGGTTGATGACATAGAGGCAAAGGAGGGGATAGATGTTGTAATTCTTTTTGATACGTCAGGAAGTATGGGAGAAGTTTTAGAAAATGTCAAGAAAAGTGCAGCAGCTTTTGTGCATAAGTTGTCTGAAAAAGCTAAGAAGTGGAGGATAGGAATAGTCGAGTTTTTCAATTGGAATGGAATAAGATGGAGAGTTTATCCAATGGTTGACAACGAAGAAGATTTTCTCAAGAACTTTAAAAAGGTTACTCTTAAGATAAAAAGTGTATTCTGGGGAGAGAAGGGAAGTACCAAAATTCTTGAAGAGGCAATAAAACTTGTAAAAGATAGCAACGCTACCAAGGTTTTTATTCTGATAACAGATGGTCCTGATCTTGATAAGCCGCACGAAAGAGAAGAGGAGATACCCCTGATGGAGAAGCTGCTGAAAGAGAACAACATTGTTTTATTTGCAGTTGCTCCAAATGTGCCGCGTTATCACAGACTTTGTGAAGCTACGGGTGGCAAATTCTACGATTTGTATGAGGCTCAGGGTAGAGTTGATCTGGTAGCAATTGCAGATGCTATAAAGCAGTAAGGGGGCGTGTTGATGGTTGCTTTCAAAAGTTTTAAGAAGAGCTATAATGTTTTCATAGATGGTAAGGAGGGTTTTTTAGATATAACGCCTCAAATTGAAGAGGCTATAAGAGAGAGTGAGGTTAAAGAGGGGTTTGCGGTTGTTTATAACATGCATACTTCATCTGCCATATTTATTACAGATTCGGATAGAGAACTTGTGCTTGATATTATGGATGCTTTAAGAGAGGCAATTCCTGATTTAGCTTACCGTCACGATGAAGTTGATTATAAGAAAAATGCATTGGGACACATTAAAAGTGCTCTGTTGGGAGTGTCTATTTTGTTGCCTATTACTGATGGAAAGTGGGATAGAGGTCATTATCACCGTGTATATTACGTTGATTTTGACGCGGGAAGAGAGAAAAGTTACTTTGTAAAGGTTGTTGGGAGTATTGAAGGATAAGGAGAGTTTGAAATGCAGAAATTTGAAGAGGGGGGAGGATTTATGAAGAAAATTTTTACCTTGGCTTTAGTGGGAATTTTATGCGTTTATTCATTGGGATTTGCTTTTGATATTGTGATTTTTGGAGATAATCGTCCACATAATCAAGGAGAGCCGCAGCGTCCAGTGTTTAAACAGATATTGAAGGAGACTAATTACTGGAGACCTGACTTTTGCATAAATGTTGGAGATATTGTTCAAGGTTACACTAGGGATGATGCTCTTTTTGAGTGGGAGTATCGCGATTATATTGGCACTATAGCAAATTTAAAGGTTCCTATATATCATGTTGCTGGAAATCACGAAATTTGTTGGGGAGCAGGTAGAAGACTTTACAGCAAGTATATTGGTCAAACTTACTATTACATTGATCACAAGGGTTTTAGATTTATATTTTTATTCACAGATGATGCTAACAAATGCAATTATGTATCAATAGAGCAGTATAAATGGTTAGTTGATACTTTGAATGAAGCCCAAAAGAAAAGTTTGACCCCGGTCGTTTTTATGCACAGACCTATTTTTACTCCGCTTCGTGGAGAGAAAAAAGGTTATGGTGCTAGTGGAGGCATAGAAGGATCTAGTTGGGGGATAGGATGGAAGGATAAAGCTATGGCAAAGGCCATTCATAAACTTTTTGTTAAATATGGAGTAAAGCATGTATTTGCGGGACATGAACACATGTTTGCTCACGCAGTTATAGATGGTGTTAATTACTGGATAACAGGTGGTGCTGGAGCTCCATTATATCCTACTCCAGAGAAAGGAGGATTTTTCCATTATCTACTTGCCAAGTTTGATGAGAAAACGAAAAATGTTGATGTAACAGTGATTCTTCCGTGGAGTTTGAATGCTACGGTAAAACAAGTTGGGAACGTAGCAGAGATAAATTTTGATAACAGGCTAAATGAACAGGCTTTCAGCAAGTTGCATCCATCTTTCTATGTTGATGTTGAAATGCCACCGTTTGAAAAATATGTTGTAAAAAGTGCAACTTGTGATGCTAAAATAGTGAACATTAAAGATTCTCCAACTCAAAACGGGAAGATATTGACAGTAAGAATTACGCCAAATCCAGGACGTTGGTTCCAGAAAGTGGTGGAAAAAGTGGTGGTCGTAGGTAAGTGATAATTTTACTACTGCCTAAACACTTTTTTGAGGAGGGTTTCAGATGCCAGGGCGTAGAAGAACCATAGTAGTAAAGCAAGAGTTCCAATTTAGATTCGCAATTATGTTGATAGTATTAGTAGTTATAGTTGCCAACTTGATGGGGGGAATGGTGTATCTGTTTTTAACAAATAAGCCGTTTCTTAGGTGGTTAGCTGACATGTTTTACCTTGTTGATGAAGAAGATGCAATACTACCTGCTATTTTGCTTGTTGAGGCTATATGTATACTCGTAGTTGGTTTCATAAGTATCTATGTTTCTCATGCAATGGCGGGGCCTGTATATCGTTTAGAAAAAGAGATAAAGGCTATAGCAGAAGGAGACTTGTCACACTTTATTCGTTTGAGAAAAGGAGATGAGTTTGTAGAGCTTGCCGATGCCCTTAACTACTTAATAGAACAGTATAGAGAAAGGTTGATGTTTATAAAAGAAAAGGTGGATTCTATTCTCAACTCGTCTAATCTTGAGGAGGCAAAGGATTTTGCAGGAGATGTAGCGGCAATTTTGGAAACATTCGTGTTTGAGAGAGAAGAGGTTAAGGAGGAAACAACTTTGGAAGAAAATGCTGTTAAAGTAAGCGGGGATTCAAAGAGAAGTGATGATGTGATGTTGGAGAAAGAAGCTGAAGAGAGTAAGATTAAGGAAAATGGTAGGGGTAGGTCGAAAAAGTCTGGCAAAAGTTCTAGAAGGGGTCGTAAAAGTAGGAAAAAGAAGAGCTAAAATTTATAAAATTTGTGGTTTTTAATATGAATAGGAGAGGATAGGTATGAACTGTCCGGTGTGTGGTAGATTCATTGGAAATTATGTCAGATGTCCTTACTGTGGAGCATACGTACAGGATAGGAAACCTGTGTTTTGGTTAAGGATTTTGAGCATACTTATGATTTTGGTTGGATTTGCAGGAGTGCTGTACTTTTATCAGAACACTCCTGTGAAGTTGGTTAAGGCCTCTGAGTTAAAAGAAGTTATGAATTTTGCTTATGCTAGATTGAAGGGAAGGATTGTCAGAGTTGGATTTTATTCTGGAAGTGCTACTATATTACTCGACGATGGTTCTGGAAGAATAATAAGGATAAATGCCTACTCAAATGTTGCGAATAAACTAAAAGCTAAGGGAATTGATGTTGGTTGTGAGGTGGATGTTGTAGGGCAAGTCAGATGGATGTCTGGAGATGTGAGGCTTTACCTTACTAATGCTGATGACTTTAAAATTTTGAGTTGCCCAGAAAAAAGTTACGTTACTCTTTCTGAAGTTTTTAAAGAGAAAATTGGAAGTCGAGTTTTGGTGAAGGGGAAACTGAAGTTTGAGAGAGATTTAGCTGGAAAAGGTTTTGCCTATAGTCTCTATGAAGAAAACTCTGCGGCTTCTCCTGTTGCCTTGAAGGTTATATTTTGGAAAAATAGCTTTGATATTGGAAAAAGTTTAGATGGAAAAATTGTTGAGATAAGTGGTGTGATTAAGGATTATAAGGGAGAACGTGAAATCATAGTTTCTGACTTTAAGATTTTGGAGTAAAGTTTGAAATTTTTGGTTTATGAGTGTCAGAGGTTTAACAGCGAGGGGGAAGATAAGTGGAAGTGCTGCATTATTTGGGAGCTTGGTTGGCTGGCATGCTCATAGGAATAGCCTCAGGGGTTTTCCCAGCACTACACGTTTACAACATATTCGGTTTTGTGGTGCTAGTAATACTCAAATTCAGTCTCAGTTGGAAGTTGATCTTGACTTTTGCAGTTGCACTGATAACTGCTTACTGTTTTTCAAATACGATTTCTAGCGTATTTTTTTCGCTGCCTGATGAAAGTACAGCATTCATGGTTTTACCTGCTGCTAAAATGTTGGCGCGGGGAAGAGGTTATGAGGCTGTTGTCATGACTAATATTGGAGCTTTGTTAGGGCTTGCTTTTTTTGCAGTTGTGATATATCTTGCTACTCCTCAATTGTATTTACTCCACGGAGTACTTAGGGATTTAACTCCTGAAATACTTCTGGTAATTTTAGTTTACTTGGTTGTTCAAGAGTGGCCCAAGTTTTTTGAAGGGAGAAAAACGGGATTTGCTTTGTTTTTAGAGGGGATGAAGTCGATACTTGCAGGAATATTTGTATGGATTGCGTCTGGACTGCTTGGGTTTTACATTCTAAACAAGACACTTGTGCCTTCAGAATGGGCATTTCAAGGATTGATGCCGGCTTTTGTAGGATTTTTTGCTGTGCCTTGGTTGATATTCAACATAGTAGCTCCGCATTTGAAAAGTGAACAGTATGTACCTGATGATGTTGAAGTTGATGGTGAAACTATGGGGGCTTCAGTAGTAGCAGGGACTTTAGCTGGTTCACTAGCAGCGTATTTGCCAATTATTACAGGGGGAATGGCGGGAGTGTTGGCTGGGCACACTTTAGCTTCGCGTTCAAGTCGCGTTTTTATGGTTTCTTATGGAGCTAGTAAAACTATATACTACGTAGGAGCTTTGATTGTCTCTCTTGTTCCAACCATTTATCTTACGAGAGGCGGTCTTGCTTGGATGTTAGCTCCTTTTAAAGTTGAGTACAGTCCTTCAGACTTTGGTTTTGCTCTTGGTCTAATGCTTTTGACTGCTGGATTTTCATTTTTAATAGTTGATTATTTGGCTCGTTTAATTGCCAGGATATACCATAGGTTAAATATAAGTTTGATCTCTGTTATTTTATTGGTTTTAATAACAGGGGTTGTTTACTTTATTGCTTCAGTACAGGGATTGGTAATAATGATTGCAGCAACTGGTATTGGAATATTTGCTGTAGTGTTCAATACTCGACGACTTAACTGTATGGGAGTTTTGTTAATACCGGTTGTTTTCAATATGTTTGGGTGGACAGATTATTTGAGAGAATGGCTGTTTTAAGTTGTGGGGGGATTTAATTGAAAGGAATTGCACACTTTACTACGGGAGTTGCAGTTGCCGCGCTGTGGCCTGGTGTTATGCAAGAGGCTTTGAGTACCCAGACTTTTTGGTTGGCTTTTGGTGGCTTAGCAGGAATACTACCTGATACTTTGGACTTTAAGTTGGCTCGATTTTTCTATAAACCAGATGTTTTCATAGACCCATTTGATGTT
>JAMOTN010000022.1 GCA_027062325.1 bacterium
TCTGAAATTTTGGATTCGTACAATGTTTATTCTAAGGCAGGTCAGAATTTAATAGAAGAGGCTTATGAGTTTGCAATTAAAGCTCATGCAGGGCAGAGGCGTCAGAGTGGCGAGCCATACTTTTCACATCCTTTTGAAGTGGCGAAAATCTTGACAGATTTAAAAATGGATGCCGTAACCATTGCAGCTGGACTTCTTCACGATACTATTGAGGATTGTGAAGAGGTTACGTTTGATCTTTTGAAAGAAAAATTTGGGCTTCCTGTTGCAGTGATTGTAGAAGGTGTGACCAAGCTTTCAAAGATAGCGGTTCCGGAGAAAAAAGTGCGGGATGCGGAGAGTATAAGAAAAATGTTACTTGCGATGTCAAAGGATATAAGGGTGGTTATAGTTAAGTTAGCAGATCGCCTCCACAACGTGCGCACTTTAAAAGGTGTAGGAGAAGAAAAAGAGAAGAGGATAGCTGCCCAAACACTTGAAATTTTTGCCCCTCTTGCTCATGCACTTGGAATGTACAAGATACAGCGTGAAATGGAAGATCTTTGTTTTGAAATTTTGTATCCAGCGGAGTTTAAGCGCATAAAAGCATTGATTGATGAATTATATGAGAAAAGGAAGGAGACTTTACATCAAGCAGTGGAGAAGATAGAACGTGCTTTAAAGGGTAATGGGATAAATGCTCGAACTTCCTTTCGCGTTAAACATGCTTACAGCGTTTGGAGAAAGATGCATCTTAAGAGAAAGGATGCTTCTGAGATTTATGATTTGTTTGGAGTGAGGATTATAGTCAAGACGGTTGAGGAGTGTTATGCAGCGTTAGGAATTGTGCATACGTTATTTGTTCCGGTGCAGGGGCGCTTTAAGGATTATATTGCTATGCCAAAGAGTAACGGTTATCAGTCACTGCACACAACTCTGATGTTGAAGGGGGGAATTCCGTTCGAAGTTCAAATTAGAACTGAGAGGATGCACTACATTGCGGAAGAGGGAATTGCAGCTCATTGGCGTTACAAAGAGGGTGGAAGTGATGATGTAGCGGAGAAGATTCGGTGGATAAGACAACTTATTGAGTGGCACAAGGATGTCAAAGTTGAGAATCCTCTTGAGTATATTGAATGGATAAAGGTTGATTTGTTTCAGGAAGAGGTATTCGTATTTACTCCGGCAGGAGATGTGGTAAGTCTTCCTGAGGGGGCGACGGCTCTTGATTTTGCTTACTACATACATACTGAAGTTGGGAATCATGCTAAGGTTGCCCGTGTAAATGGAATTGCAGTGCCATTGGACTATCGATTAAAAACTGGTGACATTATAGAGATAATCACTTCGAAAGAGGTTGAGCCGACTCGCGAGTGGCTGAATTGGGTTGCTACTTCTAGAGCAAAGAGTAAAATTCGTGCTTATATAAGGACAAAAGAGAGGGAGTTGTATCTTGAAGACGGCTTGAGAAAACTATTTGAGGTTATAAGACAATTCAAAATGAAACTACAAACATTTCCAGAGGAAACTTTAAAGGAAAAAAATATTGATCTTTCGATACCTGAGGCTGAATCACCAGAAAAGTTGAGGCAAAGTCCGCTTCTTGAAAAAGCAGCTGTTGAATTGAACAAGGAGAGTATTGAGGAATTGCTGCTAGCTGTGGGGAGGGATGAGATCAAACCTAAAAGAGTTCTAGAATTTATAGTGCCAGCTTGGTTGGAGCTTGCTGCTTTGAAGGTCAAAAGGGAAGGTCAAACTTTGCGAAAAAGTATGGGATCTGTTGTTAAGATCTCTGGAAAGAGTGGTATTGCTTATAAGATTTCAAAGTGTTGTTGTCCAATACCAGGAGATGATGTTGTAGGAGTTGTCACCAGGAAAGGATTTATATCAATTCACAGAAAAAATTGTGCTAATGTTAATGGCGTTTTGCCGGAACGATTGGTTGATGTTGAGTGGACTGACTGGAAAGGAAAATTTGAAGTTTATGTTTTGGTTGAAGCTGTAGACAGAGAAGGGCTTTTGATGGATGTAGCTGCAGCATTGCGTGATATGTCAATAAATTTAAAACATGTGGAGGCATGGACTGAGGGGACACGAGCCTTTATAAAATTACGTTTTGAAGTTAAATCTAGGCAAGAATTGGAGAACGTTTTAAAGAAGATAAGGGGAGTAAAAGGGGTGGTTAATGTTAGTCGTTAAGTGGTAAAATATCCATAGGTAGATGATGCATCTTGCAAACTGTTTTTTCAAGGAGGGATTTTCGATGAGTATTGTTTATGCAGCTTCTACGGCAGAGCAAGCGGTAAATCTCTTAAACAAATTAAACCCTTTAACTCTTGCAATTATTGGTTTGGTTGTTGTAGCAGTAGTACTTGCTATGATGGCTTCTTCGCGTGCTCCAATTTCAACAGGAGTTGCGGGTTCTGGAAGGGTTAGAAGTGGGAGGTCAAGTTCAATAAAGGATGAGTATAATGAGGACAAGTTGGGAGAAGAAAAAGAAGGAGAGGAGAAGGATAAGAAAGAAGAGGGAGAAGAGAAGAAAGAAGGAGATGCCAAAGAGGGAGAAGAAGATAAGGAAGATGCTACTGATAGAGAGGATATGGATTTTAGTTATGATGAAGATGATGAGGATGAGAAAGAAGATGATGAGGAGGAAGAAGAGGAAGAAGATGCCACGGATGAAGATGATATGGATTTTGACTATGATGACGACGATGATGATGATGATGATGAGTAATTGAAGAGATGGGCGTTTGGAGGTATGTGGTAAAGACAACTCATAAAACTCCCAATTTTTGGACGGGACGCGAAAGGTTTTGTTCAGGGGACAGGTTACTGCTGAACCCTTACGTAGGCTGTGAGGTGGCTTGTCCCCTTTGTTATGCCGCGAATTATCCTTTTAAACTATTCAAGGAGGCAAAAAATAACAGACTTGTATTTTGTTATATAAACTTACCAAGGGATTTTGACTTGTTTTTAAAAAAAGTTAACTATGCTTTTACTATTTATCTATCTCCTGTTGCGGATCCATTGCAGCCAGCAGAAAAAGAGTTTGGTTTGACACGCCAAATTGTTGAAGTAGCAAAGCGCTGGGGTTTACCAGTTTCTATTACTACACGTTGTGAAGTTGATAGCTTTTTACTATCTTATGTGGATCACTTTCAGTTCAGCTTGAATACACTTGATAATAGAAAATGGCGACTTCTCTCTCCAAATGCAATGGAGTTGACTTCTTACCTTGAACAAATCAAAGAGGTTTCCCGAGTTAAACCAGTAACTTTAAGAATTGATCCGATAATTTGGCCTTACACGTGGAATGAAGTGGATGACTTGATCGCGTTTGCACATGAGGCTGATGTAGCTCACGTGACTTTTAGCATTTTGGATTTACCCTCTGGAGGTAGAAGTTTTCTGAGAGGACTGATAGGAAATAAAGTTGATTATTATAGCGAGTTTTTTAGAGGACGTTATCAGCTGTATGAGAATATGAGAAATAAACTATTACTTGAGTTGTGGGAAAAGACGAGAAGTTTGCGAGAGGCAGGGATAGAAATTGGATTTTGTATGGAAAAAGTTGAAGGAATAGATGCAAATCTTTATTTTGCCAAGCTTTCTAATTCGGCGCCACTCCACTGTGATGGTGTGAAATGGGGAGTTTTTAAAAAAGAAAGAGATGTTTTTAGGCCGTTAGTTTATTGTTCTGGTAATTGTCTTTACTGTTATAAAGCAAGTTGCGGCTTAAATTGGCTTGCCATGAGAGGAGAGGGACGTTTTTTGAAAGTAAGTGATTTAAAAGCTAATTCAGAAGAAGCACTATTTAATTGATGATCAAGCTATTGGCAACTTTTTTGTGATAGACTAACATTATGATGGGGAAGAAAATGAGTAAAAATCTGACTGTTTAAAATTACTTTTAACAGGAGGGCCATATATGGCTGATAAGGTAAAAAAGGTTTTTTGGGAGAAGTTGAAAAAATTCTTAGTTCCAGCAAGTTTTGCTTTTGTAATTGGAATTTTGCTATTTGTTTCTTTAAGAATTTATTCAGGTTTAAAAATAACAGCTCAAATTGACAGATGCAATAGTGAATTGAAGTCTATTGCAAAAAAAGTTTTGACTTTTGTTCAAACTCAAGGAGAGGATCCAGAAAGTTGGCAGGATTTAATAAAGGCGGGAATACTTTCGGAAATTCCATACGATCCATGGGGGAGAGCTTACGAGCTTCTAGTAGATGCTTGCAAGGTTGTATCAGCTGGTCCTAACGGTAAATTTGGTGATGGGGATGATATAGGTGAGTACTGGATAAAAGATTTGGTTTTGATGCAGGCATATTTAGATGATGGTGGTACTTACAATGATAGATCAGATGATCTGCTAGTACTTGTTTTTTCTAAAAAAGTGGGCTTTTCTAAAGATAATGTTACTGCTGATGATATACTGCAAGATTTTAAGCTAGTAACAAAATATGGGCAGCCTTTGGATATAGCGCAATACATTCCTGTAGATTCCCAAACAGAGTTTTTCATTGATGCAGATGATGAAAAGACGTTGGTTATCCATCTTCCTCCCAACCATCAGTTGGATGTTTTTAAATATGCAATAAATATTAAGGCTCCCCATGCGAATGTGATAATGGCCAGAGATGGTGTTCCTGCAGTTCCATCTGGGACCCCAATAGAGATAGAATCTGGGACTTACAATAAATATGCCAATGTTATGAAAAATTTGGGAGTTGGAGAAGAGAGTGGGGAAGATAGTGATACTGAAGGTGGAGAAGTGCTCAATTGTAAGAGCGGGACTGTGAAAGCTGCAGATGAGGAAAATTCTTCTGAAGAAAATGGGCTTGAAGGAGCTGAATAGTTATAAAATATGAAAAGATTTACTTTATTATTCGTGCTTCTGCTTGGATTTGGTTGTGTTAATTTCAAAGCTTGGGCTTTTTATATAGGAGATGTTTATTTTTCAACAGAAGAATTCTATTTGTATGTTAGAGATGAGCTTGCTGATCCAGAACTGGCTTCTAAATTTTTAAAAGAAGCTTTGTCAGCTGGGGAAAAGTGGGCTGCTAATTATATGCGTCCAAAGAATAAGTTTGAGGAGTTCAAGAGAATTATTGTAAGTGGAGATTTGAGTAAAGCAATTGAATTTTTAAAAGAAATTCCCGCAACTAAATTGAAAAGAGCATATTGGTTATTGGTTAACTATGCTTTGACTCAGCACAGAAATGATATTGTGTTTGCTTACTTACCGCGGCTTAATTTAGAAGATAAAAAACGACTGCTGATTTTAGCCCGCTCTATGGGTAATACGGAGGTTGTTGAAAAAGTTGTGAAGTTTTTAGAAGGAAGTGATGAAGAGGTTGCTTTAGCCAAGGCATCTGTTTTGTGGAGAAAGGGACAAAGAGATAAAGCTATAGATATTTATAAAAATGCCTATCGTAAATTTTCTTCCCGGAAGGCGTTTGTGAATTTAATAAGTGGATTACTGGAGCTTGGTAGGATTTCGGAGGCTGAGTCTCTAGTGGAGGCAGATGCTTTTTTGAACGGAAAGGATGCAGCTTACTATTATTGTGCTGCCATAGTGAAGGTTAAAAAGGGAGATTTTAAAGGGGGTTTGAATTTGCTGAATAAAAGCCTAAATTTTTCATGGTTTGGTAGAGATAAGGTGTTGGAGTTAAAGAAAAAAATTGAAAAGCTGTTGTTGAATTACAATGTGAGCAAGTCTGAGGGTTCTTCTAATACTTCTGATTTTAAAGCATCTAAGATTGACTCCTCTAAGTCGGTTGAACTTGATCGAGAAATTAATGAGATATTGAAATAAATCATGAGTATAGCTTTATTTAACTGGAGGGAAGCTGATGGATATTGCGTATGCTATAAGCCTCCTCAAAAGTGCCGATGAATCAGAAAGAATTCGTGGAGTTATGGCTCTTTCCAATTATCGCGTTGATAAAGTAGCAGCCCAGCATCTAATAGATGTGTTAAAGGGTGATCCTTCTTTTTATGTGCGTCTTCAAGCAGCTAAAGTTTTAAGAATGTTCAAAATTCAAATAGATACAGCTTCTCTTTACGAGTTGCTGGATTCCGAGAAAGAGATTGTTGAAGTTGTCATAGATATTATTGCAAATCACGCAAATAAGAAAATATTCAAAGTCTATGCTGAGAGGTTTAGTAAAGATACATCTGTTTCCTCCACGGCCTTAGCTAATTTTGTGGAACTTGCAGGGAGAATGGGCCAATGGGATGTAGTTATGAAATTTTTGGACAGCCGTTTTTGGAATGTGAGAGATAAAGCAGCCAATGTTTTAGCTTCAGCTGTTAAAGAAGATACTCAAGTGTTCAAATCACTTTTAGAAATGGTTAGAAGAGATGGAGAAAAAGCGTGGTGGTCCTCTGTTGCTATTTGGAAGGCTTTTAGAAATTTGGATGATGATATGTTGAATGAATTGGAGCGTTTTCTAAAAGATGAGGGGGAGCTTGGACGGATAGGAGATCGTTCTGTATTTTTGAAGTGGGCTTTATTTATGAATGAAAAGTGGAAACTTGATGAGTTTGATAAAGAGTTAACTGCACGCTACTTTGGTTTTGTTTTTAGAGAGTTATTGCCGCAGGAAATTGTTGCTAAGTTTTCGTTTTTATTAGATGATGCGAACAGAGATGTTAGATATTCAGTAGCTTTCTATTTAAAAGATGCATTGAAAGATCCAGTGTATGATACTTTGCTTGAAAAGTTGTTTGAAAAAATTGGAATTGAGGGTAAACTCGCTCTTTTTTGTGCCTTTGTTAATGATGGGATTTTTTACGATAGGTGGTTTGAGAAAATAGTTGAGTTATCAGAACAAAAGGGAAATATTGATGTGTTGAGAAAGTTGTTTTCTGAAAGTGCTAAAAATTTTCCAGAAATTTTAGTTTCCTACATGGAAAAGTTGAGCTTAGAAGGTCAAGATTTGTTGATGGTGGAGCTTGCTCATAGGAGGTATGAACCTGTTAAAGGTATTT
Organism: bacterium; assembly: GCA_027062325.1. Taxonomy (GTDB): domain Bacteria; phylum JAMOTN01; class JAMOTN01; order JAMOTN01; family JAMOTN01; genus JAMOTN01. The sequence goes on from JAMOTN010000022.1 coordinate 6,976, forward strand.
TGCTAAAACGTTTTGATGAAAAGATAACAGTTGAATTTTTTAGGGCTCTTGCGAATTTCGCCCAGGACTTAGAAGTGGCTTCTAAACTTTTGGAAGTATTAAAAAAATTACCTTTGAAGTTTTGGGAAAGAGTGTATGAGGCAATTGTAAGTTTGGCAAGAAGTCAACCGGAGCTCATTTTGGATACGTATAATCATTGTGATTGGGCTAAAAGAGCACTTTTGAAAAAAATCATTAAGCAAGTTACTTCTGAAATTACAGGTACTTTGATAGAAGCTTTGTCTTCTAAAAATGGCATAGTTACTTCAATGGTCATGGAAGTTTTATCTTCAAGTAAGGAGGCCATACTTTCTTTGATAGGACTTTTCAAGAGCGAAAGTTGGATAATGCGTCGACGAGCATATGAAGCTTTGAAAATGGCAGATCCTTATTTTACGGCCGAAAAACTTTTTTTTGTAGTTAAGTCTGATCCTGATGAGAATATAATGTATTGGGCTGAAAGATTACTTGCATACTGGTCCGAGAGGATAGTAGACAAGTTGTCTGAGGCTCTGAATGAGCGAAATTTACATCTTAACATATTAGTTGTTAGAGTTATAAGGCATTTGAATTCGCTTGAGATAAAAGAGTTGCTCTCTCATGCTTTGCGAGATGAGTTTGATGAGGTTAGACTTGAGGCTCTCAGGGCTTTAAAAAATCATCCGTTTGTGGAGTTTTTAGATTTATTGAAGAAATCGTGGGGAATGGAGTCGCGGGCGTGGAAGGTAGAAGCGTTGAAAATAATGGCTTTTCTAGGAGAAGTTGAGTTGTACGATGAGGTTGCTAAGTCAGGAGACTTTGAGATTTTAAGCGCACTTCTAGAGGGGCTTTTAGAAGCGATAGAGGTAGGGGTAAATAAGGTAGAATATATGAGAATAATAAAGGGAGTATTAGAGAAAAGTTCTATTTTGGGAGAGCAATATTTTGAAGATTTGGTATTGGTTTTTCATGAGGAGGAGTGGTTTGCCAAATTTTTTGAAGAGGTGAAAGAAAGGCTTTTGGAAAATCAATTAAAGTTAGCAGAATTACTTATGAATAATCGTAAGGAAATTCTGGAGGATAGAGAATTTAGCAAGTGGCTTCATGCGACGGGATTTTATTCTAAAGTGCTGACAGTTGTTGGAGTAGATTTTGATAAGTTGTTGTCTAGTGAGAAACTGTATGATTCTGATGAAAGGGTAATTGGCTTTAAAGTTCCAATTATAAAAGGTTACGAAAAAATTTCTGCCGAACTTATTAAAAATCCGGAGAAAGCGCTTCAGTTGCTGAGGGGGGATAAAAGTTTTATAGGAAGTTTTTACAAAGTGTTGGCTCTAAAGCTTGCAGGTTATGATGATAAGGCTTCCCAGTTGTTTTGTAAGATGAGAAATTTAGTTAGCAGGGTTGAAAAAGGGACAGCTGTGAAGTTGATAATGTACCTTGAGAAGGTGTTGCAAAAGTGAGAAGAGAGAATATTTTTTTAAAGAGAGGAGTGCCGTTGATTTGTACGGGGAAAACTGATGATGCTTTAGAATTGGCTTCCTACCTTGAAAGTAAAGGAATTGAAGCTGAAATTATCAACGTTGATTCCAAGGGAGTTTATAAATACCTCAAAGCTTTGTGCGCCATTCCTGAAAGGAAGCATCACCTTGTGGAATTTTTACCTCCTGACAAAAGAATAAGTGCTGTTTTTTTTGCAAAGCTTATGAATTACTGCTTATATTCGATGTTTAACAAGGGCATTTTTCCAATTTTGTGTGGAGGGACTGGCTTTTATTTTGAAGTTTTCTTCTATGGTGTTGATAATATACCGGCTGATGGTGAACTTAGAAATTTGATTAGTGTTGCTCTAGAAGATGATGAGTTACGTTTTAAAATATGGCGCTATTTAAAGAAAGTATATGAATATCAGATTCACTTCAATGATAAAAAAAGATTGAGCCGATGGATAGAGAATTATGTTTTGGTGGGTTCAAAGGTGAGAAAAAAAAGATTTATGAGTTTGTTTTTTCCTGTCTTTTTTCATAAGAGGATAGATTTTGATGAAAGATTGAAAGAGAGATATAAAACTCGTTATTTAAAGATGTTGGAAGAAGGAGCCTTAGAAGAGGTGAAGTTTGTAGTTGAAAATTACGGAGTAGATGCGCCTGCTTGTTATGATGTTATATCTTTCGATGATACTTACGATATTTTATTGGGAAAGATAGATGAGGAAAAGGCTGCTTTTAATTATTCTAAAAAAGCATGGCGTTTTGCTAAAAAGCAGGAGAGGTGGTTTAATAGATATGAACGTTATGCTCAGCAAGAGCGATGTTATTATCAGAGATACGGTAATGTAAAAGAGCTATTTGAGGTGGCAGATAAAATTTTGGATTTTTACAGAGATACAGAATTACTTTAAGATATTGATTAATGTAAGTATGTAGGGGGCGGTATTTAATGGAAGGTGCTTTTGTTAGAAAGTGGAGAAGGATAGGAGAAATACTTATTGAAATGGGAGTTGTTACTAAGGAACAATTGGATGAAGCATTGACGGTTCAAGAAGAAAATCCTACTAAGAGAATAGGAGAAATATTGATTGAGCTTGGTTATGCGAAAGAAGAAGATATAGCTAGAGCTTTAGCAAGACAATACGGTGTTATGTACACCGACTTTAAAGATTTAACATACGACACTTCGTTAAAAGAAAACTTGCCTCAGCAGTTGTTTAAGAACTTTGAGTTTGTACCAGTTGATTACCAAGAGGGTGTTTTGACAATTGTAGTATGGGATCCGACAAATGCTGAGATGTTTGAATTGATAGAGGCCTTGACTGGCTATACTGTCAAATTTTTGGTTTCAACCCGTGAAGCTATAAGAAAACAGTTGTATGGTGGTGGGGATGAAGAGGGAGGAGCCTTAGATAAAGTAAAAGTTGAAGAGGTTTTACAAGAGGTTGAGATGGAAGCAGGAGAAGGTGAAGGTGGAGAAGAAGGTGGAGAGCGTGCTGCTATAGATATATTGAAGCAAAGTGCTAATCAAAAGCCAATAGTGATGCTCGTTAATAAAATTATCCTAGATGCTTTGAAAAAAAAGGCAAGTGATATTCATATTGAGCCTGAAGAAAAGTACGTGCGTGTACGCTACAGAATAGATGGGATTTTATTTGAGCAAGCCAAGGTTAGTAAAAAGGCTCAAGATGCTATAATTTCTCGTATCAAAATTATGTCTAACCTGAATATTGCAGAGCGAATGATTCCTCAAGATGGAGCTTTTTCTATAAAAATGAGGGGTAAAAAAGTTGATTTTCGTGTATCAATATTGCCGGCGGTATGGGGCGAGGTCATAGTCATACGTGTTCTCGCAAAAGATAATTTGAAACTTGATTTGAGAGAGCTTGGTTTTGAAGAAGATGATTATAAAA
>JAMOTN010000023.1 GCA_027062325.1 bacterium
TGCCTGAACATCAACACCAAAGGACCACGCATACCACTCTGGAGACATTGCAGCTCCACCTTTATCTTCTGCATAAACTGCAACATCATTTATACTCTCTCTTAAATCAAATCCATATCCAGAAAAAATAACCTCGAGGGTCTGCTCAGTGATTTGATTGTAGCTTATCAAGCCGCTGTGACTGTCAAATACTAATCCATTCACTCGGAATTTTACACTATCAGTAGCCACTCCATTTTCGTCATACAATACTACTTCAATAGTCGTCCTTTTATCACTAACATAAGTGTCACGAGCAGGCTTAATATCCACAACTGTTGGTCCTTCGCCACCTGTAAGAGTTATTTCCCACTCAACCGGCTCATCCATCAAGTTACCAACAGGATTTGTACCATCTGTTGCAGCATCTCTAGCAATAACCTTAATCTTCAAGGTTCCTGGATTCAAACCAGATGGATTATAAGTCAAAATATGAGTAGATGGGCTGTATATGAATGTTCCAAACGGTGTTGTTAGAGCAGTTGCTCCACCACCAGTTATCATGTTTTCTAGTGTCCCTTCAAAAGATGCCTCTGCATTTTCTACGTAAATTCCTATGTCATCCACACCACTACCCGCATCTGTAACTTCAAAGGAAGTACCGCTAAACTCAGCAAGAGAAACAGTGCTACCCGAAGGGTAAACTCCGGTATATCTTACTTCTGGAGGAGTGGTGTCTATGTAGAACTGTGTAGTAACAGGTCCAACGTCATTGTCATACTTATCTTTTCCTCGCAGCACTACATCAACAGTTCCATCAGCAAGTGGAAGCGGAACATTCAGTTCAACATCTACGCGTACTCCAGTAGGCGAAACTGTCATAGAAGGATTGTCATAAGTAAAAGTTATTCCATTTACTATCATCTCTACACTCTCTTGCTGAACTTCATCACTATCAGTAAGGTATCCTCTTATCACAGGCTGATTATTCATTAGATAAACACCAGCAGTAGGCTCCGTTATCATTCCACTTCCAGTATAAGCACCCCTTTCAATAGTAAAATTCCCGGAAGCTCTGGCAGACTCATTACCAACTTTATCCTTAACAGTAGCATTTACAACAACATTTCCTGGCTCCAACGTAATACCAGCTACTTTTAGATCAAATGTAATATTTCCACCAGAAGAGCTGAAACCACTAACTCTAACAGCACTGACATCAGTATCAGGATTTGACGAAGGAGTGTAAGATGTTCCATTTATTTCAACGACGATTGTGCGCGGATCAACTCCCGATTGAGCCGAAAATCCTGAAGGAGGATTATCATTTACGGAGAACACTAATTTGGGCTGCACTTCATCCGTAGTTCCAGTTGGAGATACATATGTTATCGTTGGCACAAACGGATCGTACGTAACCGTAACGCTGACTTGGGAAGAGGTTTCACCTGAAGCATCAACCGCATACATGTATATTCTATTCTGGCCAGATCCGGTTGGGGAAAGAGTAAGAGGAAGCGCAAATGGCTGATTCTGATCCAAATTCACCGTAGTCTCAACAGTTGTATTATCAGGATACTTAATCCCCAAAACAAGGTGGTCTAAGTTACCATCCGGATCGTAAAAGCCGCCCCACCTTATACGCGGATTTGCAGAAGAAGTGAAAAGCGTTCCATTCACATCAACAGAATCAACAACTTCAATCCACGCTGAAGTTGCAGAAGGTGGTAGATTTGGGGGTGGCGGTGGGGGTGAGACAGTAAAATGTACAGGCCCTGCAGTTGCATTCCCTTCTTCATTATTGCTATTCTTAGCATAAGCACTTGCGTTCAAAGTGTGATCTCCAGCATCCAATCCAACAACATAGATTCTTCCCGTATAACTCCCTCCTCCCGAACTAGAAAGAGGCACGCTATAGTTATTTCCGTCTATCGAAACTTGAGCATACACAACCTCTAATGTAGCATATGGATTATTATTAACAGTAACACTCAATTCAACAGGCACTGGATCATCATAATTATAAGTAGAACCATCTGAAGGACTATTTATATTAACTGTCACCGTTATTGCTGTATAACCTATAGAGAATGCAAGCACAACGCCGAGGATAACCGCAATCTTCAAAATTCTCCTCAAACTCATATACACTTCCCCCCTCAAAGATACTCTTCAATTAACACTTCGGAAGAAAAAAGTTCAACTTTACACCTAACACTCAAATTTACTAAAACTCATCGCAACCAATGCCGAAAAATTCTTTTAGGAAAGAGAGGGGGATGAGGTATGCAAAGATCTCTTTATACAGCAACCTGTGGAATGCTAGTATCAGATGCAGTAGTTCAAACTGTTGCAAACAATCTTGCCAATGTAAATACCACAGCCTTCAAAAAAGACAGAGTAGCAATCAAGGCATACCCTCAAAAAGACGTGTATAGAATAAAAGATAAACCTTTTTTTGCTCCACCTGTTGGTCTTTTTCCTCAATATATTGGAAAACTCTCCACCGGAGCAGCAGTAGATGAAGTTGCTACCGATTTCACGCGTGGCCCAATGAAGGTTACAGATAATAAACTAGACTTTTACATAGACGGAGATTCATTTTTTCTGGTACGCGACAGAAACGGCAAAATTTACTTTACTCGCGACGGAAGATTCAAGCTAGGTCCGTCAGGTGTTCTCTTAACACGAGATGGACTGATGGTAATGGGCCTAACTCCACCTGCCTTTACTACGCAGGGAAACGTCGTAGCTGACTCATCAGGAAAGCTCGCGCGCAATGCCAAACCCATCTCTCTAAGCAATTTAAAAAACTTTAGTGTAGCAGAAGATGGCACAATAAATGGCTCATTTCCAAACGGAATGGTAATAATGATTGTAAAAGTAAACCCAAAATATCTCAAAAAAATTGGCAAAAATTTGTACACTTGGGCTGGCCCCAAATCTCAATTTTCATTTGATAAAGAAGCAAGACTGATTCAGGGGGCAGTAGAACTCTCAAATGTCAATGCTGTAGAAGAGATGACCCGAATGATCCAATCATTCAGAATGTTCGAGATAAATCAAAAAGTAATCACAACAACTGATGCCATGAATGATAAAATTATTAATGCATCCAAACCAACTGCATAATACTTCCTAAAATTTATAGCCGCAATTTTTAATGTGCTTATACTTATCCTCTTCAGAAAGAGGATATAAACGGCACATTATGGGCTTATGTTTGTGAACTCTGCAAAGTGGTACTCCATTCTCATAGTAAAGATACGGACACTCAAATGTAACACTACAACATTTACCACACATTAAGCACCTTCCACTACGTACCACCTTTATCTTTATCTCAAAATCTATCTCGGTAAGTTTAAAAACCAACCTGATTCTTCTCCAAAATTGGTGCAGCAACCCTACCACCCAAAAAATCTTTTCAATTCCAAATGCTTCGATTAACATTCTCAGAACCTTCCACTTAAAAACTCTCACTAAATGCACCACCCAATGCTAATAAAAACAGATAAAAATTTATGAAAAACACTACCTTATTTTCTATCGAAAGGAACCTTTACAACAACAAGCTCATACGGATAAGTGCCATCTGCAAAAAACTCAAAGCTTTTAAAAACAACATTACCTTCTTTCGCTACTGCAAGTTTTAAATCCCTTTCAAAAGAATTTCTAAAGTCCTCAGTTCCATCCCTCAAGCAAAACAACATTATAAGTTCTATTCCTCTCTTTCCTTCAAAAGTAACATAAGGCAAAACATCTATTTTCCCCCATCTTATATAGGAAGCTACTTTAAACTTGTCCGGAAAAGCTATTCCCAAACTTGGAGCATCAAATACCCAGCAGGCAATTGCGTAGCGATAATCTGCTTCTCCTAAGTAATCAAGAACATTTAACTCGTAAGTACTAGTCTGCCTTATTGCCTCTTCCAATCCAGGCATAGCCATATCCTCAAATTTCAACTCTAATCCCGATTCAAAAGTAGAATGCTCTATTTCATGCACTTTTAGAAAATAATCAAATCTTGTATTAAAAATGGCACTCATTCTATCAAAGTCTTTTTGTACATCAGCAAAAGAAACTCCGGGTAAAAAAATTCGTTGATCCAACTTAAAAACCTGTCTTCTATATGTACTCCCATCTACGGGATTTCTGAATTCTTCAGTAGCTTTGAAAAATTTGCCCACCATAAAAAATGCTGCATACTTATCAAAATCTACTCCTTTTTCCTTCCATAAATCAAAAAACTTTCTCCACCTTTCACCTAAGCTTCCAAGCGAACTAGAGGTAGTAGCCTCAAATTTAGCACTTCCATAATCAATACTTTCTAAATAAAACTTTAAATACTTCAAATTCACATAAAGTGCATAATCTGCCTTAAAGTTTGACATTTGATTATCTATCGCCTCGTAAGTATAATCCATATCGCTGAACAAAGCTGCAACAATCATAACCATTCCCATTATTAGGAACACTATTATCCTCAATTCCATCCCTCCACCTGCTCTTATATCTCACCTTGAGCCCACACGGAGTAAAACTCTTCCAAATACCCTCTAAGACGCGACAAACCCTTCGAATAAAGCTGACTCACACGCGAATCAGAAACACCTAAAACTTTGGCAATGTGTTTATGCGGCAATCCCTCAACGTGATGAAGATATATCACAAGTCTTTCATTCTCAGGTAACTTCGCTAAAGCTTTTTTCAACTCTTCGTGCAGAGAATCTTTTATCGCACTTCTTTGAGGATCGTATTCTGAAGAAGCAATTGTCTCTTCCCGGAGAATCTCACCTTCAGAAGTCGAGTAGATAACATCACTTGTTGAGAGAAGATACACCATATTTAACTCTTCTAAACGTTTTCTCAGTTCCCGCAAACTTATTCCTAAATACTGAGCTACCTCTTCATCTGTAGCAGGTCTCCCCAACTTTCTCTCAAGTTCAGTATACGCTCTCTGCACCTCTTTTACCCTTTTTCTTGCAGTTCTGGACATCCAATCAACTTCTCGCAATTCGTCAAGTATTGCCCCTCTTATCCTGTTCTGAGCATAACTTTTAAATTTTACTCCTTTAGAAGGATCGTACTTTTCAATGGCATCCATCAACCCTAAATTCCCACTGCTTATTAAATCATCCACACTAACACTTTTGGGAACATTTTTGTAAACGCTATAAGCTATTTGAACAACAAGAGGAGTGTATTTTTCAACTATTCTCTCAAGTGCAGAGCGATCCCCCTCTTCTTTATACGCTCTCCACAACTCCAGATCCTCATCTATTCTCTCTTTTTTCCTCGGCACCTCTCCATCCCCCCATTATGTGTGTATTTTATCAGAAAGTAGAAACATAGAAAAGTAGACACTAATAAAAATCCCCTCCAAACTGGAGGGGCAAAGTTGTTAGTAACAATACCATTTATTAATTTTAGAGCTGCTGATTATCATCACCAACTCCAACCAACAGAGACCCTATGAAGATTCCCTAATCCATCTTCAGCATAAGCGTAATCCAACTTTAGTTGATCGTTAATCTTAATTCTTGCACCTGCTGTTACACCATTTTGATTCTTTCCCAACCTTATTGAAAACCTATCTTTGAATGACTTTTCAACTCCCGCTAAAACCTCTGCATCCTCATCTTCAATCTTTAAAACCTCCAATCCAAACTTCAATCCATACTCTGCTTTATCATAAACAAGACCAAATCTTACATACACTGGTACATCATCATTTTCTGACTTATCATCCCAATCAAGCTCTGCACCAATATTTGAAACTGAAAGACCAAGGGACAGTCTATCGGTAGGTTTGTAAGCAATTCCCAAATCCACTCCAACTCCATCTGCAGAATAAGTATAGACATCCTGATTCAAAAATTTTAAGGATACTCCGAAAGCCACATCACTTCTAAACCTATAACCTGCGCTCAACCATATAGCATCTTCTTTATCATCAAACGTACCTAGGATATTTCCATTATTATCTGTGCGCAATATGTCATCAACCTCAAATCTTCCCCAACCAATCGCGTAAGCTAACTTACCAACACGAGTTGAAAATCCAAAGAACTTGTAGCTTCTATCGAGGGGCATGTTGCAGCTTGTGGATATCATATCCTGCTTTGGCTCTTGATAAGCGATGTTTGCAGGATTCCAGTAAACCGAGTCAGCACCTGAAAAATCAGCAACCCCTATTCCACCCATTCCAACACCACGGGCCGACACTCCTATTTTCAAAAAAGCAGCAGCTCCTCCTGCAGAATCAGAAGTTGTGTCTGCAAATGATGCAACTGTAGCAAAAACAATTAATACTAGCACTATAGCCGTTTTTAACAACGCTCCTCCATATCCTGCCCTTTTTCCAAAAGTTTTACCACCCTTTACTTTATCTACTTCAAAGTGCGGTGCTGAGCTATCCAAACCCATTCTACTCTCCAAATCAACCAAGCCCCATAATCTATACTTCATAATACTTCACCCCTCGACACCTGAACTTAAAGAAATTCATTCTTAACTTCCACTGCCAGTATATACTCCAACAACATAGTTATCATCAGGGCCAGCAATAGAATCCGGTTTGATTACAAGTTCTCCACCACCATTATTTCCCGTGCTAATGGGAGTCCCAGCTATACTAACAGTAACTGTTCTAACACCGGCCGGCACATTTGGAACTTCATAGTAAGCTATATGGTAGTTCACTCCCGTAACTGTAGAAGTTTGAACCTGCGTAGGAGTAATGGATCTGCTCGGAATTCCCGCAACATTTAAAGCAGTGGCGTTATTGACAAGGAAAGTAAACTCATCGGCACCTATATCATCATTTTTCGCAATCACCTTTATTTTCAGCGTTGCCGACAGAGCTTGCAAAGTAATTGTATCTATCGAAACCTGAGGCAAAGCAGGGGTAAGAACAAATTCCTGAGGGTAAGAATCAGAAGCCACACTAAAATAAGGGCTCGTAACTTCTAACACATACTTATGAGTCGTATTAGTTGGAAGAAGTGGCACATCTGTTAATTCTACCTTTGCAGACACATCCCCATTATTCTGTAAGTTGTCTATATCAGCATCGTATATGGGCTTCCCACCAATAGCATCAAGCCAAATTGTTATGTGAATTCCCTTTGTCAATCCATCTGGACAGTAAAGATGGCAAGTCACATTTCCCGTACCTGCTCTGAGATGAAAATCTACAGTGGTTTCGCGATTCGCATAAACAGTAACTCCACTTGCAGTATTTCCCTCTACTCTGCTGATTACTCTTTCTCCTTCACTTGAACTACTCTCAGTAGGATATCCTTCCGCTATAACTTGAAGGTTATATTCACCTTCTGCAACCACAAGTTCATATTCTCCATTACTATTAGTTGTCGCAGAATATGTATTGCTGCTTGTAGTAGTCTCTGTATCAGTCTCTCCCTCAGTAGCTGTTGAAGTACTCTTCGCAACAACAAGAGCATTTGCAATTGGCTCTCCAGTGACTCCATCGTAAACTTTTCCTCTTATTACTCCCGTTCCAGTAGTGGTTATTCTTTCCAACTTTATAAGCACAGGATAAATTTCACCTGCGGATACTTTAAAACCCACTCCCTCTGCAGCTGCATCACTGGGAATTATGCTATCCGGAATCTTATCCTTTACTTTCCAACCATCACTTATAACATTAAAGTAATAAGTTTTGTACGGATCAAGCCCTCTTATACTAACTTTTCCATTTGCATCAGTTTGATAAACTTTCTGAAGTGTCGGCTCATCAGAGCGAACCAATAACAACTGAATTCCCTGCAAAGGAGCACCTGTAGAGATGTCAACCACACTAACATCAAATCCTGCATCAGAAGTAGTGGCTCCCAAGCTACATCCTGCTATGAAAACAAAGGCAGCCACTACAGGGATCAACCACAAAATCTTTCTCATACACTATCCCTCCCTGCCAACTCCTTAGAAACTTCCTGTAAACTAAATCGACAGGGAGGGGATACTTTTTAACTAACCAAACAGTTTTAGAAGGTATCCAGCAACCACAGCAGATCCTATAACTCCAGCAACGTTAGGCCCCATCGCATGCATCAAAATGAAATTTGAAGGATCTTCTTGAGAAGCTATTCTTTGCACCACACGTGCAGACATTGGAACAGCAGAAACTCCAGCAGCACCTATCATCGGATTTATCTTGTCCTTCAAAAACAGATTCATAAATTTAGCAAACAAAACGCCGGCCGCCGTTGCAAAAGCAAAGGCAACTGCTCCAAGAATAACTATCTTTATAGTCTTTAAAGTCAAGAAAGTATCCGCTCTCATAGTTGCTCCAACTGCTAATCCAAGAATTATTGTCAAAATGTCTATAAATGCATTTTGAACAGTTGTACTCAGTCTCTCAACAACTCCACACTCTCTCAACAAATTTCCAAACATGAGCATTCCAACCAAAGGTGTGGCATCTGGTATGAGAAGACAAGTTACAATTGTAACCACTATGGGAAATAGAATTTTTTCTTCCCTACTAACATTGCGAAGTATAGGCATCTTAATTCTTCTCTCATCTCTACTGGTCAACAATTTAATAACAGGTGGCTGTATCAATGGTACAAGAGACATATACGAATAAGCTGCAACTGCAACAGGTCCCAATATATGTGGTGCAAGCTTAGCTGTCAAAAATATCGTAGTTGGACCATCAGCCCCTCCTATTATTCCTATACTAGCTGCTTCCTTAAATGAAAATCCAAGCCAGATAGCCCCGTACAAAGCAGCAAATATGCCAAATTGAGCAGCTGCCCCAAGGAGAAAAGTTAAAGGATTGGCAAGAAGTGGGGTAAAATCTGTGAGTGCCCCAACACCAAGAAATATTAACGGCGGAACTATTTCTAATCTAACAGTTTGCAATAGATAATAAAACAATCCCCCCGCTTCCTGACCATGTGGAACTTTGACCAATACGTGTGGTGGAATATTCACCAGTATAGTTGAAAAGCCTATAGGAACCAGCAAAGCAGGCTCGTATTGCTTTTTTATACCAAACCAAAGCAATAAAAGTCCCACACCTATCATAACCAGGTTCTTCCAACTAAGCATCAAAATTCCTTCAAACAACAATTTAGTAATATCCAACCCTATCACCTCGCGGCTTTATCACACTTTAAAAACTACTCAAATTCAATCAAAGCCTGACCATTTTCAACTGTTTCGCCCTCTTTCACCAATATCTTTTTAACCACTCCATCAATTGGTGATGGAATATCATTATTCATCTTCATAGCCTCAAGCACAATTACTATTTCTCCCTTTTTAACACTATCCCCCTCAGAAACCTTCACGTGAACAACTCTTCCTGCTATTGGAGCTTTTAAAACTTTGCCATCTAATGAAGCTGAAGGAGTAGAAGTTACAGGTTTTGAAACTGCAGGAGTATCAACAACAGTCTGGGTTGAAGAAACAGAGCTAAAATTACCAGCACTTTCCTTATTTACTCCCGATCCAAAATCTTCCAGCTCTTCCACTACAACTTCATAAGTTTTTCCATTAACAGACACCTTAAATTTTCTTGCACGTCCCACACCTATTCCCCCCTGTTTACCACTATTTTTACTCAACTTTAAACTCAATTACTCAATCTCAATTAAAACATTCTCTTCTATTACTCTGCAGCTTTTGACTTTAAAGGACCGCACGCCATCTCTCATCATATACATGTTTATAGCCGCCACAACTGCTGCAATCTCCTCTAAAGAGCCTTCACCACAAAAACCAGATGCGTTTTTTAAACCCTTACCGTCATTATTTGAAACACCATCGGGTGAAGCAACAGCCCTCTTCTTCCTAGACTCAAAAACCTTCCCCAATAAAAATATGACCACTGACAAAAGTCCCAATATTAAAAATACAATCAACATTCCCCAAAGAGGCGTTAAAATTCCCACATTATTAGCAACATTATGCAGCATTCATATCACTCCACATCAAAGTATTTAACTCCATCACAAAGTTTAACAAAAATAAAAGACAATCGCACTCATTTTATGCATAAAACCAAAACTCACTATTAAAAATTTTTTTTCAATAAAAAAAGGGCCCCTTAACAGGGCCCCTCCCAAATTTTGTTATTCTGCAATACAACTTTACTCCTTGAAATATTGCTTTGCTTCATCTTTTGCCTCCTCAACTTTCTGTAAAGTATCTTTGTCCTCTTCCGCAACTCCCTTAACATCATTTGCCACCTGCTCAATAACTTCCTTTATAGTCATATTGCCGAAGTTTTGCTTAATCTGATCTATGGCTTCACTGATACCCGGTAATATGGCATCCATCAAACTAACAGCCACCTTTCCTCCAGGTCCTGCACCGTATATAACTGGATTAACTGAACTCATAGCGGTAAGAACACTATTCACAGTCTGACCAACGCTCGTCCCTAATACCATATCAGCTATATTTCCAGTAGTTAATTCCAAATACTGATTAACATCTATTCCCGGCACTTCCTTTATCAAATCATCAATACTCTTCTTACCCATCTTGACATCTAATATATCCTTCACTTTACCTTTCAAATCATCAGGCAACACCGCCATAATCGCATCCAATGCTTCATTCCCAGTTATAACACCATCCTCCAACTTTTTAGCTATATCTTTAATTACATTTTGAGCATTTGAAGGCAGAACTTCAACCAAAGGCGTCACATCTCCAGTCATTAATCCTTCCACAACACTGTATGCCTTACTCCAACTGCCTCCCAAATTTTGCATTGCTCCTGCTAAATCACCATTCAAAACACTCTGAGCAATCGAAGCAATTTTGGGATCCAAACCAAACTGTTTAGCAACATCAAGCACATTCCCCAAGTTAAAGTTATTCATACTGTTCAACAAACTGTTACCAATCTGCGAAAACTGACCTACCATATTTTGAAAATTCCCAGCCAAACTATTCAAAGTATTCCCCACATTCCCCACGAAAGAGGCAAATGAAGAATTAGCAAAAGTTGAGGAAAGTTGACCAATAGCATTGTTAACTAACTCTCCAACACTCCCAACATTTGACAAGAATCCCATGACACTCTGTCCAAAAGACGTCTGCCCTAGAAAATTCATGGCTGTACCAATTGGATTATTTAAGAACGTTGAAACCTGAGAAACCACGTTCACTGCTCCACTTAAGAAAGATCCCACACTTCCCATACTTGCAAGAGCCGGTCCTAAATATGGAGCTGCCACCGTACTTACAAGAGCTAGAATTGGACCTATATCACCCATTATGCTTTTCAATCCACCTAATGCTCCACTTATAGTACTAACTACGGAATTTATAGCACTACTTATAGCATTAACAACAGAACCTATAGCTTTTTTGAAAGCTTTAAAAGCACCTTTTAAAGCCTTACCTATACCACCAAACAAACCTGCATAAGTATGGTTTGGAACTATCCACAAGTTAAATCCCAAGAAACTCACAATCAATAATACACTGAGCAACTTTCTTGTAACATTCATTTTGACCACCTCCCATTTCACTTTCGCCTTTCATAAACAATGACGTTGGGGAGGCATAAATTATCAAAAATACCAGTTGCCATTTAGAGTTGATTTAAAACTTTACCCACTCTTTATCTTCCAGCCTTTCCTTTTCATTTCTAGAAAAAACACTTGTGACTATTTCAAAATCTGTCTCCTTCTTAGCACTCTCTGATCTTGTAGCTAAAACTTTAAGGTAGATTCTGTAAAATTTCTTATCCTTTAAAAAATACGGATCTATCATAAACCAATCTTTATTTTTAACATATCCCTTTAAATAAACTGTAGCTCTTCCAACTTTTTCTTTTCTAACTAAAGCTTTTTCTTTTTCATCCACATACCATTCAACCTCTTTTAAATCTCCCTTATCCATGAAAGTTATTTTATAATCAGCATCATCTATCCTTTTTACAACTTCTTCTTTTAAATCCACACGTACACCCCGTCTTATATCCCTTTTCAAAGCGTATATTGCGCTCTGAACTCCCTTAATTAACTCCTCAGAAACTTCTCCATAACGGGAAGTTTTGAAAATAGTAGAGGATATTCTCCACATCATAACTCCAACTATTGCTAAAACCGCTATTAAAACCATCAACTCAATCAACGTAAATGCTTTTTTCACTCTTCCTAAATAACATTTAAACCCTCGCACTCTTTCCATCCACCTCTTATCCAATAGAGCACTCAATTACCTGCAATAACTCTTTCATCAGGTTTTACAAATTTCATATAAACCATCTTACTCTTCCTATCCCCTGTCAAATTTTTCCACTCCACTGTTAATTCTATGTATTTACAGTGAGTGGCTGTATCCTCATCAATCTGGATGTAACGCTTTACATTCCCCATATTTCTGAATAAACTTTTAGGATAAGTTATAGTATATCCACTGTCAGTCGTATAATCCTCCAGCTTCAAAAGTGAATCGTTCAAATCCTCAGTAACCTCATCATAAGGCATGGCCATTATCCATTCATAAGCTTCCATCATGAGGTTATACCCTATAATGTAAGCTCTTGTCTTACTCATAACGGAAGTTGAGTGCTGCAACATCATAATAACCGGAATCAAAGCTATTACTACAACTGCCAGGGCAATCATAATATCGACTAACCCCATTCCTCTACCCTTGAGTCCAAAAAAATTCACAGTAACGATCCACCTCTCAAACGGCAAAACCTAAAATACTACTTATTTACAGCAATCACTCTGGTAGTATATGAGTACTTAGCCGTGTAATCCAACACTTTTATCCATTTTTTATTCTTCGTTTTATTTGAATATCCCTTCAAAGTCAAAATCGCTGTAGTATTCTGATTAACAACAAACTTTCTCTTCAAATCAAAAAACATTCTAGTTCTTCCTATAACTCTAAATTTGAGATCCTTTCTCCTCTTTGTCTGGAGTATCTTGAAACTTCCATCTATTACCGCACATTTACTCCCCATAAATTCTTTTATTCCACTTATCTTATATTCTGCCACGAACTTTGCCCCATTGAATTTTTGAAAATTCTGTGCCTCTAAAATTTTCTCTATCTTCCAACTGTCACCTACTTTAACTTTTCTATTTGGAAAGTGAAAATTCATCTTCTCCCATGACTCAATATTAAGCGTATTAGAGGTAAACACAACCCTTCCCAAATAATCCATAAGCATTCTATGAGCGTTTAACTTTATCCTTATCTCAGAAGTAACTCCATTATACTCTTTTATTCCACCCAGTATATCAGTTACAATTAAAAATCCTTTTTTATCCTTGCTAGGAGTAATACGTTGCCTTATACGTAGTGTATCTTTTCTAACAGCTTTATTGTAAAGGTTCAATACCTCCGCTTCCTCAATAACAGAACTTCTTACCTGATAAATCACACTTTTTACTCCTTTGTACCCATAACGAAGATAAAATCCCTCTGCAAACGAAACAACAGCAAACACAAGCAACAACAATGCAACTACTCCTCTCATCTACTAGCACCTCCCACTACTTTACCGTATAGCGTTCTACTTTGACATCACCAACAGTAACAGCATAATCTTGACCATTTTCTAAAAGTTTATTTGCATCCAAAGTAGCTACATCCTCAGGAGACAACACAAAAGTAAGAGTCCCTCTAAAAGAAGGGGCATTCAAAATATCAACTACAGCTGTTCCCTTAATAGTGGTGTTTGTCATCTTATTATCAGCATCATATGGCCCCACCATACAGCTATACCTGCTCATATCTGTAGATGTATTTGCATTATTCATTCCCATATTTAAAGCAACTAACATACCTTCAAATCCCGGTTCATCTCCGTAAAACTTAATTTGCCCACCATAAGTTAACAAAACTAAATACGTGTTTGGATACAATAAATCACTACCATTTTTGGCTTTATTGAGTTTTTTCAGCAGAATATCATTAGTAGTAATTATTGCCCCAATTCCTGCATATTCCTTCACATCTCTTAAATCAATATCACCACTTTTTATAAAATTAACCCCGAAAATCCACAATCTACCACTGGAATCCAAATTTTTCTTCTTGAAATCATTGAAATTCAACCACACTCTACTAACCTCATCCCAATAAGGAAATGGCGTAAAATTGAAAGGACTTCCATCTGAAAAAGGTGGATCATTTATTACAGAGGTTTTATAATTTGTTCCAAATACTTGATTATACCTTTGCAGTATAACACCAGCAGGCTCCGCTATAAGGCCACTCCCCATCGCAACGTTATTTTGGCTCATAATTCTCCTCAAAGAAGCCTTAGTTGCACCACCTAATAATTGCGATCCCTTTATCACTAACTCACGCAAATATTTATTTACATCATCGTTATAATCAAAGTTCCAACTACCACTTTTATCCCTCTCGGCAAACCACATAGTAGGATAAGCATTAGGTGGCAATGAAGATGAAGTTGGCTCGGTAATATTAGCTTTGACTTTACTCACAAGTTGATATGTAAACCACACATCTCCCTCTATATACGTAGCCATCATCTTATCATTCTGCCAAGGGAAAAAGTTTATACCACCCGGAGCATAACTAAACGGCTGGCCACTTCCACCCCCGCCGTTCACCATTACAAATTTCCCTTCAAAACAACCAGTTGAGTTATTCATTTTAAAATCTCTATCACGTGAATAAACAAGCTCTACTAATCTCGCTTTACTGTTATTTGTTGGTCTGTTGGACTTATTTAATATAGCTGTCCATGGAATCCCAGAGTGAGCTAGCTCACCTAATTCATTTTTTTGCCCATTCGGAAACGGATAATACAAAGTTGCAATGTTAGGAGCAGGATTGTTAAAGTCATAAGTTGGAACAACTACCTTTTTCCCTTCCAAAAGATAACTCAAAGTTATTGCGAGTTTAATCTTATCACGATATTTTTTAACTCTTCCATTTGCAGGATCAAAAAGCTTCTTCAAACCGCCTGTATCAACATTCAAATATCCTTTTTGAGCGCCATCCCACACAACTGACATAAGATATTCCAACGGTTCAAGCCAATCCTCTCCTCCCCTGAATTCCACACTCTTAGAATAAAATCTTCTTCCTATACCTGGAAGCTGAGAGTAATTTGGAAAAGCTTTTGAGCTAATTTTTCCACCTATTGCACCCTTCACAACCTCATTCACTAATCCATCAGCATTCTCCATTAAAACAACATGTTCTGCTCCCAACGGAAAGTAGATTCTATCAGGAAGGCCAGCTCCTCCCTTAGTGTAAAATGCAACTCTTGCTAGTGCACCGTAAGAGACAAAATTTATATTTCCAAACGAAAAACTATACGGTGTTTGCGGAAAACTACTCAAATCTTTCCAAATCTTTTGACTCTCTGCACTAACTCCCTTAGGAGGATTACTAGCATAATACTCAGCTTTGGCATTCCTCACTACTAACAAGTAGTCTGATAAAACTGGATGTCTAACTCTTATAGTTCTATAACTAGCCCTTCTAACAGAGCGTACCGTCACTTTCCCTCTATATGATAGCACTACTTCAACATCAAATTTACCTACCTGCTCACGTTCGTACAAAGAACCTGCTCCTTTATTTCTTTTGGTAACATTCCCATAAAAAGTAATAGTTGCACTTTCCAAGTCAAGTCCTGTAAACTTCACCTTATCAAAGTACTCCTCAGCAAAATCGGTAATATCATAACTCCTACTGAGGTTGGTATCACGAAACATTCCAAACCAGCTTGTGGCATCTGAACTTGGAATATTAACCTTTTTCTTTATCTCATCTATCAAAGCTTCTGCAATATTATCCGCAACCATTTGTGCTCTTTCTGTCCAATAGTCCTTAAAAACTGTAAGCTCTAAGTGGCGCGTTTTAGAAGAAAAGCTGAATATCATCCAAAACACAACTGTCAACATTAAAATAGCAATAAAGAGGACAGCCAGAACTCCTCTTTTAGATTTCAGAAAAGTTCCAGCCGTCCTCCACATCTCAATTCCCCCCAAAGATCTTCAGAAATTATTCAGCAGCTTCTTGACTGCTTTGCAAATACTCACCTAATTGAGCTTCCAGCTCTTCCAGAGGCATGTAACCTATGAGTCTCTTTACCTCTAAACCATTTTTGAAAAGAATAAGAGTTGGAATACTCATAATTCCGTATCTCACTGCTACATCAGGCACTTCATCAACATTTACTTTAACCACATCAATACTTCCATTATACTTCGACGCAAACTCCTCTAGAACAGGTGTCATCATAAGACAAGGTCCACACCACGGTGCCCAAAAATCAACCAATACAGCTCCTTTTGAAACAGTACTTTCAAACTCTGAATAACTCCTTACTTCTTTCATAACGCATCGCCTCCTATAAATTATTTATGGCAACATCTTATTTTTTCCCCTTTTTTCTACCTTTTCCCTTAGACTGTTTTTTCATCTCAACTAACTCCAAAACTTGAGCATCTGCCAAAGCATGCGCAATTGGATTATCTTCTGTCTCCTCTTTCTCTTCAACCGTCAACTTCTTCAAAAGCTCAGTTGCCTTTTTTTCCGAAGCTTTGAATTTCCTTCTTCTCTCATCTATCCCAACTATAACAACATGAACAGTCTCACCAGCATAATAATCATCAATTTCTCCTTCCAGCTCCGAAGTCGGAATATATCCCACAAATTCTTCTCCATCCACATCTAAAGTTACTTCTAACTCACGAGCCTTCTTGCTTTTTACTATCACATCAACAGGTTCATCTTTAAACTCTTTCAACCTCTCCCATGGATTGGGCATTAACTGCTTCAAGGAAAGAACAAACTTATTTTTAGAAGGATCAACCTCTTTAATCACAGCCTCAAATTCCCTCTTGTCCTTTAATTCCTTTTTAGCATCACCTGCACTCTTAGTCCAGGAAAGCTCAACATTTGGAATAAAACCAACTATTCCAACCCCTTCAACCTTTACCTCAACGCCAGCCCGATTATCCCGCAAGTATTCACACTTTACTTTCTCTCCCACCATATTTTCCAACTTTTCCCACGGATTATTCTCAAGCATTCTCCTGCTCAAAATTATCTTGCGGTTCTCCTTATCTAAGCTCTTTATAACCAACTCAACTTTATCCCCAATTTTGTAGTAATCATCCACCCTTTTTTTACTTGCTTCCCAAGAAAGTTCAGAATTTAAAAGCAAGCCTTCTACTCCCTTTGCCAATTTGACTAGAGCCCCAAAATCTCTAATCTCAACAATCTCTCCCTCAACTTTATCTCCTTCTTTTACACTTTCTACAAACTTAACAAATGGATCCTCTTCCAAATGTTTCATAGAAAATTCAACCTTTTTGTTTTCCTCATCCATCTTAAGTATTAAAACCTTAACCTCATCTCCCTCTCTAACTTTATCACGCCAATTTTCCCTTTTATCCCAACTAACGTTTATCTCAGCAAGTAAACCAGTCACACCATCAACATCTATTAACGCCCCCCTATCAAGAAGCTTCACAACCTTTCCTGTCACTACATCGCCTTGAGAATACTGCTGAGAAAATCTAACCCATGGAGACAATTCCGCCTCTTTTATAGAAAGAGAAAGTTTTTTATTTGGCACATCCACCCCTATAACCTTCACATCAACTTCCTGTCCAACATTAAATTCTGCTCCCACATTTTTGGGAATTCTATCCCAGAAAATCTCACTCTTATGCACAAATCCAACTATCCCAGGCTTTACTTCCACAAACAAACCATTTTGATTATGTCCAACAACCTTTCCTTTAAATACACCCCCAACAGAGAATGACGCATTCTCCCACGGATCAGGTTCTGCCTGTTTTTTGCTCAATATCAATTTTTTACCATCAACTTTTATCAGTTTAGCCTCAAACTCATCGCCTTCCTTAACCGCAGCATGATCTGCCAAGCGACTATGGGAATACTCGCTCTTAGGTATAAATCCTTCCATGAACTCATCAAACTTAACCTTTATTCCTCCCTTATTTACTCCCACAACTGTAACCTTAAAAATCTCTCCAACCTTCTCTTCCATCTCACCAATTTTCTCCCCACGTTTTTTATCTAAAAGTGCCCGTGGAGATAACACAATGCTCTTTTTCCTTTCATCAAGGCGAGTTATCAAACCTTCAACCTTATCCCCAACTTTCACTTCATCCGTAAGCTGTGACTTTGGAATAAACACCTTAATTCCTCTGTAAAAACCTTCTGCACCTCTATCACGCACTGTTTTAATCTTTACAATAAGTGGTTTTTCTTCTTCTGCAATTCTTTTTACTTCTCCCCATGCTTCCTCACGATTAGCAGCATGTATCGATAATATATAAACATCTTCATCATCCTGCTTCACAACTTTTGCTCTAACCTTCTGTCCAACTTCCGGCTTCTCATCAAACTCATCAAGTTTTATCTTCCCTTCAACACCAGGAATAATTTCAACAAAAACATCATCTCCAACAATACTAACAACCTCTACATTGTAAACTTTTCCCCTTTTAATTTGAGAAATATCAGTTGGAACTTCCACCATCTCTTCAAAACTCTCTTCAGTTTTATCTCCTCCACTTTCAACCTTACGGGAATCAATCGGAGTATTAAGCATATTCTCAATATCCTTTTCAAGCTCCTCCCTTTTCTTCCTAGCAAGCTCTATACTTTCATTAACCTCCTTTTCAAAATTACCAAGTAGCTCATAAAAGCTCCTTTTCAAATCATCCACTAACTTTTCTACAGAAAGAACAAACTCCTTCTTCTCCGAAGTTTTGGCTACCATACACATACCCCCCTGGTATTTTAAAACTCAAGCCACAACTTTCATTCCCAGAACTTCCGCCCACTTTCTAGCAATATCTATTATCTGTTCGCGCGGTGTAGAAGCCCCAGCAGTAAAACCATAAATCAAATCTTTTCTATGAGGTAAACCCAACTTTTGGAACTCCTCCCAATCCTGAACAAAATACGTGTTATTATTTATAACTTTGCATTTCTGGTAAACTTTCGTTGTATTAGAACTATCCTTTCCTCCAACAACCACCATTACATTCACAACCTTCGCCAGTTCAACAGAATCTCGCTGTCTTTCTTTAGTTGCATTACAAATAGTATCGTGAACGTTTTCTCCTGCTCTCTTCAAAAATTCAAGCACGTCCCTATTAGCAGTAGTTTGAAACACGTATTCTGCTCCTCTCTCATATTCTCCTTTAAGCACATGAGTAGGCTCCATTACCTTTACTTTTGAATTCCCAACTGCATAACTTACCATAGCCTTAACCTCTGGATGGTGGACATCCCCAATTATTATAACATTCTTTCCCTCTTCAGTTAATTTTTTTACAATGCGCTGTGCATTTTGTACTAATGGACATGTAGCATCAAAAACAATCAATCCCTTTCTCTTAGCAATATCATAATACTGTCGTGGTACTCCATGAGATCTAAATACAACTATTGATCCATCCTCCACATCTTCTATACCTCTGACTTTCAATCCCCTTCTTTCCAAGGAATTTACTACATAAGAGTTGTGGATCAACTTACCAATACTATAAGCATTTATTCCCTCCCTTAAAGCTCGATCTAAAGCCTCATTCGCTATCTTTAAAGATCTTTCAACACCAAAACAAAATCCAGCCTTTTTAACTACCCAAATATTATCAGTTATCTTAAAAAAGCGCTCCTTCACTCTTTCCCACTCCTCGTTTTACTAGCTGATATTCTAATTAAACATTTAAACATTATTTTATGTCACAAATTCACAAGCATTGCCTACTTAATTATAAAATAGTTGACCAACTCAACCACATTTTAGCTATAATTGTAGTTGCAGGTCAAAATGTATAGGTCGGGGCGTAGCTCAGTCCGGTTAGAGCGCTGGCTTCGGGAGCCAGAGGTCGCAGGTTCGACTCCTGTC
Source organism: bacterium (assembly GCA_027062325.1). GTDB lineage: Bacteria > JAMOTN01 > JAMOTN01 > JAMOTN01 > JAMOTN01 > JAMOTN01. Next base: position 19,874 of record JAMOTN010000023.1, read on the forward strand.
GCCCCGATTTTGTAAAAAAAATGGGGGCGTTATAGGATTCGACGTTCCCAAGAAGGGACCAGAGCGGCAGGCCGGGGTGGTCGCGAAACCGTAAAAATCGCGGCAAAACAAAGACTGCCGACGAAAACCTTGCATTGGCAGCTTAAAGCACAAGCTGCCGGTCACCCCATTCCTTCCTCCCCGGGAGTGGGAGTGGCCTGTTAGGTGGGGAGGCTCCCTACAGACAGCCCACGGTCTGTAGGGTAGTATAAGGTGGGCTAGGTTGCAGGAGGTTTGCAGGTTCTCCTCCTGTAACCGAAACTCAAAAAACCTGCTAAGCCTGTAGAAGCTCTGGAACCTTTGGGAACGGACGCGGGTTCGAATCCCGCCGCCTCCACCATAATAGATAGGAGGAATTGATAGCAGCGTGGAAATCCTTAATCTTTCTCGTGAAGATCTACTTTCTCTGCTTGAAAGGGAAAAGAAAGCCCGTGAATCGCTGATAAAAGCTTACTTTACTTTAGCTGAAGCCCAAACCGTAGAAGAAGTAGTGCAACATGTTTTAACTATTGCCACCGAACTTACTGAAAGCGAAGGAGCAAGTTGTTTGCTAATTGATGAAAACACTGGAGATCTTGTCTTCAAAGCAGCCACGGGAGAAAAATCTCAAGAGCTAATAGGTATGCGTGTTCCCGTAGGTAAAGGTATTGCAGGGAAGATTGCTGCCGAAAAAACCGTTGTTATTGTTTCAAATGCAGAAAAAGATAAAAATCATTACAAAGGTGTTGATAAAAAAACCGGATTTACTACCCGCAACTTAATGGGAGTTCCAATGTTATTTTTAAATGAGCAAGTTATCGGAGTAATTGAAGTCGTTAATAAAATCAAAGGCGAATACACTCAATGGGATGCAGAACTTCTTAGCGCTTTTGCAAATATTGCTGCGAGCGTAATAGTCAATACAATGCTTTTGGAGAAATTACATGCAGAGAAGAAAAAGGTTGAGGCAATGGTAAAAGCCTCTCCTGTGGCAATTTGCATCTTTGACTCAAATACATCATCAGTAAAACTTGCAAATGATTTTTTCCAAGAGATAGAACATCTTCTTCCTTCATCTTTTATAAGAAGCAAAGTTGACAACATAAAGTCCTCAGACAAAACAGAAATTTCAAATTCCATACTTACAATTCTAAAACCATCATTTGCGTCATTTTCTACGCGTATAACTCCTCTATCTGAAAACGAACACATAGTATATCTTACTGACACATCAGAACTACTTCTGCAACAGTTAATTTTATACCAAGCACTTCAAAAGATTCCCACTAAAACTCTCGAACTTTTATCTCAAAATAACAACTCAGAGGTCGCTCACTTTTTAAAACGTACCAAATGGGCTTCGCGCTTAGCTGCAGGTCCTTTAAGGATTGAGAGAAATTTCCATTCAGTTACCAAGCTCATCGATACAATTTCTAGTGAGTTTGAAGCTTTATTTTCAAAAAGGAACCTAAACTTTAATATCTTCCTTGAAAACTTATCCACTGAAGACAATTTACTGTTAGATTTTGAAGCAGTATATGAAGCAATAGCAGAACTACTCTCAAATTCTTACAAATATACAGAAAAAGGAGAGGTTACCCTAACAATTTCAAAAATTTCTGAGGATAGGGTTTATTTTACCGTAAAAGATACAGGTATTGGCTTCTCTGATTCCGACTACGAAAAATTGAAGCTCCCAGTTAATAGAGTAGAATTCATAAAAAGACTTTGGGAAGGTGCTTTCGGTTTATTGTTCGTACAAGAAGTTGCCAAAGCTCATGCTGGAACATTTAAAGTAAGTTCTGAAATTGGTAAAGGAGCCACTATAAGTTTTTCAGTTAAGATGACAACCGTATAAGAATTGTCCAAGCAAGAGGGTGATAGTTTTTGAGACTAAAAGTTAAACTTCAAGCAAGCAGAGAAAATCTGGAAAAGATAAGGTTATTTTCAGAAGAATTTATTGATCTGCTGGGAGTAGACATGATATCGGGATTTCAGATAAAACTTGCTACCGATGAAATATGCATGAATGCAGTCGATCACGCAATGGAGTTTTCAGGATATTTTGAGTACCTAGTAACGGTTACTCCTAACACCATAAACATTCAAGTACGTGACTTCGCAGGTAAAGTATTTAATCCAATGTACTTTCTTGTAATGTCCGAAGATCAAAATTCCTTGATGAAAGCCGGTGGAAGAGGATTAAAAATTGTGACAGAAGTTGCAGATAATTTCGTAATATTTACAGTTCCGGGGGAAGAAACAGTAGTTTCTTTTTCAAAGAAGCTTGAAGTTCCAAAACTCAATAAGAATGAAATAAAAGCTCTAACTGAAAAGTACTTTTTCTCTCTGGACTACACTTTGGAAATTTAAAAAGGGCAAATAGCTACCCAAAAAGTTCTCCAAATAAGATAGGGGGCACCTTCCCTTTTAAAGGTGCCCCGATTGAATAATTTCACACAACTTTAAACTTACTAAGCTTCATTATCCAGAATGTGAACTTTCAGAAGAAATATTATTTGCCGTGTCTCTTTAGCAGTTGAATCATCTCTAAACAATCTTCCAATTATTGGTAAATCTTTTAAAAATTTAAATCCTATCTTATCCTTTGAGCTACTGCTATCTATCATTCCACCAATCATTACTTCCTCTCCATCTTTCACACGCAAATCCAAGGTAAGTTTCTTCTTTTCAATTATTGGATAGTTCCACTCAGGATCCTTACCAAGGTAAATGTTGAAGTCCGGCTCTATGTGAAGGGTGACAAAACCTTCATCGTTAATAATTGGTTTTACCTTCAAAATTATATCTGCATCCTTTTCAGCACCAGTTCTACTATCTCCCTGTCCTATCTCATAGATGATTTTTCTTCCCATCTGAAGTTGTCCTTCTTGACCATTCAACAAGATCATTCTGGTATTTATAAGTGACTTACCATTTGTAACCTTGTCAAAAAAGTTCACATCTATGTTCCAATCAAGAGTATTCGCTCTAACATATTCTCCAAACTGAAAGATAGGATATGGATTTGCAACAGGTGTTGAAGGAGCTCCACCGCTGACTGTATCTATAAAGTTTTCCTTTATATTCAAAGTAAAGTACCAAGGAGAATCTTTATCAGCTTGCCTCCAGGTAAATCCTAATCCTTCTGCATACTTTGAGAGCACCTGAATCATCTTAACCTCTATCAATACCTGCTTAACTGGCTTATCAATCTTACGTATAAGATCCTCTACACTCTCAAGTAAGCTCTGAGTAGCCGATACAATCAAGGCGTTATTTAAAGTATCAACTGCAACTTTTATTAAGTTTGCTCCTTGTCCCTTGAAAACTTCCGTCAATATTCCTTTAACCTTATTTGGATCTGCATATCTCAACTTGAAAATTTTAGTCAAACCCACATCAAACGTTTTAGCCAACTCCTCAGGTTTTCCAATAATGTAAGTATTTGCACCAATTTTTCTGTAAGACAATCCATAGGTTTTAGAAATAATCTCAAACGCTTTCTCGTAGTAAACATTCTTCAAAATAATAGAAGGAGCTGTTATTCCTTTCACAGCCTTGGTCATCAAAATATTCACCTGAGCACTACGAGCAATCATCTTAAATACAGTATCCAATGGTATTGGGTTGGGATAGTTTAAAGTAACATGATCTCCTGCTAAAACTCCTGAAACTAATCCTCCTATCAATACCGCTCCAAGCAACACCCTTAAAATTTTCCTCATAAAATGCCACCTCCTAATGAGTACCTCATCCCCTGCTATATCCAGCCCGCACAACCTTCATAAAAATTTTTTCTACTCCTCAAAGCTCAATATTTGATTGGCATTTCTCCTCTCGTCATACACTACTACTTTATCGTCAGAAATACTCGTAACTTGAAATAATCCCGGAACACCTTGCCCCTCTTCTAGTTCATAAACTTTGCCATTCAATTCCAAAATTGCTATTTTCATATCGTCGGAGATACTAACTCCCAATAACTTAAGCGGCAATGGTGGAACTTCTTCAACTTTGGGCTCTTCTGGTAGCTGTTGCACAACTGGTTCTTCTTTGACTTTCTTTCTTATAGTTGGCTTAAAAGGATTCTTTCCATAATCTGGCTCTCCTCCCAAATCCTTGACAGGTTCAACTTCTACTCTCCATTTTGCAGATCCTTCCGTAGCCTCAGTGGCACCCCCACTGTCTTCTAATTCATCTCCCAATTCAGTATTTTCCATCTCCATGCCTTCATCTGTAGCATCTTCCTCTTCCATGCCTTCATCACCAAACGTATCCTCATCACCAAAATCTTCATCTTCCAAATCTCCAAGATCATCCTCCTCTTGAGCTAAAGCAACACATGTACCAAACCCATTTAAAGCTTTCAAAAACACTTTCTTTGAAAAAACACCTTTTACCAAACCTTTACTAAGTACTCCACTATTTCTAACCACATACGCCGGCAGTAGTAAAACTCCTCCTACAATCATTAACGTCAGAAATACTTTCAGCACTCTCCAAATGCCAAATACGCCCCTCACATGTATCACTCCTCAACAACATATGTTTTCATACTTATACTGGCGCTAACTTCCACCTTCTTAGCCCCAACTTCACTTTTCCCCGTGACATTTACCATTCCAACATCTGTATTAAAATACTTATCCTTTTCCAAATCTTTAAGCAACTTAAGAAGTCCTCGATCATCTTCCACATCTTTCCCCATAAATGGCCCGTCAACACTTATATCAATCTGCATCTCTGAATATCCCTCAAACCGTGTCAAGTTCCCAAATCTTATATCGTGCAAATTCATACCATGTTTTAAACACAAGTACTCCAACTTATTTATCAACACATCAAGCTCCAACTTAGAGGGCAATTCTTTTTTTAATTTTTCAAGCTCTTGCTGCTTTTTCTTAATTTCAGCTTCGTACTCTTCAACCTCTCTTTCCACATCTTTAGCACTAGCAATCTTTCTCTTTAATTCCTGTATGCTCTCCTCGAGTGAAGCAATCTGCTCTTGATAAGCTTGATATTCACTTGTATACCACCAACCAAATATTCCTCCTCCAAGTATCAATGCCAGAAGAAAAGCCATACCATTGCTCATACTATCATCCTCCTATAAATCTCCTTACCTTTACTCTTCAGGCAAAGTATCCTCATCTTCCATTCCTGTTTTCTCTTCTTCATTCCCTTCACCAGCCAAATTCTCTTCCTTGGGAGTTCTATCCACACTATAACTCAACTGAAATGAAACAGCCTCCTCACCTTCAACATTACTCTTACTCAAAGCAGAAACACTAACATCTCTATACCTCGGATAAGCATTTTCAATCGTCCTTATCAATTTAGCAACTTCTATAAATACCCTCTTTTTATCTTCTTTAGCCGCCGCTGGATCTGCAATTGCAAACCCAGCAATAGTTATACGCTGTTCATCCTCCGGTGAAAAGGAATTAATCCAAACCGTCTTTTTAGGTAAAAGCTTTGTAAGATCTGCCAAAACTTGAGACCAGTGATACATATTCTGTCCAACAAGTCGCTTTCTCAGTTCAATCTCATCCTCCAATGCTGATAACTGCTCCTTGTAATGAGCTAGCTTCTCCTCTTTCTCTTTCAAAACTTCCTCCCTCTTCTTCTCCAACCTTCTCTTCTCCTCTTCCTTTTGGGCTATTTCATCCTGATACTTTGCACTTAAAGTATTAAAAAGATAGTTGTACTCAAAAAACAGAGCTATTGCAAGAATTATAGGAACAATGGGAATTTTATTGAGTAACTTAGGATCTATCAAAGGTTTTTTCTCAGGGGCTAGGTTAATCCTTACAAATCCGTCATGACCCGGCATCAGCTTATCACCTCTCTCAAAGCAAGCCCTATGGCACATGTCAACTCAGGCAATTTATCTTCCAAAGCCTCTTGTGGAATAGTTTCTGCAATTTTCAAACCTTGAAGAGCATTACCTATCATTACATCGACACCAAGCTCCATCTGTAAAAACCTATCAAGATTGTAAATTTTAGAAGAACCACCCGTTATAATCACACTATCGATATGCTGCCTTGTGCTTGTCTGATAGAACTCAAGGGATCTTCTTATATCTCCAACAATGTCTTCGACAACGTTTCTCACAGTTTCAGCTACTTCATCCTCTTCTTCACCATCATCAACAACAATCTTCCCCCTCTCCATTTTAGCCTGCTCCGCCTGCATCCAATCTTCTCCCAAAACATTTTGAATAGCACTTGTAATACTCTTTCCACCCATGAGAACAGAACGAACTATCTGTATTTGTCTATCCTGAACAATTGAAATTCCAGTTTTCCCTGCCCCAAAGTCCATTATTGCCACACCTTCGTCAGCAGGTAAAATTGGACGTAAAGCATTGACAACAGCAATTGCATCTACATCTATTATTGGATCTTTTATTCCAGCTAATCTTAGCGATTCAAGGTAACCAAATAGTATCTCCTGCTTGGCTGCAACTATCATAACTTTCAATCTTGGAGCTCCCTCTGCTTCAAACTGCCCCACCTTGTGATACGAGACACTCATCTCAGCTAATGAATATGGAAGGTAACGCTCTGCTTCAAAAACTATGCTCTGTTCCAGATCTTCATCTGTCATCATTGGCAAATCTATGAGTCTTATCACTGCATTTGTAGAGGGTATATCAGCCACAACTTTCCCAGGTGCTTTTATACCAGCAGCAGCAAGCGCCTCTTTAATAGTACTAGCCACAGCATCAACATTCGCTATCTCACCTTTCCCACCAAACACATCATCCACTGGATAAGGAACTACTGCAAACTTATCAAACACAACAGCTCCCTTAGCTTTTTTTAACTGAACAACCTTTACACCACTGGTTCCAATATCTATGCCGGTTGCTACTCCAGACACAAACATATTAGCAAGATCGGATAAAATACTTGAAAAATCCAATTTAAAAGCCATAATATCCCCTCCTAAACACTTTATTCGGCACTCCCAGTTATTTATTAACATTACTCGTTGATATTCCAGATTACCAAATAGAACATTTGGAGAATTCTCTCAAAGTTGATTATAAGCTACAAATTCAGAATTAAAGTTCCTAACAAAAGATCAGTAAATCTTTCTGAGTAAAACTCCAGGATAGTAAAACTTTAGAATTTGTCGCCAAGTGTAACCCTGTTTTGCCATTCCATAAGCTCCCCACTGACAAAGCCCAACTCCATGACCAAATCCCTTTCCATAGAAGTAAACTTTACTTCCATTGACTTTTATTCTGAACAAAGTGCTCTTTAACCTCAATTTATCTCGATTTAAAGCATACTTAAAAGTTGAAACTTTTAAAATTTTCCTTCCACAGTTACCCACTATTGCAACCCTCGATACGCGTCCAGACCCAGTTTTTTTGTAAACGTAGACCTTTTTTATGTTCCCACAACTCACTCCTACTTCTCTTAATAAATACGTCAACGTTCTCAAAGACACCGAAGCCTTCCATGAAAAATCACCAATAGATTTGCAAAATGGATCCGCATGTGAAACTAAATAAGGTATTCTTCTTCCCCATGCTTCTTTAGAACTAGCAGTTCTTCCTCCACATGAAGCCGTGTAAAAAGCATTAACAAGCTCTCCTTTATACATCAAAACTATCCCATAAGTTTCCGTAACAGCCCTAGTTGTTTTGGGATTTTCAACATTTACTCCGCCATACACTTGACAATGCTGAGTGTCGCAAAGATCATATCCCTCTCTGGAATGACGCTTCAAGTGTTTTAAAGCATAAGTTCTTGCAATTACTGCCTGAGCTTTCAAAGCTTCTTCAGGAAAATTCGGTCCCATCTCTTTCGGAACAACGCCTTTTAAGTAATCCTCAAGATCCACAACGTTCACCAAAACAAGCCTTCCACCTTTAGCCCAACACTCAATTTTACCTCTGTATTTCTTACCTGATATACCAACGAAACCACTTTTTGCAACAACCGTTATGCGCGGAGTGAAAAAACTCTTTTTACCAATCGTAACCTTCAAATTTTCACCAACAGCACTAACGGTGAAACTACTGTAAAAACCTTTAAAATTTAACTTTTTTCCAACAAATAGAATAAGGTTCCCTGAAAACTCTTGTCTCTTCCCATCCAAGCTCAACCCTATACGTATTTCTGGAGCAGCATTTGCTTCCCAAATGAACAATAGAACAATTGTTAACCCCATCAACAACCTAAATTTTTCTCTTAGCACTCCCAACACACCCACACCACCTTTGCATGTACAAACCGAGCTCAGAATAGCGCTTAGTACCTTCTTTCCAGTACTTTCTTGCATTAAGATAATAAAACTTATCTCCAAAGATATCCAGCGCCACCTTCATCAATTCGCCATGTCTTTGATACGGTGAAAAAAGCAAAGTTGTAGAATACAAAGCATCTTCTAAACTATCAATATAACTGAACACCTCTTTCATTTTTAGCAATCTCAAATTCCAACACCTCGCGCAATCCAGCGGAGAAAACTTTTCAACCTCCCACAAATCATGCACCACTATTGAAATTCTTTTAGCTCTATAAGGATCTACTATCTTTTCCAAACAGCCAGAAGTAAACTCCATAAAGCTCTTCAATCTTTTTCTATATTCCCCATAGGGATGAATATTTGGATTGTACCAAAACACGTATATTCTACTAAAATCATCATATAGATTCTCTTCAAGAAGAGCTGTAAGATACCCTGTCAAACACCACGCACAGCAACTATGTAGTATCAAACTTTTACAGCTCATTTAAATAACCCCTCTTTTGACAAATCCTTTTCAAAAGTACTAAAACCTGCAAAACTCCTTACTTTTTCCCAACCAGCCAAGGTAAGTTCTCTACCTCTATTTGTCTTCTTTATATAACCACACCTTAATAAAAATGGCTCATACACCTCTTCTAGTGTCTCCTTTTCTTCACCAACAGCCGCAGCAAGGGTTGCTATTCCAACAGGACCTCCCCCAAATTTCTCAGCAAGAACTCTCAACACCTTCATATCAAGATTAGTTAGACCATCCGAATCTATTCCTAAAACTTCCAAAGCCTTTCGAACATCTTCAACATCAACCTCTTCAATCTCATTAACAGTTGCATAATCTCTTACAGCCAATATAAGATTGACAAGCTGCCTTGCAACTCCTCTAGCTCTCCTGCCCAACTCTATCCTTGCCTCATCACTTAACTTAATTTTCATCTTCTCCGCCAAAATTTTCGCCATATTAGCCAAATCTTCTCCTGAGTAATACTCGAGAGTTATTATTCTTCTAAACCTATCACGTAAAGGTGGAGTTAGTAATCCAGGGCGCGTAGTTGCTCCTATAAGTGTAAACGGCGGAAGGTCTATTCGTATTACTCTTGAAGAGGCAGCACCTCCAACAACCAAATCCAACTTGTAATCCTCTAAAGCTGGGTACAAAACTTCCTCAACGTGTCGCGGAAGCCTATGTATCTCATCTATAAATAAAACATCTTTCTCCTCAAGGCGTGCCAAAACAGCTGCAATATCCGCAGCCTTTTCTAAAACCGGACCACTTGTAATGTGAAAGTTCACACCCATGTAGCGTGCAACTATGTAAGCTAGTGTTGTTTTTCCAAGTCCTGCAGGCCCTGATAATAAAACGTGAGGCATCGCTTCACCACGCTTCATAGCAGAATCCGCCATCAACTTCAATTGCTTTTTCGCTAACTCCTGCCCTGTAAACTCTTCAAAACTCTCAGGTCTAAAGCTCATCCTCTATCAACCTCTCAAATTATTATTTGACTAACTCCCTCTTCTCCGCAAGAAGTCTCAAAGCTTCCTTAACTCTTTCTTCTAAACTCCCTCCCTTAACTGACTTTGCTACCTCCCAAGCTTCAATAGCAGCCACTCCCATTCCCACTAAAACATCAACAAGCTCATCTACCTTGAAATCAAGCTTTCCCTTAAGACGAGCCACTAAAACTTGCGCAGTCTTTTTACCAACTCCCTTTGCCTGTGCAATAACACTCCACTCACCTCTTTCCAAAGCTTCCAATACCACTGAAAAACCCAAATTTAATATTGAGTAGGCTGCCTTGAAACCAACACCAGATACAGACAAAAGCTTTTCAAACAACTCCACGCATTCTCTCCTATAACTTCCGAATACTTTTGGTGGGAGTTGATAAGCAACACTACACCACAACAAAACCTCCTTTTCCATCTTTTTCTTAAGCTGTTCTAATTCTTCGGATATAACAAAAACCTCAAATATCAATCCCGACACATCCAGCAAAACCATATTATTTTCAACTTTCCAAACAACTCCCCTTAAAGCCTTTAAAACCACTAATCTCACCTTCCAAATAGCAAAGCCTCTTTCACAACATTCATTCCTGCAAGTGCAACTGCTACAGCATCAATTTCATCAGAACTAAATCCTTTAGCCTCCGGATAAAGTCCCCTTATTATGCTCTGTGCAAGCTCTTTCGACACTCTTTTTCCCACGCTCAAACTCTTTACCTGAGAAGCAGATAGTTGAAAAGGTCTCAATCTTAACTCCATACACACTGCATCTACAATTCCTATAAACTCAGCCAAAACCATCGTACTTCTCGTGTTGTGATAAACAAATGGCCTTTCCACAAATACAAAATCAACCTTTATCTCTTCAAATACTCCTTTCAAAAAATCGTAGAATTTTAATTTTCTAACCCATAAATCCCTCGTACTACTCGAAAACTTACGTGTAAGTAAAATATTTCCCTCGTCATCTAAGACTGCAACTGCAGCTTTTCTACTACCCGGATCCACTCCTGCAACGATCAACTTATTCTCACTATTACGCTCTGCAACAAGCTTCACTATCTCCTCAAAATTTTCAACATTCACCAATACCTCTCCCTAAAGCTTTACTGGGCAATCTCCTCCATAACAGCCTCATCTATTTCAAAGTTTGCATACGCTTGTTGCACATCATCGTGATCTTCCAAAGCCTCCATAAGCTTTAAACACTTCCTAGCATCTTCCCCTTCAAGCTTAACCTTATTCTTAGGAAGCATGGTAATCTCAGCTGCAACTATCTTATAGCCAGCTTTTTCCAAGGCTGTTTTCAAATCCACAAAACTATCCGGCTCACAAACTATCTCTGCCTTCCCATCCTCAAACTCTACATCATCAGCTCCCGCTTCAATCGCAACCTCCATCAGTTCGTCCTCATCTTTACCTTCCATGTCAACCTCTATCCATCCTCTTCTTTCAAAAATCCAAGCTACACAACCAGACTCTCCCAAATTTCCACCGTGCTTTGAAAATATATGCCTTATCTCAGCTGCAGTTCTATTCTTGTTATCGGTAACCGTATAAACTAATATTGCAACTCCGCCCGGTCCGTATCCCTCGTAGTATATCTCCTCAAGTGACTGTCCATCCTTTAACTCACCCGTTCCTCTTTTTATCGCCTGCTCTATCTTTTCTTTAGGCATGTTAGCCTGCTTTGCCTTTTCAATAATCGTTCTTAATCGAGGATTGCTATCAGGATCTCCCCCTCCTTCTCTTGCTGCCACTATTATCTCACGAACAAGCTTAGTAAAAATCTTTCCTCTTTTCGCATCTACTGCTGCTTTCCTGTGCCTTATGTTAGCCCACTTAGAGTGTCCAGCCATTTTCCTCACTCCCTTATCGAATTTTATTTTTTGTTTTATTTTTTGCATACCCCGGAGGAACTTTAACCACCCTATCTACAACTCGATATCTTGAAAGTCCCATCTCTTCCTTTTGTAAAACTCTTCCATCTTTTATTTTAATTCTAAAAGTTCGAGCAATGTAGCCCTTAACTCCTTCATCCACAACCTCAGGAGTAGCATTAGCTGCCAGAAGTTCATCAACAACGTATTTCACGCGTGGATTTAAAACTGCCTTGATTTCAACCTCTTCAGTGACAGAATAGGGCAGAAGTTTCTCCGCCCAAAACTCAACACGCAATCTTTTTACATTTAAATCTGTCAATATTGCAACCGTATAAGGTTTATTATTTCTAAACTTCAAATCCTTGTAACCATAAACCACTGCTGCATCAAACCCCGGCTTAGAATATTTAGCTATTGAAGGGAAAAATATGCTGTGATTCCACCTCTCCGTTATGTCCATATCAGCTAAAAACGCGGCATCATAAACCGTTGTTGCCACTTGACAAACTCCACCGCCAACACTCTTTACAAGCTTTCCACCTATAATGCTTTTTCCCTCTTTAAAACCCGCTTCTAAGGTCCTAGGTCCAACAACTCTGTTGAAAGAAAACTCATCAAATGGAAACAACATCAAACCGTCAATCTTATCCACCGCCACTTTCAAGTTTTGAACCCTATTCGATTCTATGAAGGAGTTAACAGGTGTCTCATAACTTGCAACCATATACTTAACACCATAATTGTCCAATATCTCACTTCTAGTTGGATGAGGAACCACAACCTTAGAGTCAACTTTTCTTGTACACTCTCCTTTTAAAATACAACTCTTCAACACTTCTTTTAAAGCCAAACTAACACTATATAAATCAGTTTCAAGCCCATTAAGCTCTCTGCTAACAAATCTATTACTTCCCCTTCTGTAAACTACAGCCGGTATGGCTCTTACGTTAAAAAATTCAACGACTTTTTTGGCAGCTTCCTCTATTTTCTCGAGATCTAAAGACACTAAAACCGATATATCCTTCTCCTTCCCTTTCCAAAAGTAAGAAAAAGCCCCTTTTATTCGCGCCTTAAATCCACCTTGTCTTCCTTCTGATAAAGGATCCTCTTCAGGCATAAATTCCAACAAAAAATCAGAAACTTTGAAGCTTACAACACGCGAATCTGAATACAAGAATACTCTTCTGTCAGCTATACGCATTTTCAACAACTTTATCAAAACGTTTATCTGCTCCCTTGAAAATCCCGCAAGCTCAAAACCTGCCACTCTAACACCAGGATAAACCCCTTGCCATTCAATTGCCTTATAAACCATCCAAAGATAATAAGTGATACTTGCAAAAATTAAGAGCACAGATATCTCCAAAACTAACCTTTTCATCTTACAATACATCACCTCAAGCGAAACTCTACACTTCCCTATGCTCTATAAATTCATGCTCATCTTTTAAACTTCGACTCATCAAACGCTTAACTGCATCATAAGGCGTTATTTGGCCATTTATCACCAAACTTACACACTTTGTAATTGGCATCTCAACACCAAATTTTTCACTAAGCTTCACAACTGCATTAACCGTATAAACTCCCTCTGCAACCTCCCTCATAGACTCCATTATCTCGGACAAGCTCTTACCACGTCCCAATTCATATCCAACCCTCCAGTTTCTACTCAACCCACTATCAGAAGTTGTAAGAAGATCCCCCAAACCTGCAAGTCCGTAGAAGGTCTCTCTTTTAGCTCCAAGCACAACTCCCAATCGATGCATCTCTACAAGAGCTCTTGTTATCAAAGCACTTTTAGCATTATATCCAAGCCCCAATGCATCATTTATACCAGCAGCAATTGCTATTACATTTTTCAAAGCTCCCGCCAGTTGAACTCCACGTATATCATCAGAGGCGTAGAGTCTGAATCTGTCTAGGGCTAAATAATCTCTTATTCTCCGCGCCAAATCCAAATTTTTTGAAGCAATAACAGATGAAGCCGGCAATCCTCTTGCTATCTCTCTTGCTATATTTGGCCCCGAAAGAGCACATATTTTTAGAAAACCACGCTCTTCCAAAATTTCGTAAGGTAATCTTCCCTCCTCATCAATTCCCTTAGTGCAAACAATAGCCTCTGTATCCCTCCAATGCAAAAACTTTTCAACTGTTAAAGCTAACCACTTCATTGGAACAACATATAAAACCACTTCAGGAACATCTATTTTTTCCGCTTCATCGTAGGAAGCAAACTCCACTCCCTTGAGCTTATATCCTGGTAAATACAATAGATTCTCACCATGACGCTTTAAAATCTCAACCTCTTCCTCTCTCCCCAACAGACAAACCCTATAACCATTTTCAGAATACATCTTAGCCAATGTGGTTCCCCAGTTACCACTGCCAACAACTGCTATATACTTTTTAGCCACATTTCTCCCTCCCACACAAACTACTCACTTTTCAGTACTTGGGGCCGACTTTCCAAATTCAATTCTCAATTCTTCTCCCTTGAGAAGCCTCTTTATATTTCCAATGTGCGTCAAAACGCTCAGTGCCATCAAAGATGCAAAAAAATATACAGCACTCCTTGACAAAAAGAAAATCGAACTGATAGTAAATGTAAGCATCATAAAAAGAGATGAAACCGAAACATAACGAGTCGCAGAAAACACTGTCAAAAAGGCTATTAAACCGATCAAACCAACTTTCCAACTCAAAGCAAAAGCAATACCTACAGAAGAAGCAATTCCCTTTCCTCCAAACTTTATCCTTTTCTCTCCTTTTATGTAAGACTTAATACTTTTAAAAATCATAATTGGCGACAATATGTGTCCCAAAACTGCCCCCGCTGCAGCAGGTATTCCAAACAAAAGAGTTGGAACATAAGCCTTTAAAAAATCCAACACAAATACAACAGCAGCCCATTTTTTTCCCAACGCTCTATAAACATTAGTCATTCCTGGATTTCCACTTCCAACAGTGGTTATATCTATTCCTTTAAAGAGTGGCAATATGTACCCCCATAAAATTGATCCGGAAACATATCCTATTAAAAAAGCCTCAAAGTTAGCCATTTCAAACATTAAACGCTACCTCCTATTTCTCTCAACTAACATCACTTTAAATTCCCTTTCCACACAACGTACCTATCTTTCAGTGGATCATAGGAGTGCCACCATAAACTTTTACCATCAAACCAAACGTAGGAGAGCGTATCAAATGATAAATGAGACGGTGGTTTCACAAAAAAGAAATCCCCTGCTTTAAACACTCCAATTTTCACATCTTTTGGAGGCCAAAATAGAAACACTGCAAAAGCATTTCTATCTCCACCAGCACTCCAGACATAATTAGTCAAATCGAAAGATATAACCCTATTCTTTGAAAACGCAAGCACAACTTTTTCCGTAGTATGTAAGGGATATACGCGGTATCCCTTGTTGTAAATCAAAGGTTTATACTGGGCTTTAAAGGTCTTGATAAGCTTACCTGATAAATCGTAAACGTACACTCCATCTACCGATTCACCTACCACATAAGGAAGAGCTGGATAAACACGCCAACACTTTGAAAAATCAGGTAACTTTTTCACCTTTTCAAAATCAGTGTTTTTACTAAGTAAAGCTCTGTACAAATTACCTGAGGAGCTAACAGCCCACAACTTCCCACTGTATATAAAACCTGTCCAAAATAAGCCATCCTCAGGGAGCTTAAAAACCTCTCTTTTTCCACTCTTAACGTTGAATACTATTAGCTGATTATTGTAAGCATCTGTCACTACAACAAATCCTTCTCCTGCCCATAAGAACGTTGGAGCAAATCCAGCAGGAGCAGTATTGTTATTCTCATCCCTTAAAAGTCCTACCCCATCCTTACTTCTTTCACATTTCAACTCCGCAAACCTCTCCCACCTTATCTTCTCTAAAGACGGCTTTAAAATCTGAAACTTCTGGCTGCTTGAATTACTTTCGGCCTCTCCAACAAATAAAAGAGAGAAAAAGAAAATTAATAAAGCCACTCTATTCTTTTTCACAATTCTTCACCCCCAATTTTCTCAAACATCAGCTTAAATTTTATCATAAACCCCATAAACATCATACTGCATAAACTAGCGCATTACAGCTTCAATGACACACACTTTAATTCCCCCCTTATAATTCAAAATGGGGTTTAAGGAGATTACTATAGAGGAGTTAGGCAAAAATTTGTGGGGTGAGGCATATGTTCAAATTAAGATATGTACTATTTGCAACTTTATTTATAGTTTTAAATTCTTTTGCCTACCTAGACTCTGACCTATTCTCGTATGATATTCCATCATATTATCACAAGTTCAATGCTACTACTAATAAACATACCCTTTATAACAAATATGTAACGCTTTACAAACTTTATATCAAAGCTCTTCGTGAAAATTGGCCTAGAGAGTCACTAGTCACCATTCAAGAAGCTATGATGCGAGTAAAAAGGGAATATTTAAATCTGCCCGCTGAAGCATTCATAACATCTCCATTTGCTATAGTTTACTCTAAACCTTCCGCAACTTCTCAACCCATAGGACTTGTTCCCGCTGGTATGAAGTTAGTTATATTGGAAACTCGTAATGAATGGATAAAAGTACTTTTTGAAGGGCAGGAAGGATGGATAAAAAAAGACAAAGCAACAGAAGATTACAATTTAATAAACTCACTCCCATTCGAGTTTTCAGGTTATGCCTTTGTTAGAAATACATGTGTTTTGAGAGAAGCCCCATCAGTAAGTGCAAAAGAACTAGGCACAGCTTTAGAAGGAGCTATTTTAAAGGTTATTGCAGTAACTCCTGATGGTTGGTTTGCTGTTGAAAAAGATGGCAAAACTTACTGGGTGTATTCTGCCAACCTGCAAATTTTAGATGACAACGTTGTATCTTATTTGGAAGACTCGCAACTTTCTACAACAACTTCTCAAACAAATTCTTCTGTCTCCATATCTGCTCTAATCTCAACTGCTCTGTCAGCAGGTTTATCCTCAGCAAATCCAACAACTTCTGCAACTGCTTTAAAAATCAGAAGGAAAGAAGTCAAATCCTACTCTACTTCTGGACGCCTAGACATTCGCTATGAAGTTCCAACAGTTTATCAGATGGATAGAAGCAAATATTGGTGGAAGGTAAAGGTTTCCTCAAAAGTCAAGAAAAAATACTACAACCCCAAAACTGGCAGAAGTTGGCACGGATTATCAATATGTGGCCCATCGTCACTTTCCATGATTCTCCAATACTATGGGATTCACGATAGCATGTTCAACATTGCTAAAAACGTTGACTACGTCTTTTACAACAGAGCAGGTACACCTTATACAGGTTTGGCAAAAGGAGCTAGAAAGTACGGATTAGACTCAAAAGTAATAAAGATGTATTCGATCGCCCGAAAAAACGGTACTCGTGTTACAAGTTCCTTCATGAAAAAGTATTTAGCAGCAGCTTTAAAGAAAGAACACTTCATAATAGCTCTTGTTGATACAAGATGGGACGGCCACTACGTTGTTATAACTGGAATATACGAAAAAAATGGAACAACATATGTGCAGATCAACAACTCTGCCTCAGGTAGAGTCGAACACTGGACTTTGAGTAAATTCATGCGATATTGGAAAGCAAGGAGCTACATCGGAGTGGAAGTGTGGAAGGGATAGAAATTACAATCACCCCCCACACGTAACAACATCCTTATTCAAAAGCTCATAAATATGCTCCACCATCGGCTCAAATTCTTGCCACCATTCCACAACAGCACGCCTACTCCCCGGAAAAGTTATAACAAATGTGGAGCCGGATACACCACAAACAGCACGGGAAAGTGCCGCTGTTGGCTTCAAAGATGCTGTTTTAAAAACAATGTACGCAGGAAGTGTATAGCTTTTTCTCTCAAGCAACAGCTCAACCGCTTCTGGAGTATAATCTTTCTTACCAAATCCTGTGCCACCTGAGGTAATAACAAAGTCACAGCTCCCTAGCATCTCCTTCACTGCACTAACTATCTCTCCAACATTATCTGGCACCACGGCGTACCTTTCTACCAACCACTCTCTTTTTTTTATCAATTCCATCAATGTTTTTCCAGCCAAATCTTCTCTTTCACCCCTTGCAGTCCTATCCGAAACAACCAGCACTCCAAACCTTATGACCACACCACTCACTCCTTACAAAGCTCAACTCAACACTTCGAAATAACCTTTCCCTGCACAAACTGGACACACATCTCCTTCGCAGGTATAAGTAATGTGACATTTAGGACACTCTTTCACCTCTTTTATTGGAGCCTTCCCAATTAACCAATTTGCAACTTTAACTAAGCTCCAACTCAAATAATCACGCGGAGATTTTAAAAACTCACGCAATACCTCAACCCCCATCTTCCAACGAACCTTCCTATCTTTCCTCTCTGCTTTTGTAGTTTTTCTAAAATACCACCTCTCAAATACACCACCATTTTTCCGAACCTTCTCACTATCAACCCAAACTCTAACTCCCCGACCATGCAAATAATCATAAACAGTAAAGCCCATAATCTGCCAATCCAAAACTTTAAGGTATCTATTTCCCACAGTAACCCCCAACTTCGCAGATAAAGCATCTGGAATACAAAAGTCCGTCTCACAAACCACCGCAATCTTTTCTAACTCAAACTTACCTCTTGCCTCCTCAAAAGCAATATCTGCCATTCTATTTGCTATTACTACCCCCGGCGCAAATTTTCTTCTGAAATAAAATCCTAAAAAATCCTCCTCATACAACCTATCTTTAAAAAAATCATCCTTATCCAATTCTTCAGGATAGATGGTATTGTCTAACATCAACCTTATCTCCATCCCAATCACCCCTCTCCAATATCATAGCACCAGCAATACCTGTTAAAAACTCTGAACCAAACGCAACCGCCACCTTAAGTAAGACACTACCAAAACCAAAATCTTCCCAATTACTCTTCAAAAACTCCCAAGCTTTTCTCCAATTCGGTCCAGTTAAAATAACTTCAACACCACTCATATCATATTTATCAGCATAACACACCCCATGTCCACGCGTATCAAACACCTCATTAAACTCAAGTTCTCCACTTATAAAGCGTGAAAACTGACCCATAAACAACTTTCCATCCTCTGCTAAAACTTTCTTGGTGTGATGTTCATAAATTCCAACTATTACATCATCCTCAAAGGCAACTGCAATCGTATGACCATTTCCAAAGTTCACAGCAATTCTACGCCCATCAAATGGCCAAGCTGCTCCTATACACGCCATCAACGATGTGTCATACCAACTCTTTTCAACACCCGGCGCCAGCTCTGCATCCAACTGTCTCAAAATACTCATGGCACGTGTTGGCCTAAAGTTACCATCTACAACCTCTGCAATAACTTTTCTAACATCAGCAACTTTTTTCCCAACACAGAAACTTAAAAACTCATCAAATCGCCATCTCCTATCCGATACATCCTCAGGCGCAGCACCATGATCTTGCGCCAACACAACTACTCCAACTAAATTATCGACCTCCAAACCATTTTGAGCAGCCAACTCAAACTTTTCATACAACTTCAGCTCGTCCAACCACAGATCAAATTCTTCTAAATCACTCACAACTTCTATCCCCCATTCTTTCAAACGACTAAACTTATCAGAAAAACTTTTAGCAGCATCAGAAGTTGCAACAACTTTAAGGCCTTTTTCCATCTTCCTCACAAGCACCTTTTTAAACTTTCCTCCAGAAATGGTATTCCCAGCAAGCCGCAACTCCTCATAATCCCATCTATCAAGCCAATCTGCAAATCTTCTGTTGCTGGACACCAGAACAGCATGGGGATAATCCTTTGCCTCTACACCTTTTATGCTCATCAGCACGTCATCAGTTCCCGCTCCAAGATCTAAATAAAGTTTCCAGTGCTTATTAACACCCATACTCATACCTAAGCCCCCTCTCAAACAAGGATAGTTTAAATTTACTTTTCCTACAAGTACTATCCATTACCAACAGCTGCCCTTATCATCTTTCTAATTTTGCTTTTTACTTCCTCATCATTTGTCAATCTCAAAGCCTTCTTCCAATTGTCTACTGCTTTTTTAGCATTGCCTTTTCTCCAGTAGAAAAATCCTTTCCAGAAGTAATAATCCCATCCCCTAGACATACGCCCAGCAAATTTCAAAGTCACATAGGCATTATCCCAATCTTCCCTTGCCATAAAAATTTGAGCTGCGAGTAGCAGAGCCTTGTAATTGTTCTTCACCTTAGACAAATTTGCCTTAAGTAAACGGTAAGCTTCGTCTAAATTTCCCAACTTATAGTATAATCGCGCTAAATTGTAAAGTGCTTCTACCATTTGTGGATTTTGCAAATAAGCTTTGTAATACATCTTCATAGCCGTCTGATAATCATTAGTGAACTCCTCTGCAATTCCCAATAAGTTATAAGCTTCTGGAAAAATAGGCTTCAATCTTAAAGCATGCCTCAATTTATCTTTAGCCGTTATAAACATGCCCCTGTACACTTCTCCTTTCGCTTCCTCATAAAGACGCCGAGCCTCTTTGTAAGCATTGAGATTACTAGAAGAAAAAGCAGGAAGTGTAACCATTGCATAAGAAGATACACCAGTGTAATTCTTATTAACAACTAAATCTCTCGAACGATCTATAACATAATCTTTTGAAGGAAGTTCATCTATTAACCCTGCCTCTTTCCAGGCAGCAAAATTGGACTCGTCTATCTTCTTAAATTTTTTGTAATACTTAAGCACTCCAAAGCCATCTAAAAGGTTGTAAACTGCATTGTGCATCAAAACTTGCCTATAGGCTGCAGATAACCTCAACTCGGTGTAAGCAACTTTGAGATACTCTCTAACTTTATCAAGCTGCAGCTCCTCTGTAGAAAAATTTTCAACTGCTTTAATTAAAAGCTTCACTCCCTTCAAAAAAGCACCTTCCCTCTTCAAGACAATAGCTTTCAAAAAATCCTTGTATCTTTGTGGTAAATTTATAGAATTTATATACTTTCTAAATTCATCCGGTGAAGCCCTCTCCCCATTCCTTAAAGCCTTCAGAAAAATCTCAACATTACTTAGCTTGCTTCGTGAATTTTTATTTACACTTCTAGTATGTTTTGAAACAGGAGAATCTTTCCTCCTCTTAGACCGAGAGGTAGTTTGAGCTGCACTTTCATTACCTTCCTTAAATCGGTTATACTCCTCCCTTATCTGAAGAGTTTGCCTTATCTGTTCTTCAAGATCTTCTATCTCTTTCTTTACCTTCAAAGCTGCTTCTAACTTTGGATTGTATTTAAGAGCTAGCTCTACATAATGTTTTGCTTTATCTATGTCGTATTTGAAGTAGAGGTAGTACTTTGCCATTTCAAGACACCATAGAGCATCCTGATAATTTGACGCAGCCTTGAGACCAAAACTAACTCCCATAATAAACACCAATAAAAATGCTAACCGTCTTACCAACCACCTCATAACACAAACCCTCATCAAATCATCCTAAACCCCCACTAAACATTTCTTCCACAACAATGTTTGTATTTCTTACCACTTCCGCAGGGACACGGATCATTACGACCAACCTTGGGCTGCTTTCTTCTATAGGTTCCACTTCCCTGAGTTCCAGTTCTTGCTTGTGCCGCTCCCACAGCATTATACTCATTTTTAACTAACTTGACCTCTCTCTCCTTCTCTTCAACCTCTGCAACTTCTATTCTTAAAAGCGTAGAAGCTATATCTTCACGTAATCTCTCTATCATCTCATCAAACATGCGAGCTCCTTCAAGCTTATACTCCAACAGGGGATCTTTGGCTGCCAACCCCCTTAAACCAATTCCCTCCTGAAGTTCATGCATATTTGTGAGGTGATTCTGCCAATGCCTATCTATCAAACTCAATATTACAAACTTTTCAAGATGAGGCCATATATCTGAATTCTTCTTAGTATTGTAAATTTCAAAGAGATGCTCTTTTAACCATTCCACTAATCCACCTTCAAACTCAACATTTACCTTTTTAAGCTCCTCAGGATCAACCCTTAAACCGAACAAAGTATAAACAGATGCAGCCAAAGCTTCAAAATCTGCAACTTCTGCCTCCTCAACATAACGATTAACCAAATTCTCCACAGTAAATTCAATAGCTCTTTTGACATATTCTGTAGTATCTTCAGCCTCCAATATTTCTTTCCTTAGGCGATACAATGCCTGCCTCTGCTTGTTTAATACGTCATCATACTTCAAAAGGTGCTTCCTTATCTCAAAATTGTGATTTTCAACCCGCCGCTGCGCCGTCTCTATAGCACGAGTAACTAGTCCACTCTCAATCGGCTCCCCTTCCGGAATTCCCAGCCTATCCATTAAATTCTTCACCATGTCCCCTCCAAACAAACGCATAAGATCATCCTCTAAGGATAAGAAAAAGCGGCTTTTCCCTGGGTCTCCCTGCCTTCCACTTCTACCACGCAGCTGATCATCTATTCTGCGCGCTTCATGCCGTTCCGTCCCTATAACGTAAAGTCCACCTAATCTAACAGAGTGAATATAGGAAACGAGTTTCAAAGAATCAGACTCAACCAAAGCCACATCTATATTACTCCTCGCAAAAGTATCAGGATCAAATTCTTTTTCAACAGAGAACTCTACTCCTTCATTTTTAAGATTATCTGAAACGTAAACCAGCCAACTCTTAGGTAAAAACAGAGCAAAGTACTCTCCCTCTTTCTTTGAACTTAAAGCCTCTTTCAAAGTCTGAAGGCATTTTTCAATCTCCTGTGAAGTAGCTTTATCACCAAACTCACAAAGTACTTTCTCCTCATATTTCAAGATTATATCTGTTCCTCTACCAGCCATATTTGTAGCTATGGTAACAGCAAACGGTCTTCCTGCTTCCTTTATTATCTGTGCCTCTTTCTCGTGATATTTTGCATTTAAAACTTGGCACGGCACTCCTTCTCTTTTTAGAATTGCAGCCAACCCTTCGCTGACTTCAATAGAGGTTGTTCCAACAAGCACAGGCTGTCCCCTGGAATAAGCTTTTTTTATCTCATCTATGACAGCATGATATTTTTCACGTTTTGTTTTATAAACCACATCGGGTAAATCTTCTCTTATAACCGGTTTATTAGTTGGAATAACCACAACATCACAACCGTATATCTCACCAAACTCACGAGCTTCAGAAGCAGCAGTTCCCGTCATTCCCGCAAGTTTTTTGTAGAGTCTAAAGTAATTTTGAAGACTTATGGTAGCAAGAACTCGATTTTCCGGATGGACTTCCACCCCCTCTTTTGCCTCAACAGCCTGATGTAAACCATCAGACCAACGCCTACCGTGCATCAATCGTCCTGTAAACTCATCAACTATTATTACCTCTCCATCTTTCACTACATAATCAACATCTCTTTTAAACAGGTGAAGTGCACGCAAAGCCTGAATCAAATAATGAACCAAATGATAATTCTCTGGATGATACAAACTTCCCTTCAAAACCTTACGCTGAGTCAAAAGCTCTTCTGCAAGTTTATAACCCTCTTCCGTTAAGTTAACTGCTTTGTGTTTCTCATCCAATTCAAAGTGAACACCTTTTTTAAAGTGCCTTGCAACAGACGCTATTATGTAGTAAATCTTAGTGTTACCTTCACTTGCACCTGAAATAATAAGAGGAGTACGAGCTTCATCAATCAATATACTGTCAACCTCATCAACTATGGCATACCAGTGCCCAGTTTGAACAATTTCATCAGGGTGCATGGCCATATTGTCGCGTAGATAATCAAAACCAAACTCTGAGTTCATTCCGTAAACAATGTTACAACGATACGCTCTTTTCTTCTCTTCAAATCCCATTTCGTGAAGTATCACACCAACCGCAAATTCTTCTTCTCCTTCAGGAGCCAGAAAACGATAGATCTCTCCCATCCACTTAGCATCTCTTTTAGCTAGGTACTCGTTAACAGTAACAATATGAACAGGCCGGTAATCATCTGCAGAGTTCAATCTATTCATCAAGCCATTGAGATAGGCAGGAAGTGTCGCAACTAACGTTTTTCCCTCTCCAGTCTTCATTTCTATTATTTTTCCCTCATGGAGTGCAATTCCACCTGCAAGTTGAACATCAAAATGGCGCATCCCTAGAGTTCTCCTTGCCGCCTCCCTCACACACGCAAAAGCCTCAACGAGTATATCATCTAGAGACTCCCCACTCTTTAACCTCTCTCTAAACTCAACTGTTTTCTCCCTAAAGCGTCTATCAGGCCACTTCTTTACCTCTTCTTCCAAAACATTAATCTTTTCTACAATTGAAAAGTAGCGTCTTAGCTGCCTTTCATTCCATGAGAAACGTTTAAAAAGTTCCTTTATCTTATCCCATATCCCCACGCCTATCACCCTCTCTTATCAAAAACTCAAAATCAACAATACAAAATAAACTCACATAAATTAAAAGAAGGGGCTGCCTTTCACAGCCCCCACTTTAAATTCACCCTTTAAATATCCCTAAAATAGCATTTTCTACTTGAAGCTCAGACACTCTCAAGTAAACCAACAATATCTTTCACTTCCTTGACTTCACGCAATTTATTAACAATACCTTCAGTTTTTAAAAACTTTGAAAGCTGCGCAAGCAACTTTAAATACGCATGAGCCTGATCAGAAGGTGCAACTATTGCAAACACCAAGTCAACTTTTTGACCATCCACTGATCCAAAATCCACACCACTTTTCAACCTCATAAAACCAAGCGCTATGCGGTGGATCTTGCTCCCCTTACCATGAGGAATAGCTATACCATGCCCAACACCTGTTGTTCCTATTTCCTCACGAGAAAACATGACTTCTTTTATAACCTCTGGACTATCAGCCACATGCGCCTGATAAAAACGCCTAGCAAACCACTCTATTACTTCCCACTTGTCAGCTGCATCAAAATCAAGCTTTACAGCTTCGCTCACTAAAAAATCTACTAACCTCAAGGCTCAACTACCCCCACTTTTCCATCGTGTCTCTTGTAAACAACATTAATTTTTCCAGTCTCGGCATTTCTAAAAACTATGAACTGATGATGGCTCATTTTTAGTATATCAACAGCTTCATCTAAATACATTGGCTTACCACTGAGCTTCTGGAAAACTATCTCGTCCTCTTCGTATTCCTCATCAACCTCTATGAAATACCCACGTTCTTTTCTCTTCTGAGCTTCCTTACGAGATGCCTGGAACTCTTTTTCTCTCATCTTCTTAAGTTGCTTTTCTAACTTCTCATACACCAAATCGATTGCTGCATACAGATCAACTGCAGTCTCAGTAGCACGGGCAACTTTACCGCCACTCCAAACCGTGACATCAACCACATGCTGTGTCTCCTTAGCTTTTGTCTTATCTACATGCATAACAACATGAATCTCCATTATTCTGTCCATATACTTAATAAGGCGCCCCAACTTCTTTTCAATGTAGGATCTTATAGCATCTGTTACTTCGATGTTTTTTCCATCAATAGTGATTCTCACTTCCACCCACCTCCATGCAAGATTAAGTGATACGAAAATTATGTGGTCAAAACTTGGGCAATCTTAATTATATTCTAAACCCAATAAGCCAATAAAAGCAATAAACAAAATCATAAAACTAAGGAAGTCAAAAAATCAACACATCCGAAACTTCCCGGCTTCAATAACACAAACTTTTCATCAGAATCCATCAACAGCGAAATTCCTTCATCAACAGTGGCAACGTAGCTTAAATAGCCATTTTTTACTACAGACTCTGCTCCTTCCCCTCCAGACACAACCACCCAATCAGCAGAATCCAATGAATTCCTAGCACTCTTTGCTAGCCTCTTAGCGTATTCTTTAGTAGGCTCAAAATAGTAGTCTTCATTAATAGCCGCAGTAGAATAAAGCTCTATGTTTGTTTTGAACAAACTTCCAAAGGAGTAAATATAATTATTCTCCATCTTAAAAGTTCCCTTCATAACTCTCTGTAAGAAATCCATAACTTGCAGAGAAGCAGTCCGTGAGTAAGAGGTATTTATTAGGACAATTTTACCTCTCAACTTTAAAGCTGCTCTTTTCAAAACCCTTTTCCCCAGAAAAAAAGACAATACTGCAGACGTAGCTAGCACTACATCGTATTTATCAACTAATCGATGTATTACATCATAACTGGAAACTTCCACTATATCCACACCACTAATAATATTGTCAGTTAGGACAATACTTCCAGTGTATTCTTTCTCGTAAGTCGTCCCCTCTATTCCTTTTCCATCTAAAATTATTCTTCCTTCACAAACATATCTACTTTTTTCAAAAAACTGAAAAAAACAGCCAACCTTCAATCCAGTTTTAGCATAATAGTTTGCTATTTCAAACCAATTACCTCTAGCAAGCGAATCCACCTTAATATACCTTATATTAATATTTTGCTTCAAAAAAGCAGTTAGCACCCCTTCAATACACTTACTAGAGGCAAACCTCAAAGGCAACGCAATTACAAGATGTTGAGAGAAATTTTTAACGTACCTCTTAAAAAATTCAGCTCTCTTTGCAAGAAATTCATTAAGGGAATTCAAATCTCTTAAATAAACTATTTTATCCGCACCCTCTACTAAACTTGAAACATCGGAAGCTCCAGTTAAATCATCAGATAAAATCAGCATTTTCCCCCCTCCATATTAATAAATTTAACACAACCGAACCAATACTAAAATTTTTCAATCGTTTGCCGAGAAATAAGTGGAAAGTAAAGGAGAATATTAAAACAGACTGAGGGCGATCAAAGATAAAAGTAGCACAAAATCAAAAGCAGGCAGGAGTGAAATTGTAAACAAGCTGAAAAGATAAAATTTCAAGTAGTGTAAGGAGGTGAATAAAATAACGTGCTTTGCGGTAAGCAGGGAGGCTTGCCGTAAAAATCAACACCAGGGAGGGTGGTTCGTATGTTAGTAGTTAACCACAATCTTACTGCCATTAACGCCAGGAGGCAGCTTAACACTGTAAATTCAAGACTTGCAAAAACTATGGAAAGGTTAGCTTCAGGTCTTCGTATTAATAGAGCAAGTGACGACGCAGCTGGTCTTTCAATGTCTGAGAAGCTAAGAAGTCAGATTGTCGGTCTTCAACAAGCTCAAAGAAACGCTCAGTACGGTATAAAGATGTTTAATATCGCAGAAGGTGCCATGGGGCAAGTCCACGAAATCTTGCGCCGTATGAGAGAGCTTGCAGTTCAAGCAACCAATGATACTAATACTATGGAAGACAGGCAAGCACTCCAAGACGAGTTGGAACAGCTCACATCAGAGATCAACAGAATTTCCAGTACTACTGAGTACAACACTAAAAAGTTATTAGACGGTTCTATCGGTGGGAGAGTTCTTACCACCTCAGACGCTGCATTTAATCCCCTCGATGCAAGTGATGTTACCAAAGCAGGACGCTACAGCGTTAGTGTCGTTCAACAAGCAAAGAGAGCAGAAGTTACCTTCAACTCTACCGTTAAAGCATCTATCGCTGCTACTATTAAAATTAATGGTTATCTTGTTAA
>JAMOTN010000024.1 GCA_027062325.1 bacterium
ACCACCTACAACCAACACCTTTCCCCGAAGTGGCTCAACTTTATTGGCTTCCAGCATCTGCTTTAATCTTTTCTCAACCTCGTCAAGGGCATATATAACTGTTTTTGACTCCTCCGCTGTATTTTTAACTTTAGAAGCGTAAGAAATCACTATATCCAACATATTCTCCATCTCTGAAGCAACTATTTTAAAAACCGCTCCTTCCACCCCTATACGCGTTGATTCAATCTTTGCATTTATTGAAAGAATACGTATGGTTTCAACAACAGAAGTAATTTCACTTATAACGCTGTTAATCTTAGCAATAGCCTCTTGAGCTTCCATCTTAACTTTAGTTAAACTATCCAAAAGTTTTGCAACTTTGCTTAAAAACTTCCCCACCATTTTCTTTTCAATATTTTCCAAAAACCAAGCAGCTCTACTACTGATAAAAACTTGCTTATCCCAATTTACCCTTTTTGAAAGTTCTTCTTTTAGTCCAGAAACTCCTGCAGTCTCTATAATTACACTGAATTCGTCCAAATTTTCTGGAATATCTGAGGCCGTGTTCACCCCATTTTCCTTGGCATACTTTATTCCAACAGCATTGGAGTCTCTATCAACAACCAAACCAAGTTTACACTTACCAAAGTTTATTATCTTCTCCTCAAATCCACGCCCAACTTTACCAGCTCCAACTATTAAAACTTTCTCTCTATCATCTTGCACAACCGCTCTATCCAAACTTTCTGCATCTTGCAACTTATTCATCAAATCTCCACCTCACAGACTTTAAATCATCTTTTCTTAATACTTTACTAAATAAAATATTTCTTTTCAAAGTTTTAAAATTCCCAACTAAAATTAACTTTCTTTTGGCTCGGGACAAAGCAACACAAACTCTTCTCTTATCCTCTAAAAAACCAACCTCCCCTTTATTGTTTGCTCTCACAAAGGAAACTATTATAACCTCCTTCTCCTGTCCTTGAAAACCATCGACTGTATTCACTACAACCCCACTCTTAAAAGGACTTGAAATTTTCACAACTCTTTCTTCCAAATACCTTTTCTGAGCTGCATAAGGAGTTATAATACCAATATTTCCCACACCACAGTTCAAAATCTCCAATAAAATTCTAATAACAACTTCCCCTTCTATTTCATTCCAAAAAGATTTCGTCAGTTTATCTCTCTTTTCAACTCCATCAACATTGATCAATACTACTGGCTCATCAGATAAAATGAGGGAAAATTCATCACTTAACCCAAACCTCTGGCACTTTGAAGCATCCATTATATCGCTGAGTACAATATTCATAACCTCTGGAGCAGTTTTTACTTTCCCATCATAAAACAACTCTGAAACCAAACGGCATATTTTTTCATTCATTCGGTACTGGGTATCTAAAAGCTGGTAAGTTACGGGTAAATTAAAACCTTGCTTTGTTTGAAAAATTAACCTTTCGAAAAGTGTAAATGAAAGAGGGGCTGCATTTTTAGACAAAACAACAGGAGGAAGCTGTTTGTGATCTCCTGCCAAAATCAAAAGTTTAGGATTAGTGACTGAAAGTGGGATAAGTGCCGATGGTTCCATCGCTTGGGAAGCTTCATCTATTACAAGAATTGGAAAACTTGGGGGAGCAAGATGTAAAGCTTCAGCTTTTCTTAGACAGGTTTTAATCATCTTATCCAGCTCAAAGTCTGCACCCAAAATTTTTTCCCTCTTCAATACTTTTAGCAAGTTCTCTACATCATTAAAATTAGAGACAAGCTCATTAACATTCAGCCCCATCTCTTCAAGAAGTGCCGAACTGGAATTTGTAGTAACAACAACATCAACAAAATCAAGTAAACGTAGTAAAATAAAACGATTTAAATTCTCTCTCAGTTTTACCATAGCTGAAATCAAATCCTGCACTTTCAACCAATTCGCCATCATTTTCAAAACTTTGGCACTCACTCCTCTCTTGGGTGTCCCAAGTCTTGCAAATTTTTTTATCTCCTCATCACTCATCCCTCTCCTATGAGCAGGCGATGGTTTCAGACCAATTTTATTCTGATAATCTTTTAAAGTTTCAAGTGTAACATCTAATTTTTTTAGAGCTTGTGCTTCCTCTTCCCACGCATCATTTTTTAAATGCCATTCAACACTGTATTTCGAAGAAATATGAGCCCCAAACCTCAAAACCTTCAAGCCAAGCTGCGCAACTCTTTCCGCTAACACATCGGTTGCAGTATTGCTATCTGCCGTAGCCATAACTTTTAAACCTTGAGGTA
>JAMOTN010000025.1 GCA_027062325.1 bacterium
CAAAAATAAAAAAATGAAAAAAAAATAAAAAAGGGCTGGCGGACACCTATTTTTCCACCCCTTCCCGGCGGGGCAGTATCGTCGGCTGTAGGGGGCTTAACTTCCGGGTTCGGCATGGCTCCGGGTGTTTCCCCCCTCACTACTCCACCAGCCCTAGATGAGCGAAGGTGTGCGGGTGGAGAAGCCCTCGGGCTATTAGGACACGTCCCCTTCACCCCTCACGGAGCTCCCAGGCCGTGCCTATCCACCTCGTAGTCTTCAAGGGCCCTTACCCTCTTCCGAGGAAGGAGGCCTAATCTCGGGGCAGGCTTCCCGCTTAGATGCTTTCAGCGGTTATCCCTTCCCGGCTTGGCTACCCGGCGCTGCCCTCGGCAAGACAGCCGGTACACCAGTGGCCAGTCCACCCCGGTCCTCTCGTACTAGGGGCAGCCCCCCTTCAAGCCTCCTGCGCCTGCGGTAGATAGGGACCGAGCTGTCTCACGACGCTCTGAACCCAGCTCACGTACCGCTTTAATGGGCGAACAGCCCAACCCTTGGGACCGGCTCCAGCCCCAGGATGCGATGAGCCGACATCGAGGTGCCAAACCCCCCCGTCGATGTGGACTCTCGGGAGAGATCAGCCTGTTATCCCCGGGGTAGCTTTTATCCGTTGAGCGATGACCCTTCCATCCGGCATCACCGGATCACTAGGCCCGGCTTTCGCCCCTGCTCGGCTCGTCAGCCTCGCAGTCAAGCCACCTTATACCCTTACACTCTTCGCGGGATTTCCATCCCCGCTGAGGTGACCTTTGGACGCCTCCGTTACCCTTTAGGAGGCCACCGCCCCAGTGAAACTGCCCACCAAGCACTGTCCCGCGCTGCGCTTCCCAGTCGCGGTTAGACACCCAGCAAGGTAAGGGTGGTATCCCACCGACGGCTCCACCCAGGCCTGAGCCCAGGCTTCCCTGCCTCCCACCTATCCTGTGCATACCTTGCCAAGTGTCAATGCCAGGCTGCAGTAAAGCTCCACGGGGTCTTTCCGTCCCACCGCAGGTAGTCCGTATCTTCACGGACATTGCGATTTCACCGGGCGCGTCCCCGAGACAGTGCGGCAGTCGTTACGCCTTTCATGCAGGTCGGAACTTACCCGACAAGGAATTTCGCTACCTTAGGACCGTTATAGTTACGGCCGCCGTTTACCGGGGCTTAGGTTCCAGGCTTCGCCCTTAACAGGCTAACCCTTCCCCTTAACCTTCCGGCACTGGGCAGGCGTCACCCCCTATACGTTGGGTTTCCACCCCTTCGCAGAGAGTTGTGTTTTTGTTAAACAGTCGCCACCGCCTCTTCACTGCGGCTCTCTCACCCTCCAGGTAGCCTCTCAACTACCCTTCAGGCTAACAGAGCACCCCTTCTCCCGAAGTTACGGGGCCAACTTGCCGAGTTCCTTGGGGACGCTTCCCCCGCGCGCCTGTGGATATTCTCCTCACCCACCTGTGTCGGTCTACGGTACGGGCTCTCCTAGCCTCAATCCCGGACCGCGGCTTTTCTCGGCAGCGTGACGTCAGCCAGCATCCTGACCTTTAGGTCAGAACTCGGAGTCGCTCAGCCTATAAGAGGGTGCCTTTTCCTCGTACACCCTCAGCCTCGCTTCCCCTGTACCCCTCCATCCGGGTACCCAGCTTAGCCTCCTGCGTCACCGCTCCGGCTCAGCTAGGAGAGGGGCAGGATTATTAACCTGCTTCCCTTCGGCTACGCCTTTCGGCCTCACCTTAGGTCCCGCCTATCCCACCGCGGACGAACCTTCCGGTGGAAACCTTGGGCTTCCGGCGGGCAGGATTCTCACCTGCCTTATCGCTACTCACGCCCGGATTCTCTCTTCCCTGCAGTCCAGAACCCCTCTCAGGTATCCCTTCTCCCCACAGGGAATGCTCCCCTACCGCTAGAGAGCCTCAACTCCCTAGCCCGCAGCTTCGGCAGATGGCTTAGCCCCGCTACATCTTCGGCGCCCCAGCGCTCGCCCAGTCAGCTGTTACGCACTGTTTAAAGGATGGCTGCTTCTAAGCCAACCTCCTGGGTGTCTTCGCACTGAGACCTCCTTCGCCACTAAGCCATCATTTCGGGGCCTTAGCTGGCGGTCTGGGTTGTTCCCCTCTCGTCCTAGGAGGTTGTCCCCCTAAGACTGACTCCCAGGCATCAGGTACCGGCATTCGGAGTTTGCCAGGTTTCGGAGGTCGCCCCCCTACACCTAACAGTGGCTCTACCTCCAGTACCTTAACCTGAGGCTAGCCCTAAAGCTATTTCGGGGAGAACCAGCTATCTCGGGACTCGATTAGCTTTTCACTCCTACCCCCACCTCATCCCACGGTTTTGCAACACCGACGGGTTCGGGCCTCCAGCCGGTTTTACCCAGCCTTCACCCTGGACAGGGGTAGCTCGTCCCGTTTCGGGTCTGCCGACCGCAACTCATCGCCCTTTCAGACTCGGTTTCCCTCCGGCTCCAGACCGTTACCGGTCCTTAGCCTCGCTGCAGCCGACAACTCCCGGGCTCATACTCCAAGAGGCACACCGTCAGGCTGTAGTAGCCTTCAGACTACTACTAGCCCTCCGATAGCTTGTAAGCCAGCGGTTTCAGGTTCTCTTTCACTCCCCTCCCGGGGTTCTTTTCACCTTTCCCTCACGGTACTATTCCTCTATCGGTCGCCGGGGAGTATTTAGCCTTACCCGATGGTCCGGGCCGATTCCCCGCAGATTCCTCGTGTCCGCGGGTACTCGGGTACCATACTCAGGGAGCCTCTCCACTTTCGCCTACGGGGCTGTCACCCTCTCCGGCAGGACTTCCCAGTCCTCTTCGGCTAGTGGCTCGGTTTGTAACTCCCCGAGAGGCCTGCGGACCCCTCCAGTATGGCCCCTCTACCCCGTATAGGCTACAGCCGCAGCCATCTACACCTATACGGTTTAGGCTCGTCCCCTTTCGCTCGCCGCTACTCAGGGAATCCCTTTCGGTCTCTCCTCCTGGGGGTACTCAGATGTTTCACTTCCCCCCGTTCGCCTCCTATCCATCTTACCGGATAGGATACCTAGCCTCCAGCTAGGTGGGTTCCCCCATTCGGGCATCCCCGGTTCTCAGCCCGCTTGCGGCTCCCCGGGGCTTTTCGCAGCTTACCACGCCCTTCTTCGCCTCCCGGCGCCAAGGCATCCACCGCTGGCCCTTAATATCTTCTCCACCCACACACCTTCGCTCATCTTAGCTATTAATAAGGCGGCACCATTAGCACCCCTCAATCCTCGAAAGGAGGTGATCCAGCCCCAGCTTCCGCTAGGGCTACCTTGTTACGACTTCACCCCCCTCACCAGGCCTGCCCTCGGCCGCTGCCTCCCTATCGGGTTGGCTCACGGACTTCAGGCAAACCCAGCTCGGGTGGTGTGACGGGCGGTGTGTACAAGGCCCGGGAACGTATTCACGGCGGCATGCTGATCCGCCATTACTAGCGATTCCGGCTTCATGCAGGCGAGTTGCAGCCTGCAATCCGTACTGCGGTGGGCTTTCTGGGATTCCCTCCGCCTCACGGCCTCGGTCCCCTCTGTACCCACCATTGTAGCGCGTGTGTAGCCCTGGGCATAAGGGGCACAATGACTTGACGTCATCCCCCCCTTCCTCCGGCTCATCGCCGGCAGTCCCCCTAGAGTCCCCGGCTTCACCCGCTGGCAACTAGGGGCAGGGGTTGCGCTCGTTGCGGGACTTAACCCAACACCTCACGGCACGAGCTGACGACAGCCGTGCACCACCTGTGCAGGGCCCCCCGAAGGGGAACACCCCTTTCAGGGTGCTGACCCCTGCATGTCAAGCCCAGGTAAGGTTCTTCGCGTAGCATCGAATTAAACCACGCGCTCCACCGCTTGTGCGGGCCCCCGTCAATTCGTTTGAGTTTCAACCTTGCGGCCGTACTCCCCAGGCGGGGCGCTTATCGCGTTAGCTTCGGCACAGAGGGATCCTACTTCCCCCCACACCTAGCGCCCATCGTTTACAGCCAGGACTACCCGGGTATCTAATCCGGTTCGCTCCCCTGGCCTTCGTCCCTCAGCGTCAGGGGCGGCCCAGCCAGGCGCCTTCGCCACTGGCGTTCCGGGAGATATCTACACATTTCACCGCTACACCTCCCGTTCCCCCAGCCTCTACCGCCCTCAAGCCCAGCAGTATCGAGAGCCTTCGACCAGTTAAGCCAGCCTATTTGACCCTCGACTCGCCAGGCCGCCTACAGACCCTTTACGCCCAGTCATTCCGGACAACGCTCGCCCTTCGCGTATTACCGCGGCTGCTGGCACGCAATTAGCCAGGGCTTCCTCGAGTGGTACCGTCACAGAACAGAGGAGTTACCCTCCGCTCCTTTCGTCCCACTCAACAGGAGTTTACACCCCTCAGGGCTTCTTCCTCCACGCAGCGTCGCTGGGTCAGGCTTCCGCCCATTGCCCAATATTCCCCACTGCTGCCTCCCGTAGGAGTCGGGGCCGTGTCTCAGTCCCCGTGTGGCCGCTCACCCTCTCAGGCCGGCTACCCGTCCTAGGCTTGGTAGGCCTTTACCCCACCAACTACCTGATAGGACGCAGCCCCCTCCAGCAGCGTAGGTGACCCTTTCAGGTCACCCCCCTTTCCCCTACCTAGCCATCACTAGATAGGTATATCCAGTGTTAGCCCCAGTTTCCCAGGGTTATCCCAGACTGCCGGATAGGT
The DNA here is from genome assembly GCA_027062325.1 of bacterium. Lineage (GTDB taxonomy): Bacteria > JAMOTN01 > JAMOTN01 > JAMOTN01 > JAMOTN01 > JAMOTN01. The sequence goes on from JAMOTN010000025.1 coordinate 4,709, forward strand.
TAGCCACGCGTTACTCACCCGTCCGCCGCTCGAGACCTGCCCACTAGGAGCATGTCCCTCGCTCAACTTGCATGTGTTAGGCACGCTGCCAGCGTTCGTCCTGAGCCACGATCAAACCCTCAGAGATTAATATCCCTAAACCTTATTCTTCCTCTCCGAATTCCTCTCGGCTCTTCACAACAAACGCTAGCCTTACGGCCGCTTCACACCCCAATTCTCTTCCTTCCAAGGGGCACTAATGGCACCGCCTTCTATCCTACCTCTCCCTTCATCTCTTCCTCCTTAATCGCCCTCAGCAATTCTCATTTTATATCTTCCTCTCTTACATTGTCAATAGGGGAAACAAAATCACTATTTTTCTAGAATTTATCGATATTTTTTATTTCTTCAACATTACCAGTTGCCTTTTAAAACTTAATGCAATTGCCACCTGCCAATCTAAATATCAATATTCCCAATTACTCCCCTAATAACTCCTTGACAACTCTTACAAATTCATCCACAGGCGAATAAGTGGCTCTCCAACCAAGAGCATTTATCTTGCTTACATCAGCAATCACATATCCAAGATCAGCTTTTCTTCTCCCTGCAAATTCCCACTCAAACTCATTAAATTCCTCTCTTATCTTTTCACAAACTTCTAAAACACTAACCCCTCTACCTGTGCCACAGTTCAAAATCATCCCCTCACCTTTCTTCATTAAAATCCTTTCCAAAACAAAAATATGGGCTCTTGCAACATCTCTTACATCCACAAAATCTCTAACTGGGGTACCATCCTTTGTATCCCAATCATTTCCGTAAATTTTGAACTTCTTGCCAGTTTTTAAAGATAAAACTATATTTGCAGGTAATCCCCCTTCATCAAGATGCATTCCCAAACTCTTATCAAACCCTATTACGTTAAAATATCTCAAAGCTACAGCATCACTATGAAAATCAAACAATACATACTCTCCAGCCATCTTGGTTTTTGCATAACAACTAACAGGTTTGGTAAAATCTTCTTCTTTAAAAGCCCCACTTTTCCAATCTCCGTAAACTGAAGCACTAGAGGAGAAAACAACTTTAGCTTCCACCAATTTTGCCACCTCAAATACATTTTTGCTGCCCAAAAAATTGACATTCCAGTATTCTGCTTTCTTTTTCTCTCCCTCTTCCACCGAGACTTTAGCTGCAAGATGCATAACGCAAAACGGTCTGTACTTTTCAAAAACATCCTTTAATTCATCAAAATTCAAAATATCAACTTCAAAAAATTCATCCATTCCGGCTTTCTCAGCCCACTCCAATTTCCCACGCGAAAGGTTATCTAAAACTCCAACTTCATAACCTTTTCCTTTTAATTCTTTTACAATATGACTTCCTATATATCCCGCTCCTCCCGTAACTATTACTCTTTTTGAAGACATAACTCCACCAGCACCTCCACCATCAATACCATCATTTATTGTCGTTTAGTTAAAATATATCTGTTAAAATATATCTTGATAAGGAATATAGCAAAATTTACAAAAAGGAGCGTTCAAAATGAAAACTTTTATTTCCTTCGACAACTTCATAGAAAAAGTCAAGTTGTTAGCTCGAAAAAGTGGGATCATGAATAAAAATTTAGAAGTTGAAGTAGGGAAGCTCACTCCTGAAGAGGCAATTGGATCACCATTAAGAGATGACTTTCCCCTATTAAAAGGAAAAGAGTTCCTTATTGAAGCTAAAATTGAATCAGTACGCGGCCAAGCTTTCACTGCATATCCAGCTCCATTTAAAGGAACCATTGAAGAAGCTTTGAATCTTCCCGATACTCCTTTTGCAACCTCAATAAAGGTAGCAGTTGCAAATGCCGTTTTACGCTACCTCGGTTACGTTGATAAAACTATTCATTGCAAAGATGAGACTCCTTCAAAATGCGCGAGGGAATTAATTCACTTTTTAAAATCCAAAGGATACTCAACCGTATCTTTGGTAGGTCTACAACCTGCTTTTGCATCTGAGTTATTAAGCGCATTTGGTAAAAATAGAGTTCTAATATTTGATCTTGATGAAGGAAATATTAAAAAAGGATTTGAAGGATGTGAGGTTTTTGGACCAGACAAGTACAATCTCCTATCAACTTCTGACGTTGTCTTAGCAACCGGAAGCACTGTTACTAATAAAACCTTGTGGGAAATTTCTAAGCACATTAACGGTGACTTCTATCTGTATGGAGTAACAGCAAGAGCTTATGCTTTTATAGCTGGAATACCAGAGTTTTGTAAATTTGGTGGTTAGTAATAGCAACATTTAATGATATATTCAAGGAGTGAGTCAAAATGATTTCCAGAATTCTGTTTGTTGATGGAAGTAGGGTAATCATCAATGCTCTATCTACAGAACTTTCGGAAGAGTTTAATGTGTTAAAGGCATACTCCTTTCAAGAAGCCCAAGAGATCTTAAAAAAAGAGGAAGTTGATGCTTTAGTAACAGCACGTACTCTCCCAGACGGAAGCGGTTTCGACTTAGCTGCAGAAGTGAAAAAGAAGAAAGATATCCCTGTTATTATGTTGATTGCAGATGAAGACGTCACAGTTTTTGAACTTCATCCTTACGTGGATGTTTTTATCAGTAAAGTAGGACTAACTGCAAAAAAGATTATAAGTGAATTAGAAAACTTTGAAAAAGAGATAAATGAAATTAAAAATAGGGAAGAAAAACTCATATTGGTCGTTGATGACTCCACAATGCTCAGAAAAGCCATCGTAAACAAGTTATCTAAGAAATACAATGTTGAGGAAGCCGAAAACGGGCGCGAAGCTTTTGAAAAAGCTATAAAGCTTGTACCCGACTTGATAACAATGGATGTTGATATGCCTGTAATGGATGGTATTACATCTTCAAGCTTCATAAGAGCTCATGTTAGAACCCGAAATGTTCCAATACTATTACTGACCTCTCATAAAGATCCAGAAACTGTGAAGAAAGCCTTTGAGGCAGGTGTAAACATGCACCTACCGAAAGACACCCCTGTTGAGGAACTTGTAGCAGCTGTTGAAAATATTCTCTCTCGCAAACCAAAACAAGAAAAGATTTTATTTGTTACAACAGAAGATCACATCATGGAAGCACTAGTAGCAACTCCTGTCAGAACAGAAGGTTATGTTTTGAACATTGCAACTTCAATAGAAGAAGCAGAAGATGTCATGAATGAATACAACGTAGTAATTATCAATGATGAAGTCATTAAAGGTAGAATACCACAGTTCCTGAAGGACAACAACAAAAAAGTAATTATCTTAACAGACGATCCGGAAAAATTTGATGGGTTTGAAATAGTTGAAAAACCGTTTGAAGCTGAAGACCTTATAAAACTAATATCGAAAATGCTAGCGGTAGCAGAGTAATGAGCAATAAATATAATGCAATATTAAATTTCATCTAAAATTTTCATAATAAGTCGGGCAGCTTCAAAAAATTGCTGCTCGACTTTGTTTTTATGGCTTTTGAATTTTTCTCTTATACTCTTCAACTCTTCTCTTGAACCAAAAAATCGACTAGCTGATATAAAGCATGCTTTCAAAAATAAGGCGTAGTAGTTATCTCGCCCAACTTCTTTTAAACTTCTGAAAGCCAATTTCAAATTCCACCACGATGACAGAGCATTTCTTACCCTTTTAAATCCCGAAGATTCATAAGCCTCCAAAGCTTCTTTGTAAGCTTTAAACAAATACCCCCACTCCTTACCAAGCTCTTCAAGTTGATTTCGCACAAATTCTGCTCGCTTATTCCACGCGCGACCTTCAAAAAACCTACACGTCCCCCAACTTCTAGCAAGGGCAAGTACTACAAATTCTTTAGCTTTTAAAGCCATCCCACCTTTATTCAACAGCTCAGTTGAAATAAAAAAAGCCTCCTTGTACCTGTATTTAAGTAGATCCCATTTTAAAGCTTCCAAGGTTACCTCATAAGTTGGAGCAACGCTAAGATCCACCCTAATTTTTGAGAGTATAGAACTAAGCTTTTGAAGCTTTATATCAACTGCTAAAGCAGTAGTAAGAAACACTATCACTAAAGTGACACAAGTTTTTATCATCAATAATCTCAAACCAGAATCACCTACTTCTTTGAGGCAGTAGAACCATTCAAAGCCTTCTGGGGTTTATGATCATTTTTATTTAGTAACCCCTTCCACTTTTCAATCAACAATGCATTGTAGTAATTTGCAGAATCCCATGCCCAGCAGTGCCAGTTTAAAAATTCCTTGAACATTCTCAAAGCTTTCCTTTTAGAAGCAGCATCAGGTTGAGTTGCTAGTATTTTAGCCATCCAGTACATAGTCTCCCTATTGTATGGATAAGTAAGGTAGGCATTCTGAACATTTACAAATCCACTTTTGTCCTTTCTGTTTAACTTTGCCACTCCTATTGCTACATTAGCGTAAGGGTTGAATTGATCAACTTTTAAAAGTTCCTTAGCAACAACCTCTGCAGAAGCCCATTCATTGTTCAACATCAAAGCAATACACTTAGCTTCTTTTTCGTTAAGATCCTTATCTTCAAGATTCATTATCTTCTCCGGAATCTTCAAAGCAAGTAGTCGCAAATACTGTTTTTTAGCCACGGAGTAATGCCATTGTTTCCAAACATTCTGGGCAAAATCTGGGTTAGAGAAGTATCTAGAATCTCTCAGTGAATTGTAAGAGAGGTAAATTGGAAAAGTAGCAAGTAGTACAACTGTGGCAACAACCCCCAAAAACACCTTCACCTTTTTCTTCTCAACAGGCAAATCTACAGAAGCCACACTTAAAATGTAGGCGAATAGAAGTGATGATACAGCAGGAGTCATAGGAGCTGCCACAAGGAACAAAAACACAACAACTCCCTCAAAAAATCCTCTACTAAAGAAAAGATAGGCTCCAACAACCAAAATTGAAAGATATCCAAACATCCACCCTAATTTTACAAATGACGGCACCACCTCTGAAGTATCTCTTACCTGTTTCCCTATTTTCTTAGCATAATCCTCTCCCAGAAATCGCACAAAATCTTTGTAGACAGAATTCGCAGCAGTATTGCGCACATTTTTTACAAACCAGCTTTCATCGTAAAATCTTTCATGTTGAGCTCCGAATGGAATTTGCTTCAATTTAGCATAAAAATTACTTATCCAGTAAACCTCATAGGTAAAGTTGGGAAGTGAAAAGGTAAACGCAAACCCCAAACCTATGGCTAAAGCCACCCCAATCGCAACTTTTTTATCAAGAGAGGAAAATGCATAGTAGAAACCTAACAATGCTATGAATAACTTAACAAAATCTGGTGCCACCACAACCGCAATTATAAAACCTGCTACCTTAGCATAAACATTCTCTGAAACCGTCACCAACAAAAGAGCCACATCTATAAGAAGCCATTTCTCAACCCCCCAATTTAAAAACTGAGCCAAAAGCAAATAAGCAAAACTCAATCCCAACAACGCCACAAATACTGGTCTCAACCTTGGGAAAGAGTAAAGGAGCTGAGTTATCAAAGCTATGGATAGAAAATTATAAGCCGCAAGCAACCAATCACCAAAATACACAGAGGTGAAGCTGACAAGTGCTAACAAAACTGCAACAACAAAGCTTATAACAGCAGAAACACTCAATCCAGAGCGTGGCTTGTTCTTCACCAATAAAAATAGTGTTAATAAGCCTAATACAAAAAACAATGCCACACCGTCAAAATCGTAAAAGTTCTGATACCAGTTTCTGGGCAACAGCTCCATTCCCTGAATACCTTTTATAAGACCATCGATTTTCACTCTAACTCCTCCCACAATTATCCCCTCCTAAATCTCACTTAAACAATATTTAAGATAGCAAATTTACAACTCCTCTTTGAACTTCAACAACGAATGCCTATCTTCAAAAACATTATTTTTCTCTGTAATCCATGAACTAGTCTCTCCTAAATCTACCTCAACAGAAATGTAAGAAGTAGAATCTGCATCTACCTCAGCCAACACCAACCCTCGCGGTGATACTATTCTGCTCCTTCCCGTAAAAGTGTAATTATTTTCTCTTCCTATCCTATTTGCCAAAACAACAAAACTTCTGTTCTCCACAGCCCTTGTCCAAACCGCGTTTTGAGCATACGGAAGAACAAGATTGGCAGAAAATAACAAAATTTTAGCTCCATTCAAAACTAAAAGCCGCGACAACTCTGGAAATATCCAGTCAAAACATATTAATGTTCCAAATTTAACCCCATCAAACTCAAATACTCCTAATTTATCTCCTCTTATAAATCTCTCCTTTTCTTTAAAAAATAGATGCAGCTTATCGTAGTATCCTACAACTCCATCAGAACTTAGGAGGACAACAGAGTTGTAAACACAACTACTTTCATCTGAATCACATGCACCTTTTCTTGCATCCCCTACAACCCAAAGTCTCCTACCACCGCGTTTTTTTTCTACATGCGCTATAGCCTTTATAAATTCAGAATAGTTGTCAGTTGAAAATTCCTTTGCTAAAGCTTTAAACTTTTCACGACTCAAATCGTAACCTGTTAAAGCCAACTCTGGAAAAACAACAATCTCTAAACCATCTGTTTCAATAGAGTTCTCCAGCATATAGTTCACAACAAACTCCTCATTATACTTTCTATCCCCTATTCGAGGAAAAAACTGAAAAAACGCAAGACGCAATTTTTTACCCACTACTTTCCCCCCTATATTGAACCAAGCTCTGCTTCAATATCTTCAACCTCCGGATCCACAATAACAACATCACGACTCATCTTTCTTATCACTACAAATGGTACATCCACCTTCTCGTAATACACCGCCTCCGCCAATCCATCAGGAGTTGATACATCAACTTCCTCAAAGTAAATCCCCGAATTCTCCATATCTTTAGCCAAAATATCACACTTGACACAATCTGGTCGTCTAAACAACAACACCTCAAACATTTAAACCCCTCCATTTAATTCCTGTCATACTCACAAACTAAAACTTTTTTCTATCCGAAATCTCTGCGACTTTTCCAGAATTCCACCAGCTCACTTTTGAAAAACTCATCGCAGCTTTCGAAACTCCATCAACATTCAGACTTCCGCAAACCGGACACGAACTTTTCAACCCACGAGAAGAATTTCCACAGCTATAACAAACTGTAAATTCAGGAACAAATACCATCTCCTCAACACTTGTTGTACTCCAGATACTTCTTACAAAACTTGCCACTCTGTCTTTTAAACGTGAATTTTCCGCCAAGTACACGTAAAAATTTGTAACCCCATCCATTAAAAGATGAAACTTTCCCTCAAGTTTAGCTCTGCTTGTTAAATCAAGATCAGCATCAACAGGCAGGTGGGAAGAAGACGTATAGTAAACCATCCCCAAATCCTTATTCCCTCTCACTACCTTCAAAGCTCCTGCAAATTGCTTTAAATCCTTATACGCCAACCTAAACACTGCTTCTTCCTGGGGAGACTGTTCAAGCACAAACTCAATCCCATACCTGCTACTCAACTCTTCGCATTTAAGTTTCAAAGCTGCAACAACTTTTAGTGCAAATTTCAAACTTGAAGTACTCTCAAAATACTCCTCCCCTCTAATAAACTTCACAAACTCAGAGAGCCCCACAAAGCTCAAAGAACAAACAACTTTATCATTTGAAAGATCAAAGGGTATCAAACCTCTAAATGCTGCATAACTCCCACTCTCTCCCGTGAGATTTAATCTTTCTATAAACTCCCTTTTTGCAAGGCAAATCTCAGCAGCTTTTTCAAGCAAATTACCCAACATATCAAAAGCTTTTTCTTCCGTAGGGGTCTTATAAGCTAAACGTGGCAAATTCAACGAAACATTTAAAAGAGATAGACGAGTCTTCAACACATCCTTTCTATCTAAAACGCCCCCCTTCTCCTTATAAAACGGACTCAGACGCTTAAACTCTCTGTCAAAAATTATGTCAACTCCACCTTTTTCAAAGGCCACTTTTGAAGCCATCTCCAACGCCTCTTCCCAACCAGAGGAACTAAACGTATCCTCAGTTACAATAAACAGAACGCGTGGGAAGAAGAACGGAACTCCGGTTTTATCTCCTTCCCCTATGACATCCATAAAAGCTTTAAAAATGAGCTTTGCCTCTTCAGAAAAGTCAGCATACTTTCCAACTTCGGAGCCACCAAATCCTATAGCCTCAATCTCCCTAAGACGAGATGGAACACCCCAGTAAAGCCCAAATATAACCTCAAGCACTTCTCCAACTGCAAAAGTATTAGCAGAACCGAATACAAGCATTTGAATTATTTGCCTTACCTCTTCATAAGACAATCCCTTAACAAATGGAGCAAACAACACATTGAAAGCATACCAGTATATAGGAGCGGTAAAATACTGCTTAACAGCAGAACTGAATTTCACCACGTGATCAACTAAAACCTCAGGATGCCTTGCAGGACCTGAAGCATTGTAAAATATACTGGAACTAATTCCCGTTTTCTTCAAGTTGTCCAAAGAATAGCTCAACCAATAAAGCTTATCAACCTCGTCAACATCATGTATGTGAATATCTCCTTCTAAATGCAAAGATGACAATTTTTGTGGATAAACAACCTCTAAAGCATAGCTTTCTTTCAATTTTCTACCTATTAAATCAGACATACCAGCAGGCGTAGAGATAAACTTATAACTTCGCTCTTTCTTAACTCGTTCATAGTATCGCTTTGGTTTCTCTATTATTTCTGACAACTCTTTTATGTAAAATCCCTCTTTTTTAAGAATGTTAGAATCATATCCCAATTCTTCCATTGAAGCCCGTACAAGCTCTCTTATCAAATCCTTGCTAATTACACGCAAATTTAAAGCCGCTACCCTCTTATCAACATTTGCCATTAAATTTGCTAATTCAACATCATTCAAAATTCCGGATAGTAAATCTTTAACTTCTTCTTGAACATTGCCAACAGAATCACTGCTCTTAACAAAGAGTACACTATCCATTATTTTTACCCCCCAACTTTACCTGGACGTTTTGTGATCGTGACTACTTAGCGCTGCAATTCTCTCAAAATAAACTGAGCAAATTCTTTAGCATATTTTGGTCCCGGTGCAGTAAACACTTTAGCACCCTTCTGAGTAGTAAAAAATACTATCTTTTCCCCCACATACTCAACTTGTTTATCTTCTAGCAACGAAAGTGAATCCTTACACGCAAACACAGTGGCCTTTTTCCCAACTATCACTCCAGCTTCCGCCAATATCATTGGAGCCAAACATATAGCAGCAATATTTTTTCCCTTTTGGTAAGCTAATTTAGCTATATTAACATACGCCTTGTCATTATAAATTTTTAAAATGCCGCTTCCTCCCGCAAAATAGACTAAATCAAATTCATCAATACGCTCCTTCAAAGTCTCTAAAGGCAGTACTCCTTTAACCAATAACCCTAACATCCCTCGGCACTCTCTAGATATAGAGAAAACATTGCAGCACCAACCATGCTCTTTAAAATATTTGAAAGGAATATAAAATTCTTCATCTCTGAAATTTTTAGGAGCAATCACAAAAGCTACATTCATCTTCTTACTTTGCTCCGTCGTACCAACCTTCGAAGCTACAGAACGGGTGCACACCACCTGTTTTAAATTCAACACCTTCTTCTCAACAGATCCTGCAGTAACCTGAGTGTAAAAACCTTTATAAATCCAGAAGCCTAACAAAACTCCTATCATTACAGTAAACATCAGCCATCCTCGCATAGTATCGCCCCCATCATCTTAACCACTCCCTCAAAATAACCGCAAACTTTTTTCTCAATCTTTTTACTTCATCATCAAAGCCAGCTCTCTTTGCAAGCTCAACTTCAAACTTAATCTCATCAACTCCTAAAAGATTTTCTATCTTTTTTAGTATATAGAAAGCTTCTGCATATCTCTTCTTGCTGTATAAGAGCCGGGATGCTACAACAGCTGCAGAAATTTTCCCAGCTTGAGCCGCAAATCTTAACATTTGGATAGCTTGATCCGTATCCAGAGAATACAATCCCATTCCTCTAAGATAGGCATACTCAAAAGCAGGAATAACATCTCTCAAGCCCTCAAGCCACTCTAAAGATTTCTTCAAATTTTTTCTTTTTAGTGCAAAAAATAAATACTCAACTACTCCTTCCATACTATTATTTTTCCCAGCTTCCACTTTTCCAGATTCCAAGCTGACAAATTTATCAACTATATCTCTTGCCCTCTTGAAAAACTCTGACTCGTCAGTTGCCAGATTAAACTCTAAAAGTTCAATGAGTAAACTCTCCTCCCCCAACTTTTTTATATGATCAACCACTTGCCTTAAAATATCAGCATCAACATTTGCTCTAATCCAACCAGACAACTTCAGTTGCTCATCCAATTCTAAACACTTAGCCATAACCAATATACTGCTTAAATCTACATTCTCAACATTGATTTTTCCCACATATAAATTGCTTACAATTTTTCTCTCTTGTTCACAACTACTCACAACAATTCTTTTAAAACATCCAGAGAAGAAAATCAGCGTAAAGCTTACAACAACAAACAACAGCAATTTATTCACAATCCGATCATAACTTTTAGCTCCTCCATGCATATACTCAATCATAAACCACTCTTACCTCCCAAATTTACCTTTAAACATTAGCAAAACCTCATAACTTCTCGTAAAATATAAATTGCGGCTCTGCAAAAAATTCTACAATGCCATTGCTACCTGACAATTTACCTCATTTTTAGGTTATCAAAATTATAAGGAGAGTGATAGCTATGGCCACTTTTAAAGTTGAACTTCTTGATCTTAACGAAACAATAGAAGTCGAAGAAAACACCTCTTACGAATCAATAGCTCAAAAGTACCAGGATAAATTCGACGCAAAAATCTTAGCAGTGGTGGTAAATAACAAATTAAAAGAACTTTTTAAAACTGTAAAGTTTGACTGCAAGTTAAAATTCGTAACATTAGCTTCTCTAGATGGAGAACGTATATACTCAAGAAGCCTATCTTTCGTAGCAGATGTAGCTGCACGCTCTCTATTTTCACACAAACTTTACATTTACGCCTCTTTGCATGGTGGTCTCTACTGCACACTCAAACCTCTTTCTGGAGTAGAAAAACCACTCCCAGAAGGTTGGCAGCTTCAATTGAAAGAGAAGATGGCTGAGATCATAGCAAAGGATATGCCTTTTATAAAAGTGAAGATGCCAAAAGAACGCGCTTTAAAAGTGTTCAAGCAAGCGGATCTCATGGACAAGTACGAGTTATTTTCTCTCATTCCAAGGCAGACAATTTCAATATATTACCTAGGCGAATACGTCAATTACTTTTACGGACATTTAGTTCCATCAACTGGCTATCTCGACAAATTTGATGTGAAGCCTTACAAGGATGGCTTCATTTTGCTATACCCGAGATGGCAACATTACTGGGATATAGCAGAGTTCAAAGAAATGAAAAACCTATCAACCGTTTACGAAGAGTATTCCAATTGGCTTAAGGTTCTCGGCATGGAAAAGATAAGCGACATAAATAAGATGATCCTCGATGGTAAGATAAAAGATTTGATCCTTCTATCGGAAGCACTCCAGGAAAAGAAGATAGCACAAATTGCAGATAAAATCAGCGAGAAAATAGACAAAGTAAGAGTAATTCTCATAGCAGGTCCATCTTCTTCAGGAAAAACTACCTTTTCAAAACGCCTTGCTATCCAACTGCGCGTTAACGGAGTAAAACCAATCCCCATTTCGTTAGACAATTACTTCTTAGATCGCGATAAGACTCCAAAAGATGAAAATGGAAAGCCAGACTGGGAATCAATTTACGCTTTAAACATAGAATTACTAAACGAACACCTCAATAAACTATTTGACGGTAAAGAAGTAGAACTGCCTTACTATGACTTCAGAACCGGCAAAAGCCGGCCAAGCGGAGAAATTATCAAACTCGATAAAGATGCAGTGCTAATTTTGGAAGGAATACACGCTCTAAACGACAAACTCACCCCACACGTAGATCCAGAGCTGAAGTTTAAGATATACATATCAGCCTTGACCCAGCTTCATATCGACGACACAAACAGAATTCCAACTACCGACACACGCCTAATTAGAAGAATCGTCCGTGATCACAAATTCAGGGGTCATTCTCCAAAACAAACTATTCAGATGTGGAGCATGGTAAGGCGCGGGGAAGAAAGATGGATTTTCCCATTCCAAGAGCAAGCTGATGCCTACTTCAACTCCGCACTTGTCTATGAACTTGGAATTCTAAGAAAATACGCTGTTCCTCTATTATCAGAAATAACACGTGATCAACCTGAATTTGTAGAAGCAAGCAGACTATTGCGTTTCCTTGGATACTTTCTTCCAATGGAGGAAGAGGGAGCAATTCCACTAAACTCCATATTGCGCGAATTCATAGGTGGAAGTTGCTTTAAGTATTAGTTGTTGACAACAAAACAAAAATTTGCCAAAGAGGTGGCGTGCGTGTGCTTTTCTAAAAACAACAGTTACACAGCGGCAGACACATTATCTCAAAATCTTTTGATTTGTCCAAAATGTCTTACGTGCGTAGAGAAATTTTCTCATGATCAAGAGGCAATTTCTGTTGATCCAACTACATGTCCTTTCTGCAACACAGAGCTTGTCCAGCTAGAAAAAGAAAAACTAGAAGAGGTAATAGTAAAAGCAAAGCAATTTTTGAACAACAAAGGCAGCAGCCTATGGGATAAAATAAGACTAAAAGCAATAAACTTTATAGCAGAAAGCAAAATGTAACTTACAGAGTAAAATACCTAAGTTTGCAGGTTTATGAAACTTTAAAGGAGGGATTGAGATGCTTGGTATTATTGGAGGAAGTGGCGTTCAAAATCTTGAAGGTATAAATTGGGAAGGGGAAATAGATATATCAACTCCTTTTGGGCAACCATCATCTCCTGTAAAACTTGGGGAAATTGGTGGCAAAAAAATTGCATTCATCACAAGGCATGGCCCAGGCCATACATTTACCCCAACAGAGGTCCCCTACAGGGCAAACATATGGGCTCTCAAGAAAGTTGGAGTCACAGCAATTCTTTCTGTAAGTGCTGTCGGATCACTCAAAGAAGAATTTGCCCCTGGTGATTTTGTGATAATAGATGACTTCATAGATAAAACGTTTGCTCGCGAAAATACCTTTTTCAAAGATTTAGGAGTAGTGGCACACACACCTCTTGCACCTGCTGCATGTCCAACGCTAAAGGAGATTGTCAAAAAAGCAGCTAAGGAAGCAGGAGTTGATCTCAAAGAAGGCGGTGTATATGTGTGTATAGAAGGACCTCAGTTTTCCACCATGGCAGAAAGTAAAATGCACCAACAGTGGGGAGCATCCATCGTTGGTATGACAAACGCAACTGAGTTTAGATTAGCAAGAGAAGCAGGTCTCTGTTATCTATCCATATCCATGGTCACCGATTACGACGTCTGGAAAGAGCACAAAGTTGATGCTCAAGAAGTATTGAAAGTTATGGCTGCAAACATCAGCAAAGCTCAAAAGCTTATTCCTTACATAGTAAAGCATTTTGATGACAATCCCGAGTGCGTTTGTCATCTGCTGAACAAAAACGCCGTTGTTACAGATCCAACAAAAGTCACAGATGACATTAGAGAAATTATCGATTTTTTGTTAGAATAGTTTAGGTGTAGTTTTTTACAATACTAATACTCCAGTGTGAAGAGGGCAGTGGAGGTAGTTTTATGGGGAGAGTTCTTAAAATCACGGCTTCGCGTCCATGGACAGCAGGATGCGTAGTAAATTTATGGTTTGACATCCAAGATGGAAAGCCTGTGTGGTACACAGCAATGATGACAAGTCGTACTATTTACGAAGTATTTGTTATGCGCTGGATTCTAAAAACGTATGGATTCGAAGTAGTTTACAAAGCAATTAATTACTTCTATTCCAAGCAGAAGAGGATTCCTGAAACAATCAAATCTATAATGCACATGCTAACAGCAAGAGGTTTGGTGTGGCATGAAGACGATAAAGCAAATGCCCAAGGTAAGAGTTGTCGCAGAAAAGTTGTATAGAGTGCTGGGTGCAGGGCCAATTTGTGTATTAACCATTGAAGAAGAGGATAAGTTCACGGCTACCCCTGTAGCGTGGATGATGCCCTGCTCTTTTGATCCTCCAATGGTTGCAGTAGCCGTAGCTCCTGAAAGATTCTTTTTTGAAATTTTCAACTCTCAACTAAAAAAACGCGGAGTTGCTAGATGGGTAATAAATGTTCCTGCACCGGATCATCTTGAGCTCGTCATGAAGTTGGGTTCAAAAAGCGGGAAAGTATTCGACAAAAGTAAATTATTAAGTCTGGAACGTGTAGAGGTCAAAACAGCCTCTGATAATGCTAAGTTCCCGATTATAAGCGATTTTCCAATAAACGTAGCAGTAGAAAGTAAAACACAAAATTTCTTTAAAACAGGGGATCATCTTATAATAAGCGGATCAATTTTAACAGGCTGGGCTGAACGTGGTACTTTAGATAATGTAGGAATAGTTTATCCGGACAATCTAAAGCTACCACATCATGCAGGTTCCAATAAGTTTCTTATAAGTACTAATTTAATCGAAGCTTAAAAGGGAGGGATATCATCATGAGAAAAATTCTAAACATTCTGATTATTCTTACACTTTTTTCATTCAGTGTTATGGCAACAGACAGCTACAATTTAAAGTTCAAATTCAAACCTGGACAGGTTATAAAGTACGCAATGGTCATGAGTGGAAAAGTCGCAACCAAAGTTGCTCCCAAAAGTGGTGAAGCTAAGGAAGATAAAGGTTCTTTCAGAATTAACATGCTGCTTAAAGGGGAAGTAACTAAAGTTATGAATAGAGGACGTAAATTTGAAATTCTCTACTCTATTCTTAAGGGACAACAAGTTGTAAATAACGGCGTTCCCCAACCATTAACTTATGGTGATGTCAAAGTTTATGTAACCATGGATAACAAGGGGCGTGTCTTGGGGACTTTGAGCAATTCTCCTCAATTTTCCAACATTGGAAGCAGCAGTTTGAGTCTCCCAGAAAAGCCCGTTAAGGTGGGAGATAGCTGGAAAGCAGAGTTAAGTGGTAAAAATAATCCTGTTCCTACAATCGGCCTCTTTAAACTCGTCAAAGTTTATAAAAATAAGAGGGGCCACAAAATCGCCGTTATAAAAGTCAAAACTTATTCAAAGAAAGTGCCGGGCATGCATCTTAAAGCTACCGCAACAGGCACTCTCTACTTTGACATTGACGACGGAATCATCACCAAATCAGTTGTGCGTAGCAAAGCTCACGTAAAGTATTTTGACAAGAATGCAGATGCTACTGTGGAGCAGAGCGTAAATTCAAGTGTGAAGATGGAGTTGATAAGGTAGAACATGGGCCTAGAATAAGCCCGGGAAGGAGATGAAGCTCTAAAATCCAATGCAATCTATAAAATATTGCGAGACCTCCAAACTCACTGATACAACCTATGTTGTAAAGGCTGCCCTGCCCTGTAGGTTTGCAAAGCCAAGGGTGGGGCAGTTTTTAATTGTAGCTACTCAAAACACAGAGCGCATCCCCGTCACACCACTCTGGCTAGAAGAAGCGGAAGGAAAAATTCATTTCATTGTGGAAGTGGTAGGGGCATCAACTTATCAATTCATAGAAGATTTAAAGAATGGACTTTCTATAACTTCCCTGATGAAGGCTGGTAAACCAAATAATCTTCACGGAAAAATCCTTTTTATAGTTTCTCCAATTGCTGTAGGGGTCGCATCTTATGCAATACAAAATAGTGACATTAAAGACTATTACCTTGTTGTTGCATCAAGAAGTGAGAAGTACAGATCCATTTACTCCTATTTGACTAATTTCATTTCTGAAAACAAATCATTCTTTCACTGTGATCAAGATAGGAATCTTTCTAAAACTTTGGGTGAGTTAAAAGATACCATAAGCTTTTCTCCTGATATTGTTATGCTGGCAGGAAGTCCTAGTATGATGCGCTTTTCATTTGAAACATTGAAAACCGTATTTCCAAACTCAAAATTCGTTGCCTCATTAAATCCGATAATGCTTGATGGAACTGGTATGTGTGGTGCATGCCGAGTAGAAGTGGCAGGTGAAGTGAAGTTTGCCTGTAAAGATGGTCCAGATTTCTTAGCAGAAGATATAAACTGGGACAATCTGATAGAGAGACAGAAATTCTACACATCCGAGGAAGAAGAAGCTAAGAGGCAGTTAATACTTGAGAACTAACGTTGGAGGGGAGCAGATGAGATTCCCTGATAAGCTATACCTTGCTGAACTAGATCCAAACGAGCGAATCGAAAATTTTGCAGAAGTTACTCGATCCGTTACTCTTTCACAAGTACAACAAGAAGCTGCAAGATGCCTTTCGTGTAAGAGCAAACCATGTTCCACAAATTGCCCCATCCACACTAAAATTCCAGAGATAATCCGTTTAATTAAGAACAACTCTTTGAAAGAGGCAACTTTACTTCTTCTTAAAGATAATCCTCTTCCTGCTATAACTGGACGTGTATGTCCTCAAGAAAGATACTGCGAAGGAAACTGTGTTTTAGCCAAAAACAGCATCTCATTCGGAGCAATTGAGCGTTTTTTAGGAGATAAACTTCTCTTAGAAAGCACTATTTCTCCTGAAGAGTTAAAGCCGAAGGAATTAAGCTCTAAAAAAATTTCGGTTGCTATAATTGGCTCAGGTCCAGCCGGATTATCTTCGGCATTTTTTCTAACCTTGAATGGAGCGGAAGTAGCAGTATTTGAAGCCTTGGATAAAGTAGGAGGCGTTTTAAGATACGGTATCCCAGAATTCAGACTCCCAAAAATGATCCTTGACTTACAAATTTCTTTCTTAGAAGAGTTAGGTGTGCAATTTTTCACATCCTGCAGGATTGAAAAAGAAGACCTTGAAAAACTTGTTGAAGAATTTGATTACATTATAATGGCAACCGGAGCTGGCTTACCACGCCTTATTGATATTCCCGGGATAAACTCGCCGCGTGTTATAACTGCCAATGAACTCCTATTCCGAGTAAACTACATGGAGGCTTACAAGTTCCCCGAAAAGCTCACCCCTGTCAAAAGGCCTGCTTCAGAATTACGAGATAAGGTGCATGCAGTTGTAGTTGGCGCAGGCAACACTGCCATGGATGCTGCAAGAGTCTTAAGACGACTTGGCTACAAGGTCATTGTCGCTTATAGGCGCAGCATTTCAGAGTCTCGTGCACGTTACGCTGAGATAACCCATGCCATGGAAGAAGGAGTCAAATTTAAAGAGTACGTAGTTCCTGTAAAAGTATCATCAACTAATGATCCGATACACCCTCTCAAGATAACACTTGCTAAAACCAAAGTTGAGGGGAAGAAAGTTATTACTCTTGAGAAAACTGAGACTCTTTATGCCTCACTTATGGTACTTGCAATTGGTTCACGCCGCAACTTCATAGAGGGAACAAGGGACTGGATAAAAGATTTTTCAACCAAAACAACCCAGTCACGAATCTTCGCAGCAGGAGATATAATAAGAGGCGCTGCCACTGTTATCGAGGCAGTCGCTGACGGTAAACGCTGTGCCGAACAGGTGTTAGAGAGGTAAAATTGCCATTGCCAATCAACCTTTTACCTCCTCTTGCCCCTTTTTCTATCATTATGCCGTTCATGCCGTCTAAAACTATTCCTATTCCCAATTCTTGCATTTTGATTATTCTTGTACTCTCTTTCCTCCAATCTTCTTTTTTCCTCAACCAATGCAGTTACAAACTCCAGCATATTAAGAAAGTCCTTTACTTCTCTTTTTTCCGCTAAGGAAACTATTTTAGATAATACATTTGCTCCTCTATTTTCCATAATCTTCTTTAAAAAGTGATCTACCACTAAGACAGAAAATCTTTCCTTATCCTCCTTTGTCCAATTAAGCTTATACACTCTATCATGAACAGTTATCAACATCTTAATCAAACTTTTAGCTGTGTCCTCCATCTTTTTTCCAACATTTAAGGACATAATTCTATTTCTTAACTTCTGCAAATTCATATTCCGCCAATCCTCGTAAAATGACGCCACATCAAATCTATCATCCATTTTTATTTCGATAAGCGAAGCTATCCACGTAATCCTTGGCTCTGGTGGAGTAAATTTCACTTTTCCCGTTAAATCCAACACCCCAAAGCCGTAAGTCTTTTTTCCTAAGCTATATTTCCATATCGTCTTGGGCAATTTTTCCATACTTATCCTACGATTTTTCCTGTAATAAGGGTACTCCCTTCTCGCATCTATCTTTTCATCTCTTATCTCCTCTAAAAATACGCTTTTGGCTGCCACTCCCGTCCCAAATCCACTAATCAAATAGTAGCCTATAGGTTGTTCAAATAACCATCCAACACTCTCTCCCATACTTTCATCCAACCTCAATCCAAAAACATCAAAATACCAAAGTGCCAGTAATTTCAATACCCCTTCTAAACTCGACAGATCTAAAGCCGCCACTTTTTTAGGATAATTTTCTTTTAAATCCTTAATCTGTTTTTTCATTTCTGAAGAACCCAGGATCTTTTCTTTTATAAATAAAAATAAAATTTCATCCATCTCAACGATCAACTTAACAGGACTTCTAGTAGCAATAAAGTAATAATTTTGCCTTATCCTTTTTTTTCTAGTTGCCTCAGCACTAAAGTTTATATACTTTGCAGGATTTTCTTCAATACTTACTTTTACAAACTTCCCTATTTTGTTTAAATTGTCTTTTCCCAACCGCTCTAGCCTCACTACATCCTCATTCCTTCCACTCATCTCAGCAAATTCTAAAACCTTATCGTAAAACACCTTTCCTACTTTCTCAAACAATTTATTAAGCCTTCTACCCCTAAACTTACTAAAATCAATTTTGTTGAACATCCCCGCAAATTTTGCTGCAGCAAATATGGTAGTTATAAACGCCCCTTTTATCTCTGTAGCCGGTATATACTTCATGTAAGCATATCTTTTAGGATCTGTTGCACTCAAAACTTTCTTAATAAACTCTATGTCAAAATTATCGCTTTTCTCAATCTTTTCCACCACAGCCGATAGCCAATCCGCAAATATCCCTTCCTTTCCTTTACTCTTAAAACAGAAAGGAGTAGCTGTCGTTACATTAAACTCTGCTCGCAACCACTTAACCATATAAACTCCTCCCAGTAGCTATAATCCACTACTCTACAACCACACTTTCATTCACTTTACTAAACCTAACTCTTCCATAACCTCTACTACCACTTCCACCAAGGTAGTCACTTTCTACCAACTTCAACCCCTCATCCACCAGAGAAAGCAGACTCTTTTCATCATCTCCTTCAAATACCTTGACGAGAATCTTTCCTCTAAACACGCTACCAGCAGCAACTCTCTCCATTATCCTAGGTCCAGCACCAGAAACTGTCCCAGTAATTCTATCTATGGAAACCTCCGTCTTTTCTTCCAATTTATAGTTTACAGGCATGAAGTCTTCAACAATTATGCGAGTAGGCGCAATTTCTTTCATATTTTTACCATCCTTATCTCCTGCAGAAACTCCAAATAATTTCAGAAAACTTTTTAATTTTTCATCACTTCCATCTTTTAATACACTTAAATCAGCCGGTTTCCCATCCTTGCTCCAACCATACTTTAGTTCTAATAAAGATCTCATCTTTCCTTTCAAACTTGAACCGGGAATGTAAGGTTCTCCATCCAGCGGATTTTTTACGACCGGATTATCTATTCCTCCTATTCTCTCTTCAGTTCCACCCGCTCCTATATGCAAACCCGTTAAAATTTCAACATCATATATCAACTCTAAAACTTTCTTTAATTTCTTACCCACAACCTTTCGCCTCCTCTTTCACTAGTTTTATCTTATTGTTTTATCGCAAGTCTTTTACGAAGATCTTTTTCTCTTTCCATCTCTTTCCTTTTCAGAAAGTAGGACATAACTTACCTCTAAAACATCTACCTTGTTTCTCAACCAGTTTTCAAACTCTGCCAAACTTCCCAAAGTCAATAAATCCTTTTCCCACATTTCAAACTTTTTCAATAACTTGTCTATTTCTCCATTTTCTCCTTTTTTGTCTTTTCTAACCATGTTATATCTCACTCTATACAGCCCTATAACAAGCTCTTTTTTCCAATCGTTAAGTTTCTCTCCCACTTTCTTTTCCTTTTCTACTTCATACAACTTTGCCAAAAAGATATTATAAAGCTTTCTCAACTGCCTATTACCAACTTCTTCACTTTCAAAAAACTTTGACAACTCCTCTGCCTCATCTCTAACCCTCTTCCACTCCTCACTCACTCTTACCACCTCACTTGCATTAACACTTTGATTGTAATTTAACTTTCAGATTATTTGTATAGTGTGCTAATATTATAACAAACCACCCCAACGGAGGTAATTAATTTGGCAAATCAAACCATTAGCATTTACAGGATAAAATTTGAAAAAATTTTCAACAAATTTGAAAATTGGCGGTGGAATTTACACTCACGCTTAGGAATTGCTTTAAAATCTACATTTTGTCAAATCAAAAAAGCAAGTCCTAAGGAGTGTAGGAATTGCTTTAGAAAAATTTTTTGCCCAGTCGCTCAAATATTTTTTAGAAATTGGATAAGTGGAAAAATACCACCGCTTCCTTTAAGGTTCTCTACAACCCCCAACTCAAACAACTCATTGTACCTTTTTGAATACGAACCCGGCACTGCAAAATTAACATTTGAAGCTCTCAAAACATTTGAAAGCGAAGATTTTAAAGTGGTTTCTATGAGAAAAGTTTTTTCATTCTCTCCAGAAATTCTCTTAGATCACCACTCTCAACTTATAGAGTTTGCTACGAAACTTCTAAAAATCAAACTTTCGAATCCATTTTCTTTTAAAATCTCAAATATATGCCTTCCTAAAAGCACTTCACAGGATATAAATTCTATAAAAGAATTGCTTTCCAGCCTTACTTATAATAAAACTAGAATAATTCTGCTATTCATGGGTATTTGGGAGGACTTTAAAGAACATTCTTTTAACCTTAAAGACTTTACCAACTACGTAGAAACAATGAACTTCTCAATATCCACACTTCAAGTTTTTTCTCACAGAAACCAGAACTTCATAACCTATCCAGTTTTAAATTGTGAAATATCTTTTTCAGAATTCAACAACGAAGTTGCAAAATTTTTAATCTGCGCCAAAGTGTTCGGTTCTGGTAAGATGTCATCGGTGTACTCGGATGTTACAGTTATAAATTAAAAATGGGAGGAGAGTAAAGGTGTCACTTAAAAACTTGGTAACCCAGGCTCTAAAACTTCTAGAATCAACAACTATAAAAGAAACTACTGACATTTTTCAAGCCCTAAAACTCCCTGTAATCACCTATAATATGGAAAATTTAGACTCCATTTTTCCACACGTTTTTGAAAATATAGAAAGGTTATGGTTTGAACGTATTTTATGGCTTGACGGAGCTGAAAAAATCATTATTGGAAAACTAGATGTATCTGGAATACAACGTTTCTTAAGTGAGGTCCTAGTCTCAAAAGCTATGTCCACAATGAAAATTCGAAGCGAACTCTTGGAATTTTTGGAAAGTCTTTTTCTCTACTCCCTGGCAGAAAGCATAAATCTTATATTTGGTAAAGGCACTGCAAAGGTAATGGCTGTAGGGGCTGGAAAAGGCGACATATTCATCAAAGTCAGTGATGAAGACATATCACTCAAAGCAGAGATTACAAACCTTATCGCAGAAAATTTAATTCTCTCAATAAACTCCAGATTATACAGCTTTTTCGGAGTAAGGTGCCCAATTTTCATATTTGCACTTAGTAAAACTCCAATCGATCTTTCTTCCAAACTTTCTTCAAATGAAGAAAAGCTGTTAGATTCCTTTAAAATCTTAGAAAGTAAGAAAAATGTTAAGTGGAATCTAGTTGGTTTTGAAAAAACTTACTCAGAGTTTAACAATTCAACATCCAATTCAACAATTTGCGAATACACATACGAGACTATCAGTTGCTGTAAAAGATGTAAAAAATTTTTCTCAATCAATGAACTTCCAGAAAACAAAGACAAAGAGTTATGTATAGGATGTAATCTAATCGACAGTTTCAAGAAAGCAAGTCAAAACATAGACCCAACTTTAGCTCGAACCTCAACTATTATGATCGAGTTTAATAATAACTCACTTACTATCAAACCTTTTGATAACCAAAGCGAAAATCGCTTACTCCAAAAGGTTACAGAGTTCATTTTAGGGTCAGGGATTACTATTCAACTACCGGAAAATTTGTCTATCCATTCAACTTTTTCCAGAACAACTCGCTTTGCAATTTGCTGGGTTACTTCTAGAAACATTGAAAGTCTGGATTCTCTAAACAAAACCAATCTAGATAATATCCACTGGATGATGTATAATGATGGCTCAATCTACGCAAAAATTCCAAATACAAAGAAATACCACTATGTATCTCTTCAAGATTTGGTTAACACTACTTTGAAAAGCCTGAACAAGAAAAACTCTTATATAGCTTTTGCTAAAAGCGATATAGATTCTTTCGGTAAAATTTTCGCATTTTCATTAAAAAACGCTTTCAAATCTCAAATTAACTCCTCAACAAGAGAATACTTCAAGATAGCTTTTTCTCTATCATATTACATTGAATATTTTGTGAAAATTTTAACCTCTCAAGTTATTGAAGACCCCTCTGTCTTTCTAGATCACCTTATAAAAATCACATCTTCATCTGAAGAATTCACTAATTTGATAAAGCAGCTCAAAGATATTTTTAATGTCATACAAGAGTTTCCAAACAATGAATATTCTCTTCACGTTCATATCTTATATGCAGGTGGAGATGATATAACGCTGGTTGGTAGATTTTTAGATGTAATACTTGCTGTGATGCTTATATGGCTATTATTTAAGTTATATACTCACAACACTCTAGGATTTTCAACTGGAGTTTCCATTGATAAAGCAACCTTCCCTTTCTATCTTCTGAATAAAAGATCTTCAAAATTAGAAGAGACTGCTAAAAATATAATTAAATACCTTGCTAAACAGCATGCGCTTTCCATTAACACATCTTCTAAACCTATTCTAAAAGACGCAATTGCAATAGATACAGTTTCTCTATTTGAAAAAGGCTCAATCTGTTTATTTAAACAGGACATTTTATCTCAACTTCCAATTACATTTTCACGCTTCATAGAATTAGAAAGTGGTTTTATTAAACGCATAGCTAAAATTCAAAAGCTTATTAACTATCCAGAAAAAGACATAAGTCTACTTGAACTTTTCAAAGAATATATGCGTCTCGAATACTACATAATCAGAAAAGAAAAGGCAGACTCAGCTCTCGTTGAAACTTATTCAAAAATTAAAAATACATTTACAATTAGTAAAGACGAATTTTTATCTTATTCTAACTACAAACGTTGGGCTTCCATATTTCTTGCTTGTAAATTAGCATATGAAACTAAAAAAATCATCAATAAAACAGCTGAAGAAAATTCATCTGAAGTTCAGGAGGGCTAAGTATGAAGTCTGATATGATAGCATTAGTAGTTAAGTTACCGTTCAAGAAAGTAAGATTCGGATACGTTGAAGACGAACCTTACAAAATATACAGTGAAGTAATTCCATCAGACCGCTTATGGGGAAATATCATTTACAACTCTTTTCTCACTCTAGATGAAAAACTAGCAAATGAATTGATCAACTCCATGTATATATCCACTGCTTTTTTATATAATGAAGACACACTATTTATCCCACACTTTCCAAATGAGAAACTTATAAAGTTTGCAATAACTAAGGAACTTCTTGCTCCAAAGGATATTAAAAAACTTCGTTGGTTTCCCTTGAATAAATTCAAAGAATATATAAACCTCGATCCAAAAGCAAGCTCTCAGAAAGTTAAAAAATGGATTGAAGAAGAGTGGGCATACATAAGTGAAATGACAGAGAAAGAATTTTACTCTGTAAAAACTGAAACCAATGCTAAATTGCCGTATCTTGGAGAAACTTCGGAGTTTGTCGCTTCTCCTTTCCACTTTAGTTGGGTGGAGTTCTCAAAAAATTCTGGTTATTGGTCTCTTATAATTCTCGATCCCTCATCATCAGATGTGGAAGTCTCTAAATTAGTCGACACTCTAATTAAGGTATTGGAATTTTCTTCGAAAGTTGGTCTAGGAAGCGATACATCTTTAGGCTTTGGTAAGTTTGAATTTAATGAAGAAAATATCTATCAACTTGAATGTAAAATTGAAAATAATCTTACAAAACCCACAAATCTTTTTCTTATATCGCGAACCATGCTAGAGAATATAAACACATTAACTCAAAACAAGAAAATTACTCCTACAAAACTTGAGGTAGACATATCAACCGGTTGGACTAAAGGGTTATTTGACGAGGAGAAAACATCTTTTGCATATAGAAAAATTCCACTTCCCGTATACCGTGAAGGCTGTGTATGGAAACTCAACTCTATACCAGAAAAATTCCACATTGCCAGAATTAAAAGTGCTCCCTCAGAAGTGGAATTTTTGAAAGATCTCGGCATATTCATACTGCCAGTTTTTTGGAAAGAACATATCTCAGAAAATCCTCATTCAATTTACAGAAACTTATCAATGTTAGCTTTCTTTACGATAGATCAAGAAATAGACAATTAATAAGGGGTGAAAAATATGTTTAAAATAGCAAAGTTTAAATTGGGTTTAGAAACAACTTCACCTCTTCTGATTCCAGACACAAGCTATACAAAGTCACTCCTCCACTCATATGATTTAATAGCAATACAAAAGGACTCTAAATACATCATTCCAGCAACCTCTCTTAAAGGAAAACTAAAATACCTATTTGCTATAAAACATGGCTTCGGCGGTACATCTTTAAAAGACTTAGAAGAACTTCCAGCTACATTAACAGATGTTTTCTTCAACTGGGTAAATGTGTTCGGTTGTGGAGCGGATTTGATGATGAATTTGAGTAAGAAAGGGAAACTTGAAGCTGTAAAATCCAAACTCAAGATCCCTGCTAGAGTATTTTTTAACGATTTAGTCAGCACCAAGGAGATAAATAAAGAAGCTCCTTTTGAAAATAAAACCTCTGTATCTATCGACCGTTTTTCCCTAAAAGCCAATGATGGCTCACTTCTTCAATTTGCGTGCGTTCCCAGAAACACCCCCTTCGAAGGGGTAATTGAAATACTCTATAAGAACGATGAAGAATTAAAAAGCTACGTGGCTATACTCAAAGAGTCACTAGAAATGCTAAACACCGATTATCTCGGTAGAGGTGGCTCACGCGGAATGGGAAGGGTAAAAGTACTTTCTTTTTCAAAAGAAGAGTAGGAAAAGGAAAAGAGTGGTGCCGGCTCTAGCTAGGAGGCCGTAATAACTAACCTCATTCGATAAATAATAGGTATAGAAGTTGGAAAAAACAGATTATTTCAAATTACATTTCATTTTCATTCAATTACTCTTCTCTTATAAGAACAAAAAACTCTATCATATTATTTTCCAACATTTCTTTTATTTCATTGTACTCATATTCGCGCACTTCAAGCCTCTTTTTAGTCTTTAAAGCCAAAGCCCACTCTCCCTTGTTAAACACTATCTCTACTCTGTTGAAAAAGAAATGTTTCTCCAAATGAGGCGGGGCTAGTTTTTTTAAAACCTCCACTGTACTTTCATGCCCCAACGCACTCAAAATCTCAACGTTTTCTGCCTCAATGCCCTCTAAAATTTCAAAGTAAGTCTCCATTCCTATTCTTCTCAAAAAAAATCTAGCTTCCACATCATTATCTGGAATAGGAATAATTATGCTGTTCAACAGATAAACTCGACGTGGCAACTCATATTTTTCAAGCAAATTTGCAAAATTCAAACTACGCACTTCCATTTCACTCCCATATTCACAAATCTCACCTAAACAAAACCCTTACTCAAAAAGCGAATAGTATAAAGCAACTGCCAGACCTATTACTAAGCCAGTTCCAAGACCGTTTATGAATGATACCTGCTCCTCCTTTGCCTCTACCTTCTCTCCTTTTAAGCAAGCTTTTAAAATTTCTGGAATTGTGCGTTGAGCCTCTTCCGTCATAACAATGTTTGGTCTTATTTTCATATTGTAAAAGACTGCCCACATCCCTACAAACACTATTATTAACAATGCCAACTTCCAAACAGCTCTAGGAGACTTGGCCATAGTCACCACCTACCTTTAAAATACTCTTTCTTATAATATTTAAAAACTTCCTTACTGGCAAACTTTCCTCAAACTCAAAAGTATCGCTTACCACTTCTTTTCTTACCTTAAATATCTTATATTCTTTCACATATTCTTTTCTATCTTTGAGGCTTTATCAATATCACCAATCTTCTTATAAAGATTGACCAACTTATCTCTAAGCCCAGAAACATCATATTTAACCCACAACTTAAAGTAATTCTCTGCAGCCTTTTTCAAATTTCCTGCAGCTTCTAAAACCACACCTTTACAAAACAACACCTTTTTAGACTCTGGAACACTTTTTAAAAACTCCACAAGCCACGTATTAAACTTGCTACATTCCCTAGTTTTTAGCAGCTTTACAGCACTGTCAACTAACTTACTATCTATATCTTCTCGTTCCCTTTCCACCTCATTGCTACCCACACTTTTACCTTTTATATTAGCAACAACCCTTTTAACCACTTTCTTAACAATCCCATAAATAGCATCTGCAAGAAGAATCTTTATATCCGTTCCAAAATTCCGACTCAATTTTGACAAAACTTTTTTAACAAAGACTGCACATTCAACGCTCGCCCTCCCAGTTTCTAGACTAGACACTAAAAAGTCATAGAATCCTTTTAAAAAAGCATTAACAGCCTCCAACTCCTCCCTTTCATTCTTTCTATAAGAAGGAGCATTCTCCTTAATCCAATTAAGCACATTCTCTGCTCTTTCCACTTCTCCTTCTGCTAATCTTAACCTCACCAACTCAAAAGCCGCATCAGCTTTAATCCACCATTTCCCCTCACTCTTTAAAACTTTCTCCAAAATCTTTTCCTTATCCTTATTCCCTAAGTTAGACGCTGCTTCAAACAACAGCTCTGCACTTTTTATCTCACTTAAAGCATCCATACCAAGTTTACCCATCTTCCACAACCAAAACTCAGCTACTTCCCTAATCTTTCTATTATTAGAATTTTGGAATTTTTCTGCGAAATGTACAATCTCAGAAGTTGCTCCCATTCCATCTAATATTTCAAAAATAATCTTCAGTGTCTCCACCTCAGGCTTATAATTCACAAGCTTTTTAAATAAATCCAAAGCCTTTTCTTTATCTCCTAAACTATAAACTGCAAAGGCCTTCATTTTGGCTAATTCATACTCTCCATTTTTTAAAAGAGTATCCATATCCAGCTTTTCAAATTCTTTATAAGATCCACTGTTATACTTTGCATACCACCACATTCTAAATATCTCTGGATCATAAGTGAACTGAGAACATTTCTTGAAAAATACCTGCCACTTTTTCTGTTTGTACAAAGCCAAACACCATAAGCGCACCACATCAAAAAGTTCTTTCATGGACAATTTTAGACCTTTATAAAATACCACCTTTCCTTTCGTCTTATGAGTCTTCACAATCAACTTCATAATTTCCGGGGTTATTACTACCTCTAACAACTTTTCAACTTCTCTGTATTTCCCTGCAGCAGCTAAAGACTTCAGGTAAACCATAAAGTTATCAAATTCTTTCAAATAAATAAGCTCACTTTCACTCTTCCCACCAACCTTATTCAATTTATTAAGTTTATAATCAAAGTACCTTTTTAAATCTTTAGCAGCCTCAATATAATCTCCTAAATAAAATTCAGCGTATCCCTTGTAAACCAATTTATCCCGCTTCAAGCAAAGCTTTAACACCTGCTTATACTTTCCAGCTTTTAAAAAACTAATAGCCGCCTCCTCACACAAACCAAGCCCTCTATATACCAAGGCCGCCTCCGCATTCTTTTTTAAATTTTCCAAAGCAAGTGCATACATTTCAAATAAGTTCTTAATAAGTGATAAATCTTCACTTAAAATCTTCTTTGAAACTTTCCTTTTAGAAGCTCCTTTAACTTTTTTTTGATTCGAACTTGCTCTATTTAATCCATTCAACGCCTTACTCAAACAACACGAACACGAACTTTCAGCCTCTTCATAACAACTGCAACAAGCATTGCAATTTTTAAACCTAGATATTGAAACTCCCTCAAGAGAGCACCATTTCTCAAAATCTTCAACAACTTCTTTGTACCTTTTCAACTTAATCAAGCTAGAAAAGTAAATCAGACATTCATCCGGTCTACTAAAATCAGCAAGCTCAACCACTTTATCATATTTTTTCAAATTCCAATAACACCATACTAAACCATAACGCGCCCAATCTTTGTATTGAGCAAACTTATCATAAACACGTTTGTACCACTTTAAAGCCTCACTGTATCTACCAAGCTGATAGTAACTCTCCGCTATCACCATTGCTATCTCTGGAAGTCTTATTTCAGTGGGCGAAAGAGAAGAAGCTTCCTCTATAACATCCTTGTAAAACCCTTTATTGTAAAGCTTTATTATGTACTCTGCATCTACTGAAAAGGCTACATTCACTATGAAGATAAATACACACAAAAAAAGGAGCAGCTTAATTAGCCACTCCCCTTCTGCTAGCAATTTCAATCTAAGCTCTGATTTTATACTCATCTGCTACTCCCCTCTAGTTATCTTCTAATGTTTTCACATCCGACAAAGCATCAAATACTTCTACCTTTCCTAATCCTTTTTAGCAACAGAGCCATCCACTACTCCTATATCAGGCAACTTTTCAGCCTCTATTACCTTTCCATTTTCATAAACCGCCTGTGGCGTAAACTGACTCCTTATCTCCTCGAAGTTATCCTTGTATTTCTTTTCAAATACTCGAACAAAAGCCTCAGCCATCTCTGGATCAAATTGTGAGCCCCGCTCTTTTAAAATTGTGTCTATTGCAACTTCAGGAGGAAGCCCTCGTCTGTAAGCACGATGAGATGTCATAGCATCAAATGTATCTGCTACAGCTATTATTCTCGAACCTATAGGAACATTCTCTCCTTTTAAACCATCTGGATAACCACGCCCATCGTATCTTTCATGGTGATGTTTGACCCACGGGATGATCTCTGCAAACATTTCAAATGGCTCTAGAATTTTCGCACTTATAACCGGGTGTTTTTGAATTTCACGGTATTCTTCGTCTGTAAGACGTCCCTTCTTCAGAAGGATGCTATCTCTTATTCCAATCTTTCCTATATCGTGAAGAAGGGCTGCCATCTCAAGCTTTTCTCTCTCTTCCTCACCCCAACCAAGCTCTTCTGCAATATCCTTTGAGTAAATCGCAACACGCTGTGAGTGTCCATGAGTATATGGATCTCTCGCATCCATTGCATTCGCAAGAACGTGAATGGTATCCTTGTACATCTTCTTTATTTGGCGATAAAGCTTAGAATTTTCGATCATTCCAGCAGCTAGAGAGGCAATAAGCTCGACCATTTTTAAATCTTCCATGTTATAGGGTATCTCTCCAAGTTTATTTAAAACCTCTAAAACTCCTATCACCTTTTCCTCTTTTGTAGCTCTATCTACAGTGATTAAAGGAACAGCTATAATTGAGCGAGTTTTAAACTGAGTTTTTTGGTCAGCCCCTTTGAAAAATCTATCATCCTTTGAAGTATCGGGAACAATAACCGACTCTTTATTCTCTGCAACCCATCCTGCAATTCCCTGACCTCTTTTTAAGCGAATCTCCTTAAGCTTCTCCCCACTTCCACCCTCAACTATGTTGAAGTAAAGCTCTCCTGTATCCTCATTTCTCAACAATACGCTACTTGCCTCAGAATTCAAAGCATCCTTAGTCTTTGCTATAATAACGCCAAGCAACTCATCCAAATCCAGCGAAGAATTTATTATCTGCTTAGAAACATCAAAAATTGTCTCCAACTCCTTTACTTGTTGTATCAAGAACTCCTGCTTATAAAGCTTGTTGTATGCTTTGATTGCTATCCTTTTCACATAGTCAAGATACTCCTTTTCAAAATCTGTAAACTCTTTTACTGAAAATACTACGGCTCCTCTTAAGCTAGCTAATACTTCATCTTTATCATTATTTTCAAAATCATCATTCTCACTATCCTCCCCTATCAACAACAAGACTTTATAGCCCTTCCAATCAAACAGATAATCCTTCTCCCTTTTTATATGAGTGAATAACTCCTCTTTAAACTCATCCCAATCATCAATGAGCTCCTCACCTGTTCTGAGCTCAAACCTTTCTATATCTTTTCTATATGAATAAACCCCTATTTGGGAAGATTTGAAAAATCCTGAGAAAAAGTTCGCTAGAACCTGCCAATAACTTGCCCAATCTTTTGCCTCAAAAAGTCCAACAGTCAACTTATCTCTAGCTTCCAACCAAAACGGATTTTGAGTTGTCTCTATCCACCTATCCTCACTCTCTTTTAAAGGATTATCTTGAACAATTATTCGCTTAGCCATCTTAATTTTTTTGCTTTTCTCATCAACTTCAACTATTATTCCATTTAAACATCTCTTGTTACTAGAAGAAGCCCCGCGCATTTTCACAGGGAGCTTACCCACGTATTGTTCAACTGCCATATCCCTCTTTATTCCAACAACAGACTCATGTGTTCCACACATTCCAGCATCAGTTATGTAAACACTTCCCTCAGGTAAAATTTGCAAATCCGCTGTCTGAACATGCGTGTGGGTACCGACGATGATGTGAACTCGTCCATCCAACCAATAAGCTAAACTCTTCTTTTCTATCTCACTTTCTCCATGAAAATCAACCATCCAAATATCAGCCTTATTATAGTGCTCATTTAATACTTCTTCTACTTTTTTAAACGGATCAACTGAAACCTTAACCTGCTCTTTCCCAAATATATCTATGAGAGTTTCAGCACCTAAAGCATTTATTACTCCTAACTTTTTCCCACCTTTTTCAACAACTATCCAACCTTTTCCCGGCATATCATCAGGGTAATTTACAGGTCTAATAACAGGAAGCTCTTTTTCAAAAATCTTTTTCACATCTTTTCTAAACCATGTGTGATTACCTAAAGTTATAACATCAACTCCTGTTTTCAAAATTTTCTCCGCCTCTTTTAAAGTTATCCCTAGGCCCTTCGCCGAGTTTTCTCCATTCACAACTATAAAATCCGGCTGTAGCCTCTCTTTAATCCAGGGAACTAACTTTTCTATTATCTCCAATCCTACATCGTCATTTATATCTCCTAGAAAAACAATTCTCATTACTGACCCTCCTTTGGCTCAAGCCCGTTAATTTCATCCTCTATATCTGCAAAAACTACTCTATTTCTTCCAGTTTCCTTTGCCGTATAAAGAGCCCTGTCAACTCTTTTTATAAAACTTTCAACGCTCTCTCCCCTCTGCCAAATACCGACACCTATACTTATAGTCACCCTTATTCCTTTTATAGTCTCTGAAGCTACAGTTTTTCTTATTCTCTCTGCTATAACAATTGCACCATCTTTTGCAGTTTCAGGAAGTATAACTGCAAACTCTTCTCCTCCGTATCTACAGGGAATATCGATCTTTCTTACTATTGATTTTATCACCTGAGCAACTGCTTTTAAAACTTCATCTCCAACTTGATGTCCATATCTATCATTTATACTCTTAAAATGATCAATATCTGTCATCAATAAAGCAACTTCCTTACCATATCTTCTAGCCCTTGCAATCTCCTCCTCTATTCTCATATCAAAGTATCTTCTTACAAACAAACCTGTTAAGCCATCCTTTGTAGCCATTTCATAAAGCCTTGCACTCTCTACAACACCACTTACCTGAGAAGTCAAAATCTTTAATAACTCTACATAATCGTTGACATTTTTTAAAACCCCTTCAGGAAGATTTACTACATTTAAAACTCCAACTGTTCTTCCATGTAAACTCAGAGGATAACAAAGCAAATTTCTAACTGACCCCACACTTAAGCCTTTTTCTTTAAACTCAACTTCTCCTTTTTTTATCTTATTCAAACTATCCACAAGCTCCCAGTCTCCATCTGAAAACACTTTACCAGCTATTCCTTCACCCTTTTTCAAAATAATCTTTTCTCCCTCAGCAAACTTAGATGGCCAAACAGCCTTGACAACAAGACCGCCAGCCCCTGCATCCCATAACATAACCGAAGCCCTCTCACACCCAACCGCCTGAACTACTTCTTCCAAAAAGTTTTTTAATATAGCATCTAAATCCGTTAAATCCTGAACTTCCGTAGCAATTTTCTTTATCACCTCAAGTTCACGTTCTTTTTCTAACTTTTTCAACCTTTCTTCTTCATAAAGATATCGATACTTAACAGCACCAACAGTTAAAAAAAGCATAAACCAACTAAAACACAGTGCTCCAAAGTGCACGTATTGATTGAATACAAGTCCAATGAAGAACACCCCAGCTACAAAAGGAATATACAGTATATTTCTAATAACCCAATTCTTTGACTTTACATCAAACAATATCACCAACGAAATAAAAGCTATAATCAAATCCAGCATCTTATTGCTTTTCAAATACTTCCTATGCTTCAAATCTTTGTAAGCATAGGAATGCCAATAAACTCCCGGAATTAAACCCATATCTGTGCTATACCAATCTCTGCTGGTAACATCTCCTACAAATACAACCTTGTCTTTAAAAGCCTCTGTCAACTCTTCTGTTGACATTTTCAACACCTGCGACATAGAATATTCAATCATATCTTCACGCTCTTTAGGGAACACCACTCTGAAGCTTGAAAGCCTATCAGTTAAACTTTTATTCAAAACTCCTTCCTTTCTTGAAACTTTTTCTAAATTACTCCTCAATAGAGTCTCGGAGCTAGAACTTTGTCCAACACCTCTCTCAGCATTAAACAAGCATAATTTTTCAGCTGAATAGTAATAAGCTGCGTATGCCAAAGTCTTTTCTCCAAAATCCTTATAGTACAAACGATACTTTCTTAATATCCCATCTTTGTCAAGTTCTACATTCACTATTCCAAAATCTAAAGCCTTTTGCCTTAGCAATTTCGCAGGATATACAACAGATGGAACCAACATGGAATTATCTATTCTAACAGCTAAAACTGCAGGGATTTTTTCTAAAAGCCGTGAAAACTCTTTATCATAAGGAGACTCTAATTCAAATAAAATATCAAATAGGATAACTTTGGGACAGTTAGAAGAATTTTTGAGCATCGACAAACGCTCTAAGAAATCTATGCAAGCCTTTCTCCTCTCAAAACCATGCTGTACTTTTCCAAAATACTCTTCAAGACAATCATCCGTAATAGAAACAACCACCGTACTTTTGTCTTTATCAAACTCACATAACTTCAGTACCTTCTCAAAATACCTACTATTCACAAACCAACGCCAGACATAACCGTCTATACCCGCTTCTAAAGCCATTACATATAAGAAGTAATAAACCATACTTCCCACAAAGAAACTCAAAAGTACAAATCTAAAGTTGGAATATCTTCCAAAAATATTCGATCCCCCCACTCCAAAACTGCCTTAAAAAAGTCACTACTTTACTTCCGTAACATATTCCACAACATAGCACTCAGTAAGTTTATTCAATTTATTTTATTCAATTTTTTATACAAACCCATTTAACGATATTTCAAACTCAAACCTATAAAACCTCATTTAAACTCCAACATCTCTTGGCATTCTGAATTCAAATCCTATTGTTCGCAATGAATACTTAGGAATCAACGGCATATTTCTCTTGAAGGAAGCTTGTTTCACCATCTTAACCACTTTATTTACTAACTCTTGCCCATACTTCTCATATAGCTGTCGAGGCTTCCTCCTCAAATCTATCCACTCAAACAATATTTGATCTAAAACCTCATATCCAATCCCCAATTCTGCCTCATCCTCTTGATCAATCCAAAGCTCTGCTGTAGGAGTACGATCAATTATCTTTTGGGGAGTTTTAAAGTACCTTGCCATTTGAAATACCTGAGTTTTATAAAGGTCTCCGACTGGATAGATAGCTGCTGCCATATCTCCATACCAAGTAGCATATCCTAAAAGTAACTCCGTTTTATTACTTCCTCCTAAAACAACAGCTTCATTAGCAGAAGCTATATCAAACAACACCGTCATTCTAACTCTAGCTGTTATATTACCTCTTCTAAGCTTTTCAGAGTTTGATCGATTAGTTTCTAAACCAATAAGAGTCTCAAATCTCTCTACTATTGGCTTTACATCCAATTCAATCCAATTTACTTTTGGAAATTTATCTCTCAAATGCTCCACACACTCAAAACTCAACTTACTAGTTACATCAGAATGTGGAAGAAAAACTGCGTACACATTCTCTTCTCCAAAAGCTCTTACTGCAAACTCTAACACTACTGCAGAATCCACTCCTCCAGAAATTGTTAAAGCAACCTTTTTAAAACCAAATTTCTCAACCTCATCCTTTAAAAATAGAGTTGTTATTTCTTCGACTAATTGCTCATTGACCTTTAATTGTTCTTTGATTGCTGCCTCTTCAGTATAATCTTCAACTACTTGTAAACCCTCAGTAAACTTCATATCAAACTTCTCTCGCTTTTCTATCTGTTTCACGTGAAACATACCTCCTTTCTCAAAACTCCTTTTTAAAAATGCTTCTTTAATACATCTATGAAGTTCACAAAACCTTCAAGTTTCTCACGTTGGGCGACAATTCGCTGAAGTTCTCTTAAAGTCATGTCCAACCTCTCATCTCTAAATATTGGTAGGTTTATCCTTGCCACACGCACATCATCTATATCCGCATCAGTTATAAGCAATTCTTCCTCAAAATACGAAGCTTTTTTAACATTTCCAAGAGGAGAGTGCACTTCACTTCCTCCCCAAAATATCAGGCCATTTTCCGTACCAACCCGATTTGAAAATATGGTATAAACTCCGTACAGCTCCGAATATGTCCGTATAAAATTCTCCCAAATATCAGAACTTGCAAGTTTGGGAGTGTATACTCCTTTACTAGGCGAACAAGCAACTGCTAAGAGATACACTGCTCCATCACACACTGCAACATAAGCAGCAGAAGGATGCCACATATCTTCGCATATCAGTATTGCCATACGTCCAAATTTTGTATTAAAAGCTTTAATACGATTGCCACGCGCTGCGTATCGTTGTTCTTCAAACATTCCATAAGTTGGAAGATAGGCTTTTCTGTGAACATGTAAAATTTTCCCATCCTCTATGTAAGCAGAAGCAATGTGAAATTTATATTCCACGGATTCCTCAATAAAACCAACTACAATACTTATATCCTCTTCTTTGCTGACTTTTTTTAGTTCGGATAACTCATCAGATTCTAAAGGCAAAGCAACTTCAAAAACCATGTCCCGCAAATCATATCCCGTCAGGGATAGCTCGGGAAACACAACTAATTCTGCTCCTCTCTTTTTGGCTTCTTTTATAAAAGAGATGTGTTTTTTTAAATTTTTCTCCACGTCCGCAAGGTAAGGCTTTATCTGAGCTACGGCAACCCTCACCTAAGATCACTCCTCTCATTAAACTATTAGATTCCAATAAACAAGTCATTAAATTTCTAATTATGAATAATTATACTTCAATTTTTAAGTGGGCAGTAGTTATTTTTACTCATATTTTGCTTAATTTTTTGCATAGATAAAACAACTGCAAACAAAAAAACAAAATCGATAAAATTTTCTGATTTGGATATTTTTCTATAAATTAATTTAGTTTTTTTAAAAAAAACTGTAGCAACCGTCAGCAAAATTTTTAATCTCTTTTCTTTCTATTTTCTTTCTTTCTTTCTTTCTTCCTTCCTTCCTTTCCACTTTTCCATAGCAAGCTGTATATTTTGAAGCTATACAATGAGTCAATGTAAAAAATCAATATTTAACTTTAAATCAACTGCTTTAATTTTCTCTTTGATAAATTTTTCTTTACTTTTTTAAAATAAATTTAACAGTTTAGGAAATTTTTTCGTCTAAAATTAGATCAAACCAAAATAATAGAAGCACTGGAAATAGATAAGAAACACAACAAATATTTCAGAGTAAAAAATTTTAGCTTAATTTTAGCTTAAAATTTCAACCCAACCTCTGACAAAAGGCTTTGTCCTTACATTTAACCACAATAAAACTAATAAAACAAAATTTAATACAAAAATCCAAAAATTTACAACCTAGAAGTAAATCCAGAAGAAATTTTTCACAAAATCTTTTACAAAAGACCATTTACACAAGAATTATTTAAACAAATTTCTTTCCAATATATTTCTCCCCAATATATCTCGTAAAACATATTTTGATATCTTGAAGCCGTTTAAATTGGAATTAACTCAAAACCAATTAAAAACAAAATAAAATATTAAACAACTTTTTCAAATATTTTTATCACACTTAGAAAATTTTCTTGCCTCTCTTCTCCAACTAATTTAATTGCTCTTTTAGAGAAAACATTCCACTCAACAGGATTCTTTAAAACTTTTCTCAACAATCTATACAAATGCTCTAAATCACCGTAATCAACACTTAATCCCATATACTCAACGTCTCCCATACCTTTTACCTTCCAACCAACAGTAGGAGTACCAAAACTAGCCGCCTCCAAAACGCTCAACGGATGAGCCTCAGCCCTCGACAGAAGAAGATGAACCTTACTTTTTGCATAAAGACTAAACAATCTTTCCCTCTCAACGTATCCCAAATACTTTACCCAACCCAAATTATCAATTCTTCTTAACTGCTCCTCATATCTCTTATCTCCACTCCCTGCAACAACCACATTAAAATCCCTAAATTCTTCACACAAAGCTATAAGAGTATCGACATCTTTAGGTTCGGCTAATCTAGAAGCCCAAAGTATATCTATATTTCTATCGGTAAATTTATTTAACCTAATCCCCTCATTAATATTTTCATAATTAAACATCCCAAAATTCTTTACCAAATAGGCTTTTTTCACTCCTAAATCATTCAACCACTTCCAATCATCCTCATTAACACATATGAAAGCATCAGTACACTTAATTAATATTTTCTCAATTAACTCATAAATTTTGGAAATACCAGGTCTTTTAAAGTAAAATCCGTGTACGTGATACACCACTTTAGGATAATTTTCTCCTCCACTCCACAACCCTTTTTCAAAAAAAGTTCTGAAAAATACAGCTAACCTTACCAAGGCAGCCATTTTCGAAGTGTGTACATGAATCACATCAGGAGAGGAGATTTCTATCACTTTCAGCATCTTAAAGAATGAAATTACATCTTTTAAACCAACCTCATAGGGAAAATTCAAATTATAAACCTTTCTAACCAACCCTTCATCAAGCACCTTTCTCAAAAAATCACCATTTTTTGCTACCACTAATTCTACATCTAAATGTTTAAAAATTCCTTCAAGGTCCACTTTCTTCAACCATTTTAAAAAATTGTATATCCAAACCTGAGCTCCTGCAAACTGCCCATCAAATACAACCTCTAAAATCTTCATCACAACGCCCCCACTCTAAAACCTCTGTCCAAAACTTAAATCACATTTTATCTCACCTACTCCAAAACTATTAACAAAAATAAGACACAAAATCAAAAAGGGCGGAGCATTATTGCCCCGCCCTTCAAATACTACCCTTAACTACATACTAAGCATAAAGCCCTCTCATTCTTGTGACTTCCGCAACTCTGCTTATAGCAAGGATGTAAGCTGCTTCTCTCATAGGCACATCGTATTCGTTCATCATACGGACTATATCATCAAATGACTGATCCATTATAATTTTCAACCTTTCTCTTACCTCTTCCAAGGTCCAATAGAACCCTTGTCTATTCTGCACCCACTCAAAGTAACTTACAGTAACTCCTCCTGCATTTGCATATATGTCTGGAACAATCAACTTTCCCTTACTAACTAGATATTCCTCAGCTACAGGAGTTGTTGGACCATTTGCAGCCTCAATTATAACCTGCGCCTTAATATCCTTCATAATATCACTTGTAATAGAATTTTCCAACGCCGCTGGAATCAATATATCCACATCTGCCGTCAAAACTCTCAAGTTTCCTTCCTTAACATTCTCAACTATCTCCACATCGCTCATACCTGCTGCTGCCTTTACAACAGATTTCGTCTCCTGCACCTTTTCAAACAGTGTTGGAATATCAATTCTATCACCTTTCGCAAACACAGCCCCCGTTGCATCAGAAACTGCAACGATCTTTGCACCATGCTCATGCAAGAAAAGTGCAGCATGCGAACCAACATTACCAAAACCTTGAATTGCAATCTTGGCACCAACCAAGTTTATTCCCTTATGCTCAGCTGCTCTCATAGCCACATAATAAACTCCACGCCCTGTTGCTTCAGGTCTTCCACGACTTCCTCCAAGAACTCCCGGCTTTCCAGTAACTACAGCATTTTCTGTTCTTCCAATATGCATGCTGTAAGTATCCATTATCCAAGCCATCTCACGTGGCCCAGTGTTAACATCAGGAGCAGGAACATCCTCTTCCGGTCCTATTATCTTTATAATCTCTGCAGTGTAACGCCTTGTAAGCCTCTCTATTTCACCAACGCTCAACTTTGAAGGATCAACGGCAATTCCACCTTTAGCTCCACCAAATGGAATATTAACAACTGCGGTTTTCCACGTCATCCATTCCGCAAGAGCTGTCACCTCATCCAAAGTAACTGCTGGGTGAAATCTTATTCCACCCTTACCCGGACCTCTCGCTATATTGTATATAACACGGTGTCCAGTAAACACCTTTACACTTCCATCATCCATCTCAACCGGAACAGAAACTGTAACCTGAATTTTAGGCTTACTCAAAATCTCTTTCAAACCAGGATCCAATTTCATGATGTCTGCAGCTTTTTCAAATTGCTGAAGAGCAATTTCTCTGGGATTCAAACTTTCTGCGCTCATAAATGTTCCCTCCTTGCAAGTTTTATCGAGCCGGCCTTTTTTCCAGCCCCTTAATTAAGTGGTAAAACAAAGGACAGCATTTTGTCAATTTTTACCCCACACTCCCGTCACGTATATTATTACCGGTATAACCGAAAATACGAACAAAATCATCACTATAAACCAGTTTGGAATATTATAACTGCTCAAATTTTCACCAATTTTCTTTTCAATAGTTATAATAAAATCCTCTATTATGTCACTTACCCTCAATATTTTCCCTACAAATGAAGAGCTTCTCTCCTCTACTCTACTCTCTACAACTTCTTCTTTAATTTCTAAGTTAACCTTTTCAACCTTATTTGATTCTTTATTAACCATTCTAACCCTCTCCTTTTAATGCAATCTATACTTCACCATATCTTTTTATGTAACTCCGAAAGCAGCTCCTTTGCCCTTTCAACAATCTCAGATTTTGCAGAAGGATTTCTAACAATACGCAACAATTCTTCCATTGCTTCATCTTCAAGACCTCTATCTATGTAAGTTTTAGC
The DNA here is from genome assembly GCA_027062325.1 of bacterium. GTDB lineage: Bacteria > JAMOTN01 > JAMOTN01 > JAMOTN01 > JAMOTN01 > JAMOTN01. The sequence continues at coordinate 44,280 of JAMOTN010000025.1, forward strand.
AAGGGCAAACCTAACTTCTGGATCCTCTTTGATATCAAGAGCCTGCTTATAATAATCAACAGCTTCCGAAAACATCATCTTTTTTCTCAAAATTTCAGCAGCTCTCACATACGCTTCAAAACATTTTTTATTCTTTTCTATGACATCAAAATACAAACTCAACGCCTCAGTCAAAGCTCCTCTATTCTCAACAAGTTTTGCCTTCAAAAGTACTGCCTCTTCAGAAAATTCATTCTCATCTAAACTCTCCAAAATTTCAAAAGCCTTTATTTCATCTCCCAACTTGAAGTAAAGTCTTGCTTTCAACAATTTCGCCTTAACATCTTCTTTTCTCACACTGTTAACAACCATCAAAGCATCCTTATATTTTCCTTCCTTTTCTAGAATTTCAGCAAGTTTACAGTAAAATTTAACCTTTTCCTCCTCGTTTAAATACTCTGCCCTAGTAACATCATTCAGCACATCCTTCAACTCATCGTTTAATCCCTCTTCCTCCAAGTAAGAAACAAGCCTATTTAAAATCTCAACATTATCCGGCCACTTATCCCGCGCTTTTCTTAGTCTTAAAATTGCATCAGCCTTTAAACCTTTTGAATACAAAATTTCAACTCTAAGTAGCTCAACATCCGGCGTATCAACTCCAGCCCTATCTAACATTTCCAGAGCATCGTCAAACCTCTCCTGCAACACATAAAGTTTAGCCAATCTTATCCTTATACTTGGATCATCTTTAAGCTCTAGAACTTTTCTCAAAATGTATATAGCATCAGAAACCTTTCCCCTGCTTTCGTAAAAGTCCGCAAATTCCAGCATCACCTTACCATTACTATACTGAATCACCTTTTTGTAATACAATTCCGCATCATCATTATTCCCCATCTTAGCATGAAGCCTTGCCATAAATAAATCTACTTTCCAACCTAAGTTTTCAAGATTTTTAAATATAGTTGCCGCTTCCCACAAACCCCTATTCATCTTTTCCACAGCTTCAAAAAATAAGCGAGCTTCATCAAATATAAGCTTTTCCGGTATATCAAAATCCTCCTGCCTGTACACTTTTATCATTGCCACAAGTAACTTACTCAAATCTGAGTTGTCCAACGAAAATTTCATTGCTTCTTCATAATAGCCTAGCACAAAAGAAAGGTAACTCTTTACAAGACCATCCTGCACAACCTCATAAGCCCTATCCGGAGGCAGATAGCGAGCTACCTCAATCCACCACTCACGTGTATTCTCAATCTCTGCTAAGCGAACAACCGCCTCCTCAACCAAGTTGGCACTACCACTTTTTTTACCAACTTCGTACAATATTAGGTATTTATCCTTACCCTCCAGTCTATTTGCAAGATCTACCGCTTCCTTCCACATCCTATTCTCCAAACTCACTCTTGCTAGCTTCTCCACTATATCTTT
>JAMOTN010000026.1 GCA_027062325.1 bacterium
ATGTAGTTATTCGAAGCTTAAAAGAGTGGCTAGGCGCAGGTACATGAATTAATAGGTTAAATTTTAAAAGGTATTTTGTAAAAGGGAGGTTGATCTAATGCCGGAGTGCATATTCTGCAAAATAGCAGCAGGAGAGATAAAAGCTGATGTTGTTTATGAGGATGATTATGTATTGGCTTTTAAAGACATAAATCCCCAGGCGCCAATTCATGTGTTGATAATACCTAAAAAACATATAGAGAGAGCAGATGATATACCTGTGGAGGAGTTGGATGTACTTAAAAAGATGTTTGCAGCAGTTCCAAAGGTAAAGGAGAAACTGGATGTTGATGATGTGCGTTTAGTTTTCAATTGTGGTCCGAAGGCTGGTCAAACGGTTTACCACATGCATCTACATATATTAGGTGGAAGGGTATTTGGTTGGCCTCCGGGATAAGGTTGAGGTGTGGGTGTTATTGGCTTTGTTGATTGTTGGTTAGAATAGATGTTGTGTCAAAATATGCATTTAAAGATGTGAGTGGGGTTATATAGGAGAAAATGGTTGGTGTGGAAAAACTTTATGCTTCTTTGAGGTGTCCATTTGGCAAGAGGCAAATTTTAGAAGCAGAAAGGAAAGTTAAATTTGGAGTAACGGTTTGGTGGTTGGTGTGTCCTAGGCTTAAAAAGGCTGCCTCCTATCTGGAGGCGGCTTCTTTTTTGAAGAAAATTGAGGGAGATTTAAAAGGTAATGGATTATGGTATGAGGTGCAGTATGAGGACTTTTTGTATGCGCGTCAAAGACACTTGCTTTTTGCGGGAAGACTTCCAGCGTATGGAGACAATTGGCTTTATGGTGGGGTTGGAGGGAGAACTGGAGGAGTAAAATGTTTACATGCTGAGTTGGCATTTTTTTTAGCAACTGGCAATAGTGTGATTATAAGTTTAGAAACTGTGGCAGATTCTATTAGTGAGGCTTTTGAAAAGTTTAAAAATGTTTGTCAAAGGTGTGAAATTCACTGATGAATAAGAGTTTATGGAGAGCTTATTTTGTATACGCAGTTGTTTTAGTTGCAGTTTTAATGCTTAGAATGATGCCGTTGTTTGTGTTTGCTTCAGTGTTGGGAGTGATATATTTTTCGACGGAGAGACAGGGAATACTTGCAGCTATAATTGCTTCCGCTGTGGCTTTCTTTTCAACAATGAGCGGTATGACAGGTGGAGTAAATCTGACTTTGTGGTATTACAGCTTTGTTTTGTTAGTTGGTATAGCTTTGGATCGATTTTTTTACGATAAGATGAGTAGAATGCTTTATGAATGTGAAAGAGAGTTAAGTGAGTTCAAGAAAAGAGCAGGGAGTGTTGTTTTAAAGAAGGTCAATACTACGATTGAAGATTTGGTTAGGAAGATAGATTCGTTGAAAAAAGATTTAAAGATTGAAAAGCTCACACGTGCTACTGTTGTAACCTATGTGGTGAGGTTGGCAGAGTCCAAAACAGTTGAAGAGGCATTTGAAGTTTTGAAAAAATTGGCTTTTTTGTTTGATGTAGAGGTAAAAGGTTTTGTTTGGAGAATTGTTATAGGATCTGAAAGAACTGAGGGCAGTGTTGGAGAGATTAGTGCAGGAGAGCTATGGAGCAGAAAGGATAAGGATGTCTCTGGTGATAGGATGATTGAAAGGGAAATAAAGATATTCTATGTTAAGAAAGGCGGAGGTGTAGAGAAGGCGGGAGTTGTTGGGAGTTCTAGGGTTGATGGGGTGAAGTTGAGAAAAAAAGATGGCTTTGATAAGTCTGTTATTTCAAACTTGTTTACTGTTGTAAGTTTTCAAATTTGGAAAGTATTGGAAACTCTTCAGGCTAAGAAAAAGATAAAGAAGCTAGAAGTTGTATCTAAGAGACAGCTTGAGTTGAGAAAAAAGTTGGAAACTATGTTTGCAAGCTACTTATCTCCCCAACTTATGGAAAAGGTTTTTAAAGAGGGATTGAGACTTGGGGGCGAGAAGAGAGAAGTTACAGTTATGTTTACTGATGTTAGAGGTTTTACTAAGTTGTCTGAGGCTTTGGATCCAACAGATGTTGTGGCAATTTTAAATTCTTACTTTCGAATAACGAGCGAGGCGATAATTTCTTCTGATGGTTACCTTGATAAGTACATTGGGGATGCTGTTATGGGAGTGTTTGGTGCGCCTGTTGAAAGTGCGACTCATGCGAGAGATGCTTTTATAGCGGCAGTTAAGCTTTTAAAAAGTTTGAAAAAGCTGGCTATTCAAGTGAAAAATAAGTATGGAGTAGAGTTTGGTGTAGGAGTTGGAATAAACACGGGGATTGCGGTAGTAGGAAATATTGGATCTGAGAGAAAAATGGAGTACACGTGTATAGGGGATGCTGTAAATGTTGCTTCGCGTCTTCAGGGATTAGCTGGTGCTTTTGAAATTGTAATAAGTAGAGAAACTTATGAAAAACTGGGAGTTTTGCGTCAGAAGTACAATTTTTTGGCTGTTGGGAGTGTGAAAGTTAAGGGAAGAGATAAACCTGTTGAGATATACAGGTTGAAAATTGATTGAAAACTGTCGAAGGTGGAATTTATGAAATTGATGCTTCATTTTGTGATGGCACTTTCATTTTTATTTCTCGGATACTTTGTTAGGAAGTATGTATTTATGTGGGAGAGCAAAGCAGATATTGATCCTGAACGAATTTTTTCAAATAAAATAAATTTTACTATAAGAAGTATGTTTTTGGAGAATTTTTCTAAATTTGTGAGTTCCTTGATGACTTTTGATAAATTCGGAGCGAACTTTTTTAATGGGGATGAGGTTCATTTTGATTACCATAGAGTTACTTTAAAAGATGTTTTTAGGAAGGCGGTTTTGGCTTCTAGAAAAAGAGTAATATGGAATGATTGGATATTGTTTGGTTTTGAGGATAAAGTTGTAGTTGCTTTTAAAGATAGAAGTTACAATCTGTTTAGGGGAGATGATTGGGCAGTTACTTATAATAAGCTTTACATTATGAAGATGAGTACTGAAGGTTCTGGAGTTGTTGAAGTGTATAATAATGGCTTTGTGAAAGTAAACGTAATTCCATTTGTCAAAGTGAAGAAGCCGAGGTTGTTTTCGAATTCCCAGAAAGTTTTTGTAGTTGGAGATAATAAAGTATTTGATGTAGTAGCGGGAAGTTATTATAACTTACCAAAAATTGGGGAGTTTTGGGCAGGTAATGCGATTTATTTATTAAAAAGTGGGAGGGAGTACTACTATTCTTACAATGGAAGTAAATGGCGAAAGATTGAGGGAAAGTTGTCAGAATACAGAATATTTTTGACGTCTGAAAATTTGTGGTTCGGATTGAAGGAAAGAGTTCTATACTTTTTTGAAGGGAAAAAGAGTAAAAAAGTGGTTGAAGGTGTAAGGTACTTGGATAATCTATTTGGAATTTTGATCTTTAGGGGAGACGATAGGAGTTACTATACTCTTTCGCCGGATGGAGTTTTAAGAAAGGCTGCAAAGATTGGTATCATAGACTTAAAAGGGAACATTTACAGATTGTAAGAGGTGAATGGGTGTGAGCGAAAATTTCGATTTTACTGCTAAGTTGGAAAGGCTACGTGAAATTGCTGATAAGATAAGTGCTGCTGATATTGCCGTTGAGGAGATGATGCAGCTGGCAGAAGAAGGCCTAAAGCTTTACAAGGAGTGCAAGGTTTATTTGGAGAGGTATCAGCATAAGTTGAAGATAATAATAGAGGAAGCAGAGAACGTTGCGGAAGTTGAGGCTAATATAGAAGAATTTGTTAAGGAGTAGGGAGTGGTGTTTGTGTTCAGTAAAAAACTTGAGGGTTATAGAGAAGAGATAGAGAATTTTATGAGGGGGTATCTTGAAAGCTTAGACATAGGAGACGACTTGAAAGAGACTATTTCATACGCTGTATTTAGTGGAGGGAAACGTTTTAGGCCAGCCATAATTCTGCATATTGGAGCGTCTTTACAGGTACCAAGAAATAAATTGCTATGGCCTGCAGCAGGAGTTGAGTTTATCCACTCTTATTCCTTAGTTCATGATGATCTGCCTGCATTGGATAACGATGCAGAGCGCCGAGGAAAGCCTACACTTCACGTAAAGTTTGGAGAAGATATGGCGGTTTTAGCAGGTGATGCTCTTGCACTTTTGGCGCCTCAAATAGTCTTAGAATCGCATTTTTTAACAGAGAAAGAAAAGGTAAGAATTGCTCTTGAATTGACAAGACGTGGCGGTGCAGAAGGGATAGTTGAGGGACAAATTGCTGATATTAGACCAAAGGAGAGGACCAAAGAGTGGGTTGAGTACGTGTTTAGTAAGAAAACGGCTCCTCTATTTGAGTTTTGCATGTGGGTTTGTGGATATTTGGCTGGGAAGTTTGAGGCAGAACTTTTGAGATTTGGGAAACTTTTGGGATTGGCTTTTCAAGCAAGGGATGATCTTTTAGATGCGGCGGAGGGAAAGGTTGATACAACTGGGATTAGTGTTGTAGATGTGTTGGGAAAGGATGAGACAGAGAGGCTTATAAATAATTGGGATAAAGAAGCTAACAAAATAGCTGAAAGGATAGAAAAAGCAGGGATGGAGAGATTGTCCCGTGATCTTATGGAGGTATTCAATTTTGCTGTTCACAGAAATGTTTAAAGCCTAGAAGCCATTTTTTGAAACGAATATAGTCTTCAGAATACGGTTTATCTTTTGTCCAGTAAAGGAGTGGGAAATAGCCCACTTCTATGTAATGATCGTAATAATTTTCGTGTTTTACATGAGATTTGAAGAAGAATTTTGCTCTCTGAGCAACACCTTTTGATATTGAAAATAAGGAGCATGTAGCTAAATTTTGTGTTGTGATGAAAGGTGTTTTAAGAAGCCACCACATATTTGATAGCATGTAAGTTCCTGTTACGATAAGGAGGTTTTGACAATTGATGCCTTGAATATTTGAGAAACTTATAGCTCTACATTCAAGAACTTCTGCTGCAAAATTGGCAAACTTACGTGCATTCCCTGTGAGAGATAGAAATATTACTACGTTTTCCTCATTAATTTTTGAGATTTGAGACATGGAAGCCCCCAATTTATTATTGTGAGTTAAAAGTTAAGGGTGTCAACTGCGTCTTTAACTCTGCTTACGAACTCTTCTGCGTTTATGAAATTACCATTGTGTTCAACTACAGGTTTTCCGTCTTTAAGTCTCAAAACATAATTGTTGCTCCCCGAAATTCTATTCATCAACTGAACACTCTCATAAACTTTACTTATGGTCATGTTAACCCCCTCCTTTTAACAATGGAGTGTTAGGTTGCCTTTTAATTTATCACGATAGAGATAAAAAGTCAAGTTAGGGAGTGATTATTTGACTGATTCCTAATGAGAGCTTTAATATAATAATGAAGTAGCCATGTGGTGCAATATTGTAACCACGTATAAGGAGGCGAGGAAAATGGCAAAGAAGAGGATCTACTTTTTTGGAGGTAAGGACAGAAAAGCAGATGGAAATGCTCAGATGAAGGATTTGTTAGGTGGTAAGGGAGCAAACCTTGCTGAGATGACAAACATTGGACTTCCTGTTCCTCCAGGATTTACCATCACGACAGAGGTATGTAAAGAGTACTATGAATTTGGTGGAAAGTGGCCTGATGGTTTGGCTGATGAAGTAAAAGAAGCGGTTAAGAAGATTGAGGAATTGAGTGGAAAGAAGTTTGGAGATCCAAACAATCCGCTTCTTGTTTCTGTCAGAAGTGGGGCGAAGATCTCTATGCCTGGAATGATGGATACTATATTGAACCTGGGTATAAATGATGAGATTGTTGAAGGACTTGCCAAGCTTACCAATAATGATCGCTTTGCATGGGATACCTATAGACGTTTTATCCAGATGTTTGGGGATGTTGTTATGAAGGTTCCTCATGAAAAGTTTGAGGAGATTATTCAAAAGCAGAAAGATAAGAAAGGTGTTAAGCAAGATGTTGAGCTTACAGCTGAGGATTGGAAAGAGGTTGTTGCTGAGTATAAAAAACTTATCAAGGAGGTTACAGGGCGAGAGTTTCCACAGGACCCTTGGGAACAGCTTGAGATGGCAATAAATGCAGTGTTTGAATCTTGGAATAACGAGCGTGCTAAGATTTACAGAAAACTTCATGGAATCCCTGATGATCTTGGAACAGCAGTCAACGTTGTTACCATGGTTTACGGAAACATGGGAGATGACTGTGGAACTGGAGTTGGATTTACTCGTAATCCTTCCACTGGAGAGAAAGAGTATTATGGTGAATATCTTCAGAATGCACAGGGTGAGGATGTTGTTGCTGGAATCAGAACCCCAAAGCCTGTTACAGAGTTGGCAAAAGATATTCCGCAGGCTTGGGAAGAGTTGAAAAAGGTTTACGAGATACTTGAGAAGCACTATCGTGATATGCAAGACTTTGAGTTCACAATTGAAAAGGGGCAGTTGTGGATGCTTCAAACTCGTACTGGAAAAAGAACTGCACAAGCAGCGGTAAAAATTGCTTACGATATGGTTCAAGAGGGCTTGATCACTAAGGAAGAGGCGGTAGAGAGAATCAGTCCAGAGCAGCTTAAGCAACTTCTTCATCCTCGTATTGATCCAAATGAGAAGTACGAAGCAATTGCAAAGGGGCTTCCAGCAAGTCCAGGAGCGGCAGTTGGACGTGTTGTTTTCTCTGCAGATGATGCTGTTGAATGGGTAGATCGTGGTGAAAAGGTTATATTGGTGCGTCCAGAGACTACCCCAGAGGATATTGCCGGAATGAATGCAGCTGAAGGTATCTTGACAAGCCGTGGTGGAATGACTAGCCACGCAGCAGTTGTTGCTCGCGGAATGGGTAAATGTTGTGTTGCAGGTTGCGAAGTTTTGAAGATAAATGAGGAAGAGAAGTATTTTACAGTTGAAGGAAAGGATGTAAAAGTGAAAGAGGGAGATTGGATCACTCTCAATGGATCTACAGGTGAAGTAATTCTTGGTGCATTGAAGACAATTCCGGGTGGACTTTCAAAAGAAGCTCAGGCAATTCTTTCTTGGGCAGACGAGATAAGGAAACTTGGAGTTCGTACCAATGCAGATACTCCAGAGGATGCTAGGAGAGCACGTGAGTTTGGGGCAGAGGGAATCGGACTTTGCCGTACAGAGCACATGTTCTTTGCAGAGGACAGGATTCCATGGGTTAGAAAGATGATTATGGCAAAGACTAAAGAAGAGAGAATGGAGGCTCTTGAAAAGCTTGAAATTATGCAGACAGAGGACTTCAAAGGTATATTCAAGGCTATGGAGGGATTGCCGGTTACGGTACGTCTCCTTGATCCACCTCTTCATGAGTTCTTACCGCCAAGAGATGAGTTGCTTCGTGAGCTTACAGAGATGGAAGTTAAGGGACAGACAAATACCCCTGAATATGAGGAGAAGAAAAAGATTTACGAGCGTGTAAACGAACTTTATGAGTTTAATCCGATGATGGGACACCGTGGGTGCCGCCTTGGTATTACTCATCCAGAGATTTACGACATGCAGGTTCGTGCTATAATAAATGCTGCAATTGACCTTACCAAGCAGGGTGTGAAGGTATATCCGGAGATAATGATTCCTCTTGTGGGGCATGTGAATGAGTTAAAGTTCTTAGAAGAGCGTGTGAGAAAAATTGCAGATGAGCTTATAAGCAAGGCAGGAGTAGAGCTTCACTACCTTGTGGGTACTATGATTGAGATTCCACGTGCTGCAGTTACTGCTGATGAGATTGCGGAAGTTGCAGAGTTCTTCAGCTTTGGTACCAACGACTTGACTCAGATGACGTTTGGGTTCTCCCGTGACGATGCTCAGGGTAAATTCTTGAACTATTATGTTGAAACAGGAATTCTTCCAGAGGATCCATTCCAGACTTTGGATCAAACGGGTGTTGGAAAACTTGTTGAATTGGCTGCAAACTTGGGAAGAAAGACTCGCAGTAGTTTGAAACTTGGAATATGCGGTGAGCACGGTGGAGATCCTAAATCCATACACTTCTGCCACAAGATAGGTTTGAACTACGTATCATGTTCTCCATTCCGTGTACCTATAGCACGCCTTGCAGCAGCACAGGCTGTTTTGGCAGAGAAAAAAGAAGAGAGCAAAGAAAAGGTTCAGGAAGCAGGTAAGTAGGTAAATTTTAAAATTGAGGCTTTGACTATAGGCGCCGGCTGCCCGCAATATGCGAGGTAGTCGGCGCTTTTATCTTTGGCTGGTTTTGTTAAGATGATGAACTGGATTTACAGAGAAGATTGTTACAAATGGGGGGTATTGCAAGGCTGTTGAGATTGTGGTAAAAGCGAGGAGGGAAAAATTTGAAAATAGCCAAGTATCTTGTATTATCCTTTGGCTTTGTCATATTTGTTGGAACTCTTCTTTTGATGTTGCCAGCATGTGGTGGTTTTGATTTTGCTGATGCTCTGTTTACCTCTACGAGTGCAGTTTGTGTGACGGGGTTAATTGTTAGGGATACGGCACAATTACCGTTTTTAGGGCAGCTTGTGATTTTGGTGCTGATCCAGCTTGGTGGGTTGGGAATACTAACAACTAGTGGTTTTTTACTGGCAGCGCTGGGGGGGAAAATTGGTGTTGATTTAAGGCTTGGAGCAGCTGATGAGTTGAATATGGGAAGTAAAGTTGCGACGCGTGGACTTTTAATGAACATAGTTGGTTTGACTTTTGTTATAGAGTTGATAGGTTTTTTGTTGTTGTTAACTTTTGGCATGAAGCCGTGGGATGCTTTATTTCATAGCATCTCTGCATTTTGTAATGCAGGTTTTTCGACTTTTTCCAGCAGTTTAGAAAAGGTAAGGGGAAGTATTGTTTATACTATTGCTTTCCTAATAGTGCTTGGAAGTATAGGTTTTCCTGTAATAATGGCGCTTTTTTCGCGGCGAAAGTTGAGTCTTCATGTAAAGCTTACAATTTTGGGAAGCTTTGCGTTATATTTTGTATCTTTCGCTATATTTGCAGCTTACCTGCCTTTAAAAGATGCAATATTTCAAGCAATTACTCCAAGAACAGCAGGTTTTGATACAATCCCTCAGGATGATTTACCTCCATTTGTAAGATTTATAACTATGTTGCTTATGTTTATAGGAGGAGCTTCTGCTTCTACTGCGGGAGGGCTGAAGGTGACGACTTTGATCGTGGCGTTGCTGTTTTTCTTCTCGTTTATACGCGGAAGGCAAGAGGTATTGATAATGGGAAGAAAAATTCCTGAGGAGACTGTCAAGAAAAGCTTGGCAATATTCTTTGTTTCTGCGAGTATAATAGCTGTGGCGATAGGAGTTCTTGTGGGGATTGAAAACTTTGAATTTGAAGAGATTGTTTTTGAGGTTATCTCAGCTTTTGGGACTGTTGGGTTGAGTATGGGTATAACTATGAATCTTAGTACTATATCAAAGTTTGTTTTGACATTAGTAATGTTCATAGGAAGAGTTGGACCGCTCACCGTATCATTGTTCTTTTTGAAAAGAGCCAAAGTTTTGTACTCATATCCTCAAGAGGATGTTATGGTGGGGTGATGTTTTTTGAAAAGAGCTCTTGTGTTCGGGCTTGGTAACTTTGGAATTAGTGTTGTTGAGGAGTTAACCAATTACGGGGTTGAGGTATTTGTTGTTGAGAATAAGCGTGAGATTCTGGATGAGATTTCAAATAAGTATCAGGTAGCTGGTTTTTTGCTTGATGCAACAGATGTTAATGCGGTTGAGGAGATTTTGAAGAAGATAATGCCCATCGATGTATGCTTCATAGCGATGGGAGAGAATATCGCTGCTAATGTAGTGTTGGCACTTTACTTAAAGGATAAGGAAGGAATAGGTAATATAATTGTCAAAGTTGGTGAAAATGAGGAGTTGTATCAGCATGTTTTTGCGGAGTATTCTTGTAGTTTTGAGAGGCGAGATAATTTAAAGCCTGCTCATAACTTTGCAGTTTTTGGAGCTGGAAAATTTGGATACTCTTTTGCACGTGCTTATTCTTCGTTGGGTGGAGAAGTCATGGTGTTTGAAAAAAATCCTTCGGTGGTTGAGAGATTGCAGGATGAAGGGATTGCTGCGGTTGAGGTGGATTTAGCAGATGTTGATGCGATAAAGCAATTTTTCAAGCAATCAGAAAACTTGTTTGATGGGGCGGTAATTGCTCTTGGTGACAATGCAGAGTTGTCAACATACATAGCTTTGTTGCTTGCAGATTACGGAGTGGAAAAAATTGTTGTTAAGGCGGTTGATTCGTTTCACAAGATATTGCTGAATAGGATGGTGCTTTATGGGAGAGATTATAAATCTGCTTTTCTTGCTGCTTACTCAAAGCTTGTTTTAGATTTAAAACCAGTGGAAGATAGATTTGAGGCATGGTTAATAAAGATGCCAAGTTATGAGAGTTTCAATTTCAAAGTTTTGGAGGTTGAAGATAACCGAGTAAAGGTTAGCGCTACTATTGGTGAGATAGCACGATACGTGCACATGAATGCTCCAAATTTTGAGTTCGATTTTCAAGTTGTTGAACCAGAGAGGGATTTTTCGCGAATAATTGTAAAAAAGGTTTTATTTGGTTTGAAAGAGGTTGTAGAACTTTCAAATGAGATAGTTATGTTGCGGGTTGAAGTGGCACGTTCTATGGTGGGAAGGAGTATTGTAGATCTTGAGGTTGGAAGAATGTATGGGGTTAATGTTATTTCAATTAATTCTCCTTCTGGTTTTAAGAGATACGATGCACCGCTGGAAGAAGGTGATGAGCTGCTTTTGGTTGGATTGTGGAACTCTCTAGTTAAATTTTTGGAAGAGTTTGGATTTACTCTACCTCAGAAGTTACTGTTTGTTAATCCTGAGCGTGAAGTTGCCACTAAGTTAGCCTTTAAGTTTGTTGGACTTCAGCAGTTGATTAAGGTTGCAATAGATACAGATATTGAAGGAAAAACACTTGCTGAGTTGGATATGAGAAGAAGATACAATGTGAATGTGGTTGGAATAAGAAGAGCCGGAAGTGTTATGTTTGATGTAAATGCACGTACCGTATTGAAACGAGGAGATGAATTGCTGGTGTTTTCTGAGAATGAGGATAATGTGCATAGTTTGATAAGTGAACTTGGAAAAGAAAGGTAGGTAGGAATTTTGAAGGAGTTATCCAAGACAAAAAGGAAAATTTTGAGTGGTTTGGATAGGTTTAAGGAGAGGTTGAAGAAGAAAGAGTTTAGGGCGTGCGGATATAAGGTTGTTTTAGAAATTGCCGCTGAGTTCAAAATTAAGTGGTTGGTGTTTGGAAAAGAATTTTTTAGGAATCATACTGAGCGGGTAAATGATTTGTTGAAATTGCTTGGAAAAAAGAGTGCTTTTAAAAGTAATGTTGAAAATAATGTATTTTTGTCGGGGGATGCAGAAGTTGAAAAGTATGGTGTATGCGGAGTATTCATGTTGCCTGACTACATTTTTGAAGAGAGTAGTCGTGCTCTAGAGATTTTGAAGATGTGGAAAAGGGTTGTATTTTTAAATGGGGTTCAGGATCCTGCAAATGTTGGGGGAATAATGAGGGTTGCAAGTGCTTTTGGGTTTGATGGAGTTGTAGCAGACTTTAACAGTGCTGACTTCTTCTCTCCTAAGGTTTTGAGAGCAGCAGGTGGTTTTATCCCTGAAGTTATGCGAGTAAGAAGGTTAGAGGAGCTTTTAAATGGCTTTAAGGGGCAAGTTTATATACTTGATGTGGAGGCAATAAAAGAGATTGAGGATGTTGCTTTTGAGGAAAAATTTGGAGTGGTGTTGGGCTCTGAAGGAAGAGGAATAATTCTGGATAAAGAGCTTTTGAGAGTGGATTTTGTTTCTGTTAAAATACCTGTGAAAGTTGAGTCACTCAATGTGTACAGTGCATTTTCAATATTTTCTTACGTGAGTTCACTGGAGGGATGATAATGGAGAGGTTGTTGGAACTTATAGCTGAATTGGAAGAGGAGATAAGGGCGATTTCTACTGAGGATGAGCTGGAGAGTTTTCGAATTAGGTGGTTGGGAAGGGACGGAATAATATCGTCTCAGTTTAAGAGAATAAAAAAGATTGAGCCTGAAAAAAGGCGCGAATTTGGACAGAAATTGAATGAGATGAAGGAGAGGGCGCAGAGTTTTGTTGATGAAAAACGAGAGTTTTTTAAGAGAGAGAAGTTGAAAAAGAAACAGGATAGTTACTTTGATTTTGGGATCCCGGCTCAGATGAGGTTTGGGGGGAGACACCCTGTTTTGGAGATGGCAAGGCGTGTTGTGAGTATATTTTCTGAGATTGGTTTCAGAGTTGTTGAGGGACCTGAAATTGACACTGCATTTTACAACTTTGAGGCACTTAATATTCCAGAGGATCATCCAGCACGTGAGATGCATGATACTTTTTACCTTGATTATGAGAATGGACTACTTTTGAGGACACATACTTCGAATGTTCAGGTAAGAGTACTTGAAAAGTATGGACTTCCAGTGAAAATTTTGGCACCGGGTAAGTGTTTCAGACGCGATGAGATAGATGCCACACATTTTCCAGTATTTCATCAGATAGAAGGATTGTGTGTTGGAGAAGGTGTGAGTTTTGCAGATTTGAAAGGGACACTAGAGTACTTTGCAAAGCGTTTATTTGGAGTTGGAGTGCGTCTTCGTTCAAGTTATTTTCCCTTTACGGAGCCTTCGGTTGAAGTTGATTTTGAATGTGTATTTTGTGGTGGAAAGGGATGTCGAGTGTGTAAGGAAACGGGTTGGATAGAGGTTGCTGGGGCTGGAATGGTGCATCCTAGGGTTTTGGAAGCGAGTGGAGTAAATCCTGAAAGATATACAGGTTTTGCTTTTGGAATGGGGTTAGAAAGACTTGCAATGTTAAAATGGCAGATACCGGATATAAGGATGTTATTTGAAGGTGATTGGAGAATTTCTGAAAGTTTTTGGCCGTAATGGGGAAGTGTATGGAATTTTTAATGGGAGTGCTTATAAATGTTGATTTTAAGGTTAGTGTGGTGGGAGTATAGTGTGTAGTTGCTATGAGTTTGCAAATAAAGCTAGAAAAAGGGAAAGTGTTGATATGGAAGCAAGGATTGCTTATGTCAGAGAGGATAGTATTTTTTACCGCAAGGGATTGAGGGATGGGGATGTAATAGTTAGGGTAAATGGACATGAGTTAAAGGATATATTTGAATGGCGCCAAGAGTTAGATCTTGGATGGTTGGAGATTGAGTTCTTTAGGGCTGGATCTGATGAAATAAGAAAGATAGAGATAGATTTTTGGTCTGATGGAGGGATGATTGACTATTCTGCCATATATTTTGAAAGTCCGATATTTGATGGGGTGAGGACTTGTAGGAATAACTGCATATTTTGTTTTATAAAGGGATTACCACGTGGTTTGAGAAAGAGTCTTTATATTAGAGATGATGATTGGAGAATGTCGGTTTTTGAAGGTTCCTACATAACTTTTTCTAACTTCACAGATGAAGATTGGCATCGTTTGGAAGCACTGGCTCCCTTGGAATTGTATTACTCGGTTCACGCTATAAGTGATGATGTGAGAAGGGCAATGGGGATAAATGCGCCTTCACCACTCAAAGTTATTGAGAGATTGCGGCGTATGGGAATAGAGGTGCACACCCAAATTGTAGTGGTGCCGGGATTTAACGATGAAGATGAGCTCAAAAGAAGTTTGGATTTTTTAGTGAAGAGTCGTGATGTGGTGAAGAGTATTGCAGTTGTACCTGTCGGTGTTACGAAGTATACACCGGGGGAGGTTAAAAAGCCTTCTAGGAAACAAGCAGAGAAAATTTTGAGTTATGTGGAGAGTCTGTCAAGGGATTGTTTGAAGGAGTTTGCTACGAGATTGGTTTGGCCAAGTGATGAGTGGTATTGGATAGCTTATCAAAGAAGTTGGATAAAAGAACTTCCAAGTTATGAGTTTTATGAGGAGTTTGTTCAGTTGGAGAATGGAGTTGGTAAAGCGAGGAAGTTCATAGAAGAGTTTGAAGAAGCATGGAGGGAAGATGGGAAGCCAGAGTTAAAGATTGATGCTACGATTTTGACAACTGAGATGAATAAGGAGTTGTTTAGTGAGATTTTCAATGGAGTAGTTGATGGCGTGCGTCTCAAGGTGGTGGAAAATAGTTTTTTTGGATTGAGTGTAGATGTTGCACCGTTATTGGTGGGTGAAGATCTTTTCAGAGCTGCAGGTGAGGAGAAGGGGTTGTGTTTGTTTACTGAGGAAGCTCTCAATGAAGAGGGATTGTTTTTAGATGGGTTAAGTATTCAAGATGCGCCTTCTAATTTGGTAGTGGCTCCAGCTCAAGGGGCAGAGTTTTACAAATTTTTAAGAGATCTTGATTAGTTAGTTGTTTTACATTGATTACCAAATAGCCTATTACTGGATTTAAAGTTGAGTTAGTGTGAAATGCTTGTTCTCTTATAAAGAATAGTCTATTACTTGAGCTACAAGTATGAGCGATTTTTAGAAATTCCCTGTGTTTTTCAAGTTTCCAATTGGGGTTTGTTTCGATTACACTAACGGTAGTGGAGAGAGACGATAAAGTTAGAATTGCTTGAATAAATTTTTCATTTGTTATGAGGGCATTTGTATTTTCAAAGAGAAGCTCCGTTGTTAGTTCTTGAATGTCAACGTAAGGTGGGTTAGAGAATATTACGGTTAAGTCTCTAGGAGAGTAGTGGGGTATTAGGGTTGTAAGTTTGTTTTTAGAAAGAAAAATGGCGTCCATGAGTTTAAAAATGGAGAGGATATTTAAAGGAGTTTTGTGTTGCTCAGTGGGTTGAACATTATGTATCTTTTTTAAATTTTCAAAAAAATTTTTCCTTGCGAGCTCAAGAGCTTGGGGGACGTTATCTATAAAAAGGGTGCAAATTTCTGCTAGTTTCTGAAGTGTTGCTGGTTTAAAAAGTTTTTTAAGGATCATTAGGTTGGCAAATCCAGTGCCGCAGCCCACATCTACGATGTTAATTCTGCTCAGAGGTTTAGTCAGAAGAGCTTTTTTTATAATTGATGCTGTAAACTCAGCAAGTATTTCTGTTACAGGGCGGGGTATAAGTGTGTGTGGAGATATATAAAGTTTTAAATCGTCAATTTCGACTTGACCAATTAACAGGTCAAAGGGTATATCATGTGCTAATGCTTTGAAAATGCGGTGATTTTCTAAAAAGTTACCAGAAATTATCGACTTTACGATCTTCTTTTGCCAGGGAGATAGACTTATCTTTCCCATTTTATCGTATTAAGTATTTTCCCTTTATCTCTTTATCATTCAGTATTACTTTTCCAACAGCAACATTTAACAATGCACCGTCATCTGTCATGTTCACTTCTATTTTGGCAAATTCTGGAGCGTAGATTTTTTTAGGGCCTATCATGAGTTTGAAGTTTGCTCCTTCTATGGTTGTAGAACCACCCAGCCATGTGATCTCCTTTTTGGGAGATAGCTTTATCTCTCCAAGGAGCTGATTTATAAACAGATCTTTG
This sequence comes from bacterium, assembly GCA_027062325.1. Taxonomy (GTDB): domain Bacteria; phylum JAMOTN01; class JAMOTN01; order JAMOTN01; family JAMOTN01; genus JAMOTN01. The sequence goes on from JAMOTN010000026.1 coordinate 15,496, forward strand.
TATATTATAGATACTCTGTCAGTAGCTTTTATAGTGAAGGGAGGCGCAAGTTTAGTGTAGCCTGTTGTTTCTAGTACTCTACCTGCTACTTTTATAGTATATGGAGTTTTGGAAAATACAGTTGCTTTTTCTTTCTTTAATAACATTATCAGAAGAGGAAGAAGGAAGACTATAAGTATTGCGACAGCTTGCCACCAGCTGATAGTTCTTTTTATGGTGAGGTTTACAGCTTTGACTTCGGTTTTGAGTGGAAGTTTTTTCATCTTTTCAAGGTCACGCCAGAAAGCGCGGCAATCTTTACAAGAGACAGTGTGTCTGTAAAGAAATTCCTCTTCTTCTGGAGCTAGCTCTTCTCCATCTACCAATGCAGATATTAGTTCACGTGCCTTTTCACAATCTGACTCAATAAACTCTGTAGATTCTGTAGTTACGTTTTCATTATCTAATCTTTTATCCTCACTCATGTTCCTCACCTTCTTAATATTCTACATGATAGGCAGGAGAAGTTTTTAATCGATCTCAGCGATGATATTTTTCAGTTTTTCTCGAAGAAGTTTTCTGGCTTGATACACTCTTCCCCTTATTTGAGAGGGGGAGACTCCCAAAATTTCTGCAGCTTCACTGTACGATAGGCCTTCCATAACAACTAGAACGAATGCACTACGTTTATCTTCGTCGAGAGAATTTATAGCTTCCTCGATTTTAGTTCTCTTTTCTTCTTCAGTTAGTTTTCCTTGAACTGGATTTCCTTGATGGTAGTTTTTAAATGTAGATGCCTTTTGTTGGATAAGTTTTGCTTCATTTTTGAATTGCCGTTTATTTTTGCGGTAAAGATTTATTGCTTCATTGACTGCTATGCGAGTTAGCCATGCTTTGAAGTTACTTGGGAACTCAAAATTTGGGGAAAATGTTATTCGCCAAAGTTTTTCACAAAAGAGTTGGAATGCATCTTTACTATCAGCTTCGTTGCGTAAGATATTGTATGCCAGTGATAGAAACCAGCTTGATGATGATTTTATAAACTCTTCAAAAAACTCTTCCTTCTTGGTTTTGGTAAATTGAAGGTACAGTTCCTTTAATTTATTCCAATCCATTGTTTAAAAGGCTCCTGGTGAGTTGTCAGTTGAAGGATAATTGATTAAAACTTGTATTCGATTCCTCCTATCCATTGAAAGTCATAGCCAAACTCTTGATCGTTGGTTATTGTTATAGGAAATGCACAAGAAATTGACAAGTCATCTCTTATTCTGGTTTTAAAACTTGGAATGACTTCCAACTTGTCTCCATAGTTTCCCCAGTTCTCTCCATAAATTTCTAAACCAAGTGTAAGAGTTGGGGTCTTGGTGTATTCAACGCCAAATCCATATATAAACTTGTCGTCGATGTTCAAAGTGCTGCCATCTGCAAGTGTTGGATCTCCCGTGAATACGTATCTTGCATTGAACATTACCTTTGAAGCTTTGAAGTTTTGCTCATATGCTGCGTATATTTCAAAGTCGGGTTCACCTGTCACTCCATTTACTGCTAGCTTGTCTTCGTCCCCTGTAGCAAATTTTATTCCAAGACCTAGTGCAATTTTTGCATCCCTGGAGGAGTTTTGAGAAGCAAGGGTGTACTTTGTTCGTAAGAAGACGTCTCCAAGCCCGGATTCATCACCATTTGGAACTAGTCTTGGTGTGTCTATCTTCCACTTTTCGTAAGGGAATGAGATGGACACTTCAAAGTTTTCAAAGGGAGATGTGGTGAATATGTAGTAGATATGCATTTGATCAGCTTTCTCATCTGTAGAGAGGTCGACATCGTCACCTTTGTAGGTGTCTATTTTATTGTAGGCAATAAATGATGAGAGCATGTAAGTTTTTGTTGGTACGCATGAAGCAGATAAAATTTTGGATAGACCACTTCCTGCTACAATTGTGCTTCCTATGATATGGGTTGATTTTTCACTACTTATTATCTCTTCTGCACTTTTTCTTTTGGCTCTTTTTTCTGAGACTTTGCCGGTTACAACTCCGTCTTCATCTTCAAATAGTTCTTGAAGATAAGGAGCGACTTCATCTACCTGCTCCTGGAGTTCTTTTTTCTGGACGTCTTCCTTCTTGGGGAGCTTTATATCAGGATAAAGTTCACTTGCTTTTTTTAATTTCTTAACGGTTTCATTCTGTTGATTGTTGGCTCGGACCTCCTTAATTATTTCTGGGGAAAAGCCTTCTAGAGGATCAACACTTGCTCCCATCAGAGTTATTGTGAATATCAACATACTAATTGCCAAAATTTTAATAGAACTCCTTATCATAACTAGCACCTCCTCAAATCTTTTTCGGCTCTCTTTAGGTTTTTTCTTATACTTTAAATAAAGGAGGATAAGAAGAGGAGCTGAGTGAAGTGAAAAAAAGTTTAAGAAGAATAAAGAGTTATCGCGGTTTTGCTGCGATAGTTTTAGCTATAATTGTTGTATTGCTTGTCTCGGTTTGGTTTATGACTTATAACCAATTGGTTAGAGATAAATATTACCTGTACAAGAGAGAAGCAGAGCGTTTCAGAGCTTTCATGTTTGTAAAAGCTGTAAATGTTGCGTTTTGGGATGGAGTTAGGTCTGTTATTGCTCAGGGAAATGATGATTTTCGCGAATTTTTGAAGGTGTTTAAAGGAGATTACAGCTGGCTTGAGAACAAGTATAGGGCAACGTTGATTACATTGGCAGAAGCTATGGGGGAAGGAGATAAGGTAAGTTTGAAGGATTTTTCGGTTGATACTAAGAGTTCTCAAATTGGAGCTGATAAAAAGATAGGTATTTCTTCAAAGGAGATGTATGGAGAGATAATACTTCATGTGAAAGTTAAGTTTGGAAGTACCAAGGTCACGGTGAGTGAGAAAAAATATTTTAGGTTTATCAATATATTACCACCTGTTGGGAAGTTTACGTTGTTTGTTAAAAATGCGTTGGGGAGTACAGGAGGAGAATTTTTTGATTTTAACAATGTCAAGTTGAAAAAATGTGATTCTTCAAACTGTGGAGTTATTGATTCAGGAAGCATTTTGACATGTTTTAATGCTTCTTCGCCAGATGTATACTTTGATGAGGAGCCATGGCATGAGACTGGATGGATATATCTTGGGGAGAGAAATGGACGATTCACCAATGTTATTTTGAATATGGGAGATGATTTAGAATATGGAGAAATTGGATTTTGGTACCTTCTAGATATTTTGAAGGCTAGAAAGCATGGTAAATATGCTGTAGAGAAGTTGATAAAGACATTTAGGAGTAAAAGTGAGTTTAACAGTTTTGAAGAGAGGAGTATAACGCTACCTAAAAATGAGTTACCACCTGCCTGGAGGAACGTTGCTGGATTTGATGTAAGTGTGTACATGAATTTTGTTGGTTTTTCTAAAGAAAGTAGAAGAATAGAAGAGTCTAGCTTGTTTAAAAAGATGCTTGGAAGGAGTGCCCCTTCTAGTAAAGATGATTATGAGGTTTCCTCTTCAATACTGTTATTTGGGAATCCTTTAAATCCAACACCTACTAGATTGTTCGGTAGTTATAAGATGAGATTTTTCAGATTTTCGTTTGTGAGTGCTACTCCACGTGGAGGTGGTATGAGTGGCGCTGCAGGCATTTCTTATGACGAAAGCAAGAAGTTAATAGATGTTGGTTTAAAGGCTTTGAAAAATTTTAATTTTGATTCCTTCAAAAGTGCATTGAGTAGAGATTGGTTTGAAAAGTTGAGGAGTGCTTGTTTGAAGGTTGACTACAATAATCTCTGGTATCAAATAGTTCCTGTTTTAAGAGGAACAGTTAAAAATAAATACGTTGTAGGTTGGGGAGATAAAATTAAAAAGAGTGTTAAGTTGCCACCATCGGGGCCTAGTGCTATGCGTTATCAAGTAAAACATGGAAGTGAGGTTGTATTGGATGTTGATGTTAGAAATTTTGATTTTATAAGGGCCTATAAAAAGAAGGTAGTTTGGAAGATAAAGGATTTAAATGGAAATGGAAGAGTTGATGATGAGTTTGCGCTATTTTGTCTTAAAGAAGATGAAAAAGGTCATCTAGTTTTGAAACTTTGGGGAGGAATAGTTGAATTTGAGCCAACTGGAAGACGCCCGCTTGTTTTACCTAAAGGATGGCGGCCGTTTGTTGGTAAGAACGATACAGATGTTATGACTTATGGGGGAGTACTGGTGGCTCCTCGAGTTGTGGTTTACGATACGTTGCAGGATTCAAATCTTATAAAAGCGCCCTTCGCTATCCAAGCTGATAAGATTCTTTTCAAAGATGTGACGTTTTTGCCGGCTTATGTTTTAGCTGACAAGCTTTATTTTAATCCTAAAAAATTTGTCTCAGTTTATGGAGGGGTGGCTTGTACTCGTATGATTGAGGCTGGGGAGAGAGATAATCCTTCTAAACTCATGAAAATTCCAAATATGTCTATCTATTGGAATAGGATTTACAACATAGAAAATGAGCAAATATACAATAGTGGTATGAGGTTGTTTTTTAGCAAAACTACTTACACTTGGATAGGGGATAAATAAAAGCTAAAGGCTAATAAGAGGTGTTGGAAATGTTGGATGCTGAAAAACGAGCGTTTACTATACCTGAGGTTGTAATTGCTATACTTGCTATAGCTTTAGTGGTGTTGCCTGCCCAGTATCTGTTTTCTACTACTACAAAGCTTACAGTAAAACCAAAGTATCAGTCTATTGCGCTTTTGATGTTGGCTGATATTCAGGAGTTATTGATGATAAGTACAACTGTTGCTTACAAAGGTAAGATGTTGAGTGATGATTATTTTTCTAGTGGAGTTGAGCTGAGTTTGGAAGAGTTTAAAAAGGCTTTTGATGTAAAGTTTCCGGATTTTTCAATGTATCCTGCTCCACCAGGAGGGTATAAGATAAAATTCACCCTTCTCAAAGCTGAGTCCTTCGGAGTTGTTGTACCGTGTATAGTTGTTGAAATATCTTGGCAGGAGGGTAAAAAATGCAAAGAAGTAAAGACAGTTGTTCCAGCCGTGGTTTCACCTTGGCAGAAGTTATAATTGCTCTTGCGATTTTGAGTGTGGTTTTTGCTATAGCTTCAAAGTTTATGTTTGGTAAGAGGGGGGTTTATAAGGGAATAGAAGAGGGAGAGGCTAGAATGAAAGTTTATGCTGATGTTGGTAGAATTTTGTTCATACTAAAGCGTGATTTTATGAGTGTTTCTGGTGAACCTAAATTTGATGATAAGGAGCAGATTTTAGAGTTACCGATAGGGTTATCTGAGAAGGTTGTGTATCAATTTGGAGATAAAGTGAAGAGAGAAGTTGTTGGAGGGAAAGTTAGTTACTTTCCAGTTAAGTTGAGTATTTCTGATTTTAAAGTTAAAAAAGAGGGATTGGCTTTTCAGATAGTGAAGCCCGGTGGTAGGCGAGCTCCTTATAAAGGGGCTTTTATGTACAGGATATATGCCACTTTTTCTGTTGATGTTAAGGGAAAAAATGTTAAGGTGCCGTTTGTATCTACTCCTTATACATTGAATACGATGGTTACGGATTGTTTCAATACTGGGGGAAATGGCAGTTAGAATATGCGTAAATTTAGAGATCTGAATTTATAAGCATGTTATATGGTTTTTAATTTTGCTTTGAGTACACCTGCTGCTTTAAGAGCCTGTAGTATAGCAATAATATCACGGGCTTTTAGGTTTAAGTTATTCAGAAGCTTTACCAAATCAGAGACTGTAGTTGATTTCATCTCAAAGGCACTGTTTGTTTTGTTTCCAATTCTAACAGTTATTTGATTGTGAGTTACAACTGCAGGAAGAATTTTTACATCTCCTCCCATTACTACAGTTGCAGTTTTTTCGTTTATAACTACCGTTGGAATAGGACTGATATCTACAGTTTCTGAAAGAAGGGAAGCTACGAATGCTACTGGATTATCCAAATAGAAGTCAGGAATCTTTACTTTGATACTACCTGCGTCCAATGGATGAGCAATGTCAAGGCCAAATTTTGCATTTATCTTGTCGCATATCTTTTGCACAGTTTCAAAGTCTTTGTCCTCCACTGAGAATGTTATACTGTCTTTGTTTGCAAGTTTTACTGGAACTTCTTTTTGGACGATTGCACCTTGAGGAACGCGAGCACTGGTTTCGTGATTTTTTTGACCACCACCGGCTAATCCTGCATTGAAACCGCCTATTGATACGGGACCTTGAGCAACTGCGTAAACTTTTCCGTCAGCGCCGAGTAAAGGTGTCATTAAAAGATAGCCCCCTTGAAGGCTTTTTGCATCTGCAATTGATGAAACTTCAACATCTATTTTGTCACCACGTTTTGCAAAAGGAGGTAAGGTTGCGGTTACAACTACGGCAGCACAGTTTTTGGCCTGTAACATTGAAGTATCTACAGTTATACCAAGTTTCCTTAGCATGTTTACAACACTTTGAGAGGCTACAGTGGAACGATCTCCTGTTCCAGCAAGGCCCACTACTATTCCATAACCTATAAGTTGATTCTCTATGACGTCCACAGGTCGCAATATTTCCTTTAAAGAGACCTCTTCTGCTGAAATTGTGAATGCGAGTAAGGTAAGAAAAACGGATAATAATTTTCTGCGCCCCATATCCTCTCCCCTCTCTCTAATTTCCCCTCTACTAGTTACAAAAATTTAATCGACACTTTTACAACAAGAATTGCAATATTTTACTTACAAGACCTTTTTTCTGAGTTGAAGATATAGAACCTGATCCCTTTATTATCACCTGTGAGTTAGCAAGATACTTTGAATCTACTATGTTGTCGCTGGATATGTCTTGTGGACGAACTTCTCCACGTATTATTAAAAGCTGCTTTTCGCCGTTTATAACTATCTCTTTCTTACCTTCAACCAATAGATTTCCGTTTGGGAGTTTGGAGACGATAACTGCAGATAGGTATGCACTTACACTGTTGGAGTCATTCATTTTACCGTCGCCCTTCCACTTTGTTGTGCCTTTGTGAGAACCAAGAGGAATAAATTTTAGAAAGCCTTTTCCAGTTTCGATGGAATGATCCTCTTCTTCTTTGGCTTCAATTTTTGAAGTTTTCGAAATACTTGATTGTTCGTTTATACGAATCAGCACTATATCTCCCACGCGCCTTGCTGTTGAATTTGAAAACAAATTTTGATTTTCATCGTTCCAAAGAGAGGCTGCGTATAAATTTAGGTTTATAAGAGTCAGAATGATAACAATAAGCTTATCCATTTTGAATCACCGCCTTTCCGTCGACAATTTTTGCAGAGTACACTCGATTTTGAAATCTAACACGGATGTTGGGACCATTTTGAGAAACAACTGTAGCAGGTACTTCTACTTCCACATTTCCACTTTTGAATGTGACTTTGATGATGCTTCCCTTATCAAAGTGATATGGGAATTCCAAATAAGATTTGTATATCTTCGCTCCTTTTGGAATGGAAGTTGCAGCTACCATACTATTTAGCTCATTTTCAGAAGCAAGGAGTCGAGCAGTTGCATAAGGAATTGATGCGGTAGTTATTTTATAGCTAATTTTTTCACCTTTTCTTATGTTCCTTGTTGCTGTAGGGACTTTAAATGATGCTCTGACCAATATTCCAAATGGAATGTTTACGCTGTGTCCATAATCGTTGCCTATTAAATTTGCAGATATGAAGCCAGTTTTATTCTGTGAGATAAGCTTTACGTCAAAGTTGAGATTTTTAGGTACGATTTTGTTCCAGTTTACGTTTAGATTTACCTCAAATGTTGCTAGATTGCGGATGTTTGAAAAACGAGCTGCAAGAGCTTGATGAACTTTTCTAAAAACTTTGTCTTTGAGTTTTGCAAGTTTGATACCGCTCCTAGTTACGAGTATATTTGGAAAATTTATTCCAAAATTAGATTTGAAGTAATAGGAGGAGAAGTAGCGTTGAGAACCAACATTGAGTTCACAGAGTATGCTATCTGGAATTGAGAGTTTCTTACCGAGTTTCGAAGCGATGTCGTAAAGAGATATTAATCGTTTTTCAAAGGTTAGGGTTTTATAGTTTAAATCAGTAGATGCGTGTGTAACTATTGATAAAATAACCAGAATTATAGTCATGCATATAGATAATAGAGTTCTGAACTCCATGACCCCACTCCCCCTCCAGTAAATAAAGTCGGCAAATTTTGATATGATTTAAATGTTAAAATTTGGGGTAGAGTGTATAGTTTTGTGTGTAATTTTAAACATAGGGAGAGGGGATAAATTTATGGGTGATATGCGAAAGGCACTTGTGCTTTACAAGGAAGCTAAAGAGCTAAAAGAAAAAGGAGAGTATGAAAAGGCTAAAAGTCTGGTTGAACAGGTTAATGTTTTTTACGAACCTTTGATTTGTTTAAAAAAGGATATATATCATTCTTTGACTATGTATAGTGAATACATAGCAACTTTAGAGGAACTCATAGATGCTTCGAAGGATCGCGAGGTTTATTTAACTGAGTGGGCTGAATTTTTTGTGACTGTGCTTCGAGAAGATTTTGAAGTTGTTCCCCTATTTGTGAAAGAGTTAAAAAAAGAGTTGGATACCTCTTCTAAACTCGGGCCTATGCTCAGATTATTCGGAGTTTACGCCTTTATCCTGCCTCGACTGGATCCTGATAGAGCTGTTGAATCTTTGTCTCACGCTAGAATGCTTGCTAAGAAAATACAGGGGGAGTTTCCATCTGATTGGATTGGTTGGTGGGCTGAGAAGGTTGTTATGGAGAAGTTGTTTGATCTTGGATTCGCGACGGCTGATGAAATAGTTGCAGTTTTGGAAGAGGCAAAAGGATCTTTTAAAAAGGTTAAGATGGAGCTTATAAACATATACTGGAAGACTTCTAGCATAGATAAATTGAAAGATATGGCTGCTGGATTGAAGGATGAAATGCGCATTTTAGCTGAGGGTTTGATTGCCATACATGAGAAACGTTGGGGGGAGGCTGTGGAAAGATTTTCCTCAATTGAAGTTCCGGCTTTTGCTAAGTATGATTACTTTGTGGCACTTTATAGGAGTGGTTTTTGGCAAGAAGCAAAAAGAGTTAGTGGTGAGGTTAAGTGGAGTAGGGATAGTATACACGAGTATGTGGAGTTTGCTTCTGAGTATGGAGAGGAGGCTAAGAAAGAGTTACTGGCTAGATATTCTGGATGGATAAATAGTAATCCTTACTATATGTACAGGTTGGGTGAAGAACTTCCATATTTAAATTCTCTTGTATATAAAAAGGAGTTCAAAGTTGCATCTTTTTTGGCTCAACAAGCTGGTTTTTCAAGTGAATGGGTGAGGTTACCTCAGGTTTTGGAAAGTGCGATAAGAAGTAAGGATGTAAGTTTGTTGTTTAATGAGTTTTCTGATATTGAAAGAGATTGGCAGTGCTTAGTTTTAGCTTTAAAAGTTTTGAAAGCGGAGTTTGCGGATCTGATCCTTTCGCGTATTCAAGATTGGGATAAGGTTAATTGGAGACTTAAAGAAGAGATAGCGGCGACTAAATTAGAACATGGTGATATTGTTTTGCTAGATGAATTGTTAAAAGATAAACCAGCTAGTAAGTGGGGATTGCTTGCAAAAGCAATAGCTACTGGTAACTTGACTTACTTTGAGGAGGCAGAGGAATATGCTAATCCTCAAGATACTGAGTTTTACAAAGTAGCCCTTAAGTGGCTAAAGAGCATTGATCTAGAAAGGGCTGTTGATATAGCTGAGAGAATTTACTTGGCTTCTAAGGTTGATATAGAATTTGTGAGGTTGTTTGCACAACTTTTAAAAGAGGCAAAGCTTTGGGAAAAAATAGAGATCTACTTTGCGGATAATCACGATGTATACATACGTATGTTTTATGCAGTTGCTTTGATGAACATGAACAAAATGGATGAGCTTAAAAAGATACTGGAAGAGTTGCCGACAACTCAGCCAATATATTGGTACATAAAAGCAGAAATTGAAAAAGTAGAGGAGCTAAAATTAGAAAACTACTGGAAGGCTTACAACCTTGGTCTTAGAGATGAAGAGTTTATTTTGAAATTTACCTACGTGCTTTACAATAACGGCTTTTATCAGGAAGCAGTGAAGATTTTAGAAGAGTCATTGGATGTTGAGAACAATGTGAAGGCGTTGAAAATATATGCACTGTGCATTTATGCCATCGGTGATAAAGACAAATTTAAATACTATGCCTCTAAGGTTGCGGAAAAAATAAAGGAGAAAGAAGTTTTAAAATTGCTACTCAAGGTATATTTAGAAGACGAGGCTTATCAGGTTGCGCTCGATTATGCTAATAAGCTTTCCACTATTCCTGAGCTTGATGTTGAGGCTTATCTTTTGATAGCCAAAGCTTATTGGTTATCTGAGAAGCTAGAAGAGGCGGAAAAATGGATAGATGTTGCTCTTGAAAAGGGATGTGAAAGTGATGAGTGTCTAGAGGTGGCAGCAGATATTAAGTATAGGTTGAGTAAATATGAAGAGGCAAGCATTATTTATGAGGAGTTGAGTAATCGTCATCCGGAGGTAACTGCCTATTTAAAGAGGTATGCAGAGTGTATGTTGGCTCTTGGAAAAGAGGAAGAGGCACTCAGATATTTAGAGGCTGCTTTCGATATAGATCCCGCAGATATTGATGTTGTAAGTGTGCTTACAGAGCTTTTGGAAGGAAAAGGAAATTGGCAACGACTTGTTGAGATAATGACTGAGGTTGTTGGAATATACCCTGAGGATATTGACTTTCGCAATAAATTGGCGGAGGCTTTGGAAAATACTGGCCAGCTTGATAAGGCTATTTCTCAATGGAGATGGTTGTGGGAAAAGACTTCTCAACTTAAGTATCTTGTACGCTTAGGAAAAGCTTACCTTAAAGGAGCCAAATTTGATGAGGCTCTTGAGTGCTTCAATCAGGTTTTAGAAAGGGAGCCTAATAACTTGGAAGTATTGGCAGAGATGGGGAAAATGGAGCTTCACCGGGGGAATATTACCAAAGCAAAGGAGTATTTTAAAAAGGTGCTTGATTTAGATCCAACTAACACCGTCGCAATGTATGAGCTTGCGAAGATTTACAAGACCATAGGAATGATTGATGAAGCGGTGGAGATTCTTGAACGTTTGAGAGGTAAAGTTTCTGGAAGTGATAAGGTGGATGTTTTAAAAGAGCTTGCAAATCTTTATAGATTAAATGGGAAGTATGATGAGGCAGTTGCAGTATTGCGTGAGTTAGCTGAAGAGCATCCAGAGGAAGAGATTCTATTTTTGCTTGGAAAAACCTATCTTGAAATGGAGGAGTATGATAAAGCACTTGAGTATTTGCAAAAAGTTACTTCTCTCAATATGAGGGCAAATTACTTGTTTGAATTGGGAAGAGCTTACTATCATCTTAAAAAATACGATGAGGCGGCAGAGGTTTTGCTACAGGTTCTAGCTGTGGATCCAGATTACTACGATGTGTATGCCTTGCTTGGAAAGGTGTATGAAGCGAAAGGAAACATGGAGGAAGCAGAGAGAATATATGAGAAGGCTTTAAAAGTTGATGAGGATTATCAGCTCTTAGTTGCTTGCGCGCGGGTTAAGAGACGTCTTGGAAAGTTGGAAGAGGCTAAAAATTATTACTTGAAGGCTTTTTGGCAGAATCCTGCTAATCAAGAGGTAATGTTTGATCTATTGAAAGTTTTGGATGAAATGAAAGATTGGGATACGGCTTTGAAAGTTGTTGAACAGGCTATAGAAACGTTGCCTCGCAGTCCGTTGCTCCGCTATCTTGCGGGTGTTTATTCGCTGCGCTTAGGGGATACGAAGGGGGCTTATCAGTACTTGAAAGAGGCGGTTAATTTAAATCCAGAGTATGTGGATGCGCTTTACGAGTTAGGACGCATAGCTTTAGAAGAGGGAAGACTCGTTGTGGCAAAGGAGTATGTTGAAAGAATTCTTAAGATATTTCCAAGTAGTGGAAAAGCTCATTGGTTAAAAGCTCAGATTTTAGAAAAAGAGGGTAACAAGATTGCTCTGATAGAAGAATTAAAACAGGTTGTGAGATTGGAGCCTTCTATAATAGAAGCAAAGAAAAAGCTTGGATTTCTATATGAGGAGAGTGGTTTGCTGTCTGAAGCTGCTAGGTTATTGGAGGAGTACTGGCAACTTAGTCAAGACAGAGATGTTGCTTTGAAGTTGGCAGAGATTCATCAAAAACTTGGTAATTATGAGAGGGCGGAGTATTATTTAGAGGTTGCCAAGAATTTTGATGAGGAGAGCGAAGAGTACAATTACAAGATGGCAAAAATGTACTTTGAGCGTCAGGATTACTCAGTAGCGTATGAGTATGCTACAAAAGTTTGGCAGATAGCAGGAGATGAAGGCATAGTTAATAAGGGATTCTTTGGTGAGATTTTGAGAATATTAATGGTTAGTGCGTATGCACTTGCAAAGTTTGATGAAGTTTATCAGCTTGGTAAGAGGTTTTTTGATCAAATAGTGGATAATAGGGATTTGTTGTTAAGGTACATGGAATCAGCTTACAAGGTTGGAGATAATTCTGAGTTTTCGAGGGCTGCTATCCACTACTTTGAAAAATTTGAGGATGAAGAAAGAGCTTTGGATGTTGCAATGCGATTAATAGAGCTGAATATGTTTGAACAGGCTTCTCAGGTGCTCAAAGAGTACAATTCGTCGCAAGCGAGAGTTTTGAGAATATATGCTCTTTGGAAAATGGGAGAGAGACAAGAGGCAAAGCATGAGATGATGTCTCTTCAAAAGGTTGTTTACTTGGATAAAATAGCTGAAATCATTGTTGAAAGTGAAGATCCGGAGCTTTACAAACGTTTTGCTAAGGTGTTTGAAGTGGCAAAAAATGCTGAAGTTTTGGAGTTAATTGCTCCGTTTGCTGAAAGAATGGGAGATGTTAAGAGGGCTTATATTATGTATAAAAAGTTGGCTGAACATAAGCCATTTTACCTTGTAAAAGCCATAGAGACTGCAGAGCGCCTGGGTTTGGATGATGATGTAGTTCTATTGAAGAAAAAATTGATGGACGTGTCAACTGATGATCCATCTGTAAAGCTAGAGTTGGCGTCTCTCTATATAAACTCTGGAAAGGAAGATGAGGCAGCCTCCATTTTAAACACTGTTGAGTTTGATGGCTTGTCTGTGGAAGAAAAGCTGCGTTTGGCAAAAATGTTAGTTAAGTTAAAACTCTATGAAAAAGCTTTGGAAGTTGTTGATAGTATTTCGGATGATGAATACGAAGTGGTTAAAGAAAAATTGTCTTTGTTAAAGAGTGTGGATATTGAATTAGCAGTTGAATATGCACAAAAGATGCTGGAAAAATATCCAGATTTGGCTGAAGAGCTGGTAATTCTCTACATTGAGTTGGGAGATGTGAGGAGTGCTTTAGAATATGCTGAGTTTGTTAAGAATGAGGAAATAAATACTTTACTTGAAGCTATAAGAGGAGTGGAAGAGGATCCTGTTTCGGCTGCGGAGGTTTTGAAAAAGTACTACAGGGGAAATAATCTGTTGAGTTATTACTATGCTCTTTCACTGTACAAGCAGGGGAAGTATGACGAGGCAATTGAAGTTTTGGAAAAGTTGCCGGAGAAGGATAAGCGCGTTTCTTTACTCCTTGCGCGTGTATATGCTGCTAAAGAAGATAAGGTTCAATCCTACAAGTGGCTTGATTATCACAGAGATGAGACAGATCCTGAGTGGCTGATAGTGGCGGGGGAGGTTCACAGCAAGTTTGGAGATTTGACCGAGGCTGCTAATTACTTCTCCCAAGTGGAAGAATTTGTGGAAGGAAAGGTTGAGTTGTATGAGTCTATAGCAATTGCGTTGTGGAACGTTGGGCAGTTTGACAAGGCGTTTGGTTACCTTAAGGTGGCAATGCGAGAGGAAAAGCTGACTCATACCGGTATGAGATATCTTTTAATAGCGGCTTTGGCAGAAGTTGATAATTACCTATTTGAAAGTGTTGCGGAGAAGCTAATAGAGGGGAATTGGGAAGATAAACTTTTAGTTGCAAAGTTGAGTGCAGTCAAAGGTGAATATGAGTCGGCAATGGAACTTTTGGAAGAAGTTTTGAGACTTCAAAATAGAAATGTGAATGTGGCTATAGATGCTGCTTTTGTATATATGGGAGTTGGCATGCTTGATAGGGCTCAAGAGATAGTGGATTCGTGGCTTGGGGTTGAAGAGAACGAAAAGCTTATGGTATTAAAAGCTTTAATAGCAGCAAAGAGAGGAGATATTGCTCAGGCTAAGGCTTATGCTGATAAGATGATTGAGAAGTTCAAAAATATAACCGCTTATATGATGCTTCCAGAGATTTATTACGAGATGGGGATGTACGATCAGGCGGTAGCTGAGCTGAAAAAGTTAGAGCAAGAGTCTTCTGATGATAGAATAAAGCTTGCACTTGCTAAAACATACGTAAGACTTGCAGAGAAAATGGGAGAAGAGATGTTTATTGAGGAGGCTGAGAAAAAACTTGCTGAAGTTGTCAATAAAGATCATATGCTTTACAGCTTTATAAAAGCTGAGATTGCATTCTACAAAAATGACATAGAAGAAGCTGTGCGTTCCTACAAAATAGCGGTTTACAAACAGCCATTTAGCTTTGAATGTTATACCAAGTACATGGAAGTGCGTAATATATGGTTTGAGAAGAAAGTTGAGGAAAGGCTTAATTCTGCTCGAGTATTTTTAGATAAGGGTCTTGTTGAGAGCGCAAAACTTGAGTTGGAAGAGGTTTTGAAGATTGATCCTAATAACTTTACAGCAAATCTTGAGTTAGCCAAGATCTTGATAAAGGAGAATGCTCTTGAGGAAGCACTTGAACACTTAGAAAGGTGTGTTAGTTCAAATCCTGCAGCTGTTGAGGTTCGTCTTGAGTATGCGAAATTGCTGTTTAAACAAGGGAAGTTTGACAAGTCGCTTGAAGAAGTGGAAGAAGTGCTTGGACTTGATCCTACGAATGCTCAAGCGCGTCTTTTACAAGCTAAGTGCTATGAAGAGCTTGGGAGACTTGATGAAGCAGTTGAGGCTTATGAAAGTGCTGTAAGGCTTGATGGTACCCTTGTTGAGGCAGCTTTGAAAGTGGCGCGTTATTACTCGGAAAAAGGAGAAATTGAGGAAGCAAGAAAGTATTACAACATTGTATTGGCTAATGAACCGAATAACAGGGAGGCTCTAGATTGGTTGGCAAAGGTTCAGCGTTCTGAAATAGAAGAGAAGCTTACAGAGCACTTTGAAGCTGCTAGAAAATTTGAGGAAGAGGGAGAGTTGAGTAAAGCACTTTTAGAATACGAAGCAGTTGTTGATATAGATCCGACAAATATTGAAGCACGTGAGAAGATGGCTACCATATTTGAGCAGCAGGAAGAGTACAATCAGGCAGCTTTCGAGTACGAAAGAGCTTTTGAAAATAGCGAAGGTGAGAAGAAGGTTTACTTTGCAAAGAAGATTGTTACTTCCTCTAGTAGAGCATTTGATCATGCAAGGGCAAGCCAATATTTGAAGTGGTTGTATCAAAATACGGATCTAGATTTTGCTTTCAGAGCGGCTTGGATATCAGAAATTGTAAAAGCAGCTTTTGCTGCTCCAAAAGTTGCTGCTCCAAATTACGATGATTTGATTTCATTGTTAAAAGAAAAGGTTTCTTCTGATTCGAGCTACAATTATGATTTAGGGTATCTAATGGCCTATCTACCTACCTATACTGTTTCTGAAGATGAGATTAGAAGCAAAGGAATACATCATCTTAGGATGGTTGAAGATAAAAGAGAAGCAAAGCTTGCCCTTGCTGATGCTCTGCGTCGTGAAGAAAACTTTGATGAAGCTTTACAGATATTGGAAGAGATGTCTGAAGAAGAGGAAATATTGGTTTTAAAAGCGCATGTACTTGAAACTATGGGAGAATTCGTAAAGGCTCAGGAAGTTTATGAAAAGTTATACACTGAATATGTAGATCCAGCTTATCTTGAGAAGAAAACTAAGCTTTTAAAATACACAGTTGATCAAAATGAAAGAGAAAAGCTATTCAGACAGCAGAAGGCAAAGCTGGGAATGAAAGTTAAGAAAAATATGGAAGATCCGCTTATTCTTTTAGAATACTGTTTAACCCTTCTTGCTCTAGCTCCTCTTATCCTTGATGAGGAGGATGTGTCCACGATAGAAGGTTATTTAAAGCAAGCAATATCTTTGGAGCCTGAGCTTAAAGAGGCATACTTTGCTTTGCGAGATTTGTATCAGCGTGAGGCTTTGAGTGGACGCAGAAAATACGAAGATGCCATGAGTATTATGTTAAAAATTGCTGAAAAGTTCAAAAATGATGCTAGAGTTAAACTTGAGCTTGGAAATACTTACAACGAGAATATAGAAAGAAATGCCAAAAACGAAGCTATAGATGCTTACAGAGAAGCTTTAAAGATAGAGCCTAACTACATAGATGCTCGTTTTAAGTTGGCAGGAGTTTACAGAATAAAGGGAATGGTTGAGGAGGCTAAGGAAGAGTATGAAAAGGTCTTAGAGATTGATCCGGCTTCTCGTTTAGCAAAAGAGGCACGCAATGCAATTGTGCACATTGAGAAGTCGCTGTCTGGTATGGATGACATAGAGTTGTAGTAAATTAAATAGGTGGTGTTACATACTGATGGCAGCTGTGAAACTGTTTCCAGTACCCCTAGGATGTCCTAGAGTAAGGAGGGAGTTTGAAGAGATACTTGCGGGGATTGAAGCAGCAGGAGTTGAGATAACCTTTTCTCCGGAGGAAGCAGATGTTGCTTTAATGAGTAGCTGTACATTTATAACACCTGCTTTTTTAGAAAGTAAGGAGTATATGGAATGGCTTCTTAATTTTGAGAATTTAAAAAAAGTGTTTGTAGTGGGGTGTGTTGTGAGAAGAGCTTATGAAGAACTTAAAGACTATTACTATGATGAATGGATAAGTGGTAGGTTGAGATTCATAGATGTTGCTCCTGTTGATGAAGTTGTGAAGAGTGTTTTAAATGAACAGGAACTATTGCTGGATAAGCCGTCTTCTACGATGACTATCCATAGATTTTCTCTTGATCCTCTTACCGCTCACGTAAGAATTGCGGAGGGATGTTCTAATCGTTGCAGTTACTGTATAATTCCGCATTTGAGAGGGAATGTGGTTTTTAGAAAAGCAGATGAAATTCTAAAAGATGTTGAATTACGGTTAAATGAGGGAGTAAGGGAGATAAACTTGGTGGCTCAAGATACTACAGCTTGGAGAGGGGAAAAAGGTGGTCAGGATATTGTTTGGTTGTTAAACAAACTTGAAGATGAGTTTTCAAATTTTGTAGAGGATAAGGTGTGGTTTAGAGTTCTTTACATGTATCCAGCTAAAGTAAACGATGAATTGATAGATTTTTTGTTGAAGTCTAAATTATTTGTTCCATACTTTGACATTCCCTTTCAGCACACGAACAGTCGGATTTTGAAGGAGATGAAAAGACGCTATTCGCGTGATGATGTATTTGAATTAGTTAGTAGAATAAGAAGAACTGCTTCAGCACATGGAAAACGGGCATTTTTAAGGAGTGCTTTTATAGTCGGGTGGCCAACTGAAACTGAGGAAGATTTTAAAAAATTTCTAGAAGATTTAAAGCTTTTAAAATTAGATAGAGCCGGATTTTTCTATTACGATCCGGATCCGTGGGCTGAGAGTTTTAAATTGGGAGACTTAGAAATTGAGGTAAAACTAGAGAGGCAGCGTAAGGCTTATGCTGTTCAAGAGTGGCTTATGGCTCAAGTTAATGAAAAGTTTGTGGGGGAAGATGGAGAGGTGTTGTTAGTAGCTTATGATACTGATAATGATTGCTTTTTGGCACGGGGATGGTTTGAACCAGATGATACAGAGGAGTACATAATAGTGGAGGCAGATGATAGTGAGTATGAGATAGGTGACTTTGTAGTTGGAAGGTTTGATAAGATTGATGAAAGTGGAAGATTGGTCATGGTTGTGTGATTGTTTGTTTTTAAATGAAAGGAGGGAATTTTCAGTGTATGAAGCTTTTTAGCAAAGTGGCGGATATTCTAACATTTTCACGATTTGTGGGTGGATTTATTGTAGTGATTGTTTTTCCATATGCTCCTAAAGTAGCGTTTTGGCTATATGTTGCTTTTGCACTTACGGATTGGTTTGATGGATATTTTGCAAGAAAATACGGTGTTACGTTCTGGGGAAAGTTGTTTGATCCTGTTGCTGACAAGGTTTTGCTTGTTCCAATATTTATGAAGTTTGAAGTTCCATGGTGGTTTGTGACGATATGGTTTGCCCGGGAACTTGTAGTTATGGGATTGCGAGTTGAGATGGTCAAAAGGGGCGTTGACATAGCTGCTAAGTGGTTAGGAAAATGGAAGACTGTGTTTTTATCGCTTTATGCAGGAGGAGTTGTCTTTTTAGCAGCAAAAGTTGGAAATTCTACCTTTTGGTTTTACTTGATTAAAAGTTTTTTCTGGATTTCACTAATTCTAGTTGTGGCAAGTTTAGTGGATTACGTTATAGCTTACAGCTCTGTTACTAGGGAGGAACATAGCTAAAAATTCAATGATGAATTAAACAATGGGTATAAATTACCAACTTATCCCCCCAGTTTTGATTATCATTATTCCTTTATAAAGCAACCAGGCAGAAATTAAGAATACAAGAATATCTCCAGCTTTCATAACGTATTTGTTAGATAGGAACTTTTTGATCTCGGGTTTGACTTTTATGAGTGCAAGAAGTGCAAAAAATGGGGCAAGAAGTCCGACCGTGTAGGCTAGCATCATAACTACAGCTTTGAAAAGCTTTTGCTGCATTGCAATTGAGAGTATACTTGACAGAACTGGTCCTACACATCCTGTCCATACCATTGCCATGCCAAGACCTAATCCAAAGCCTTCGAAAAAGGAAGAAGCGGTTTTTGTATTTGTGCTGGTTTGAACTTTAAAGATTTTATGCTTGAAGATCACTGTAAGTGGCAAAACTATTCCAAGGATTACCAGTATCCATCCCTGCCATTTGATTAGAAAAGCACCGATTGCAGAAGAGGCGGCCCCTAGCAGGACGTATACTAGTGAAAAAGCTATTACAAAACCAATGTATCCGGCGACAGAAGCTGTAGCAAATAACCATGAGTAGACAGGAAGTAGTGGAAGAATACATGGTGAAAGTAGGGATGAGATGCCCCCTGCAAGGGCAATTAGTATTTCTTTCACAACTACCACTCCTTTACTTAAGGGAACGGGTTCTAAAAAAATGATACCAAACCATTTGTAAGCTCCTCTACTTTAAAAATGAAACATTTATCGTGCGTTAGGTTAAAATTAAATGTAGAAAGGTAGTGGGTGTATTTACTTTTTGTGGGTAGGGGGTAGAAAAATGATTCGATTTGTTGGAAGTGCGTTAAGAATATTATTAATACTAGCAATTTCGACAAGTTTACTAATTGGAGCTGCTTCTCTGAAAAATATCAGCCTTGGGGATTTTAGATTTTCCCCAAATAAAGTTCATTTAGGGCCAAATTACTTTGATGATGGAATACTCTTTGTTCTATACGCGCCACGAGCAAAGAGGGTTTCATTGGTTGGGGATTTCAATGATTGGGATGCTGTAGAGGGATTAATGGAGAAGAGTGGTGGATGGTGGTATAAGAAGGTTTATTTTCCTCAAATGAATAAAAATCCTGTTTCTTATCGTTACTACTTTGTGGTTGATGGGAAGGTTATTGGAGATCCTGCTGCAAGACAGGTGGATTGGAATGAGAAGGGGCCTTGTGGAGTTGTTTGGTGGCCCCAGAAAGTTTTTAAGTGGGAAGATGCTGATTTTCAAACTGATCATGCAAAATGGGTGATCTACGAGATACACGTTGCTGATTTTACCAAGGAAGGGACATTTAAGGCCCTTATAAAGAAGATACCGTATTTGAAAAAATTGGGAATTACAGCGGTTGAGTTGATGCCCATATTTGAGTTTCCAATGGATTACAGCTGGGGATACAATCCAGCTTATTATTTTGCACCAGAGAAAGCTTATGGTACTCCTGATGATTTGAAAAGTTTCATAAATGAAGCCCACAAGAATGGAATAGCAGTTGTGTTGGATATGGTCTTCAATCACACTGGGCCAGAATCACCTCTCGCTAAGCTTGAAGATTGGTGGGCACCGTGTGATAAGCGTATATGGTTTGGATGCTCACCAAATCCATGGGGATTTCCAGATTTTGATTGTTCGAAACCTGCTACTCGGCGCTTTATAGCTGAAGTTTTGGAGTATTGGGTGAAGGAGTATCACATAGATGGTATAAGGTTTGATTATATACGGGGAGTTGGTTGGGATGGTATGTGCTGGATAATGGCTCAGGCAAGAAGGATTTCTAGGAAGTATGGGCGTAATCTTTTCCTGATAGGGGAGTATCTACCTGAGGATGCAGGGGCTGTTTGGAATAGCGAAATGGATGCTGAATGGCACGATGTATTTCATGATAGAATAAAAGCTCTTTTGAGAGAGGGTGTATTTGAAGGAAATGCTCCTGATGTTGGAGCAATGGCTAGTGCTATATACGGTGATCACTATCCAAATGGTTACTGCGTTGTTAATTATGCTGAAAATCATGATGAGGAGAGAATACTTTATGAGTGCTATACTAATGGTCTATCTCACTACTTGGCGTTAAAGAAAAGTTTTTTGGCAGCAGTGGTTGTATTAACTGCTAGAGGTGTTCCAATGCTTTGGATGGGGCAGGAGTTTGGAGTTGATAAGCCTAAAACGATTGATCAAAATAAACTTAATTGGAGTTTACTTAAGAAAAATCGTAATTTATTTGACCACTATAAGAAACTTGTACATTTGAGAGTAAATAATCCGGCTTTAAGAGATCTTTACAATCTTGAATTTTGGAAGGTTGACAAAGATGCTAAGGTTTTGATGTGGAGAAGATGGCACGGTGTCAGTGAAGTGCTTGTGGCTGTAAATTTTGGAAGAAGAGGATATTATTTAAAGTTTGATTTGCCTCAGGGAAAGTGGAAGGATTATATTTACAATGTAGAACATAAAGGTGGAGGAGAGTTTACCTATTATTTACCTCCATATGGTTATATGGTATTGGTAAAAGAGTAAAGTTTGTTGTTATTCCAGTTTGAATAGAAATACTGTGAAATCGTTAACTTCTTCCTTTATGCTGGATGAACTGTCGGAATCTACAATTTTAAATCCCCAATACTTCACAAATTTTGCGCTTTGGCTTTCAAAAAGATTTATCAGTTCTTCGGAAGTGGAAAATTCCTCAATGTGTGAGAAAAATTCTATGTAATTACGTTGCTGAGAGTAAATTTGGCCCAAAGGAGTTTCTCCAGGAACAGTTCCTACTATAATAAAAGAGCTGGTATTTTCAGAGTGCAGTTTGAGTGTTTTTAAAATGTTGGCTTTTTCATATTTTGTTAAGTAGCAAAAAGATGTGATGAATACAAACGTATTAAATATTCCCGGCTTGAAATTTACTGAATTCATATCAGCAAGCCAAACGATACAACCGCGTTTTTTAGCAATTTTTAAAGCTTCAAGGCTTATATCCATGCCGAACTTTAAGTTTATCTTTTCCTCTGGATTGTGAAGGTAACTTGCAAAGCGTCCGGTTCCTATTCCAAATTCTATTGCATTAACATAACCTGTCTCTTTTTTGATGAGATGCAGGGCTTTTTTTACACATTCAATCTCGAGGTCGTAAATCCATTTATTAGCTTTATACCACTCATCGTAGGGAGTGATTAGTTTGTTATAAGTGGCGGCAATTTTCTCTACTCGTTCTAAATTTTTCACATTTTCCCACTCCTTTTGTCTCTTTTAGTTCATTATATTTAAAATACTACTTGAGGAGAAGTGAGGTCAAAAATATAGTTATAAGGTGATGAGACTGTGCGAATTTCTATTGGTGAAGTTGAGAGAAATTTTAAAGTGATACCAAATTTATCCGGGGTTTACGTCTTTTTAGATGTTGAGTTGGAGCCAATTTACGTTGGAAAGGCAAAAAATTTAAGAAATAGATTGCGATCTCATCTTAAAAGATCAAGTTACAAATCTGGTTTAATTGTGGCACAAGCACGTTGGATAGAGATTTATACAACCTCGACGGAGGCTGAGGCTTTGCTACTTGAGGCACGTCTTATAAAAGAGTGGCGCCCCAAGCACAACGTTCAGTTTAAAGATGATAAGAGTTATCCATACATAGTGATTACTGATGAAGAGTATCCTGCGCTGTTATATGTTAGAAATCCCAAAGGAAAACTAAAATATAAGCTTGGTCCTATTCATTCAGCAAATTTGGCAAGGGTTTTGTACGATTGGTTGGCTTCTGAGTACCGATTGAGAAGGTGTGCTAGATTGAGAAAAAGGTTGTGTTTGTATGGTCAGCTTGGATATTGTTCTGGAGTGTGTGAAATGGTTGATACTGATTATAGTGAGCGTGTAGCGGAAGCTATAAGAGTTTTAATGGGGGATGAGAGACTGGTTGAGATGTGGAGAGATAAAGCTTTGCGGAAGATGAAGGAGGCAAGTGGATGCTTTGAGTATGAAAAGGCTTCTTATTGGCGAGATGTTGCCAAAGCTCTTAATATGCTTGAGGTGAAGTATGGATTTTCAGGAAAAATTGCTGCTCTTTTTATAAAAAGAGAAGAGGTTAAAGGACTGGGGGAATTTGTCTTTACTATGTTGGTTTTTGGAGATAGAGGAAGAGTTGTTTACTCAAAGTTTGAGGTGTTGCCGGATGTAGAGGTTGCCCTTTCATGGTTTTTTCAATCACTTTATATGTATGGCTTTCCGGAAAAGATATATCTTCCTTTAGAGCTTTTGGAAGAATATAGACTAAAAGAAAATACGGATGTGCCTTTGAAATTACTGAGTTTGGAAAAATTGGATAGGAAACTGGTTGAATGGGCTTACAAAGTCATTGAAAACCGAAGGCAGGATTCTCAGCTGATTGAGAGTCAGAGAAAACGTGTTGAGGGTTTGGAAAAATTGAGTGTTCTTTTTGGTCGTTGGCCGTCCATAATTGAGTGCTATGATATATCAACTCTTTATGGAAGTTTTAATGTTGCCTCTCGCGTTGTTATGGTTGCAGGAAGATTAGAAAAGTCTAGGTACAGACGTTATAGGTTGAATGTGGTTGGTCAAGATGACTTTGCAAGTATGCGTGAGGTTATGAGAAGGAGGTTTAAGTTGGATAAAGATGGAGTTAGAAGTGCGAGGTTAGAGTTGCCTGATGTTGTTATTTTAGATGGAGGAGAGCCGCAATTAAGGGCTGCTTTAAGCGTTTTAAGAAAATTTTTTAGGGGAGATGAATTTGTGCTGGCTGGAATTGCCAAGCAAGAAGAAGAACTACTTGTAGTTGAAGATTGGGCTAAGTTTGTTGTGAGGAGGATCAGGATATCATTGGATCAGGAATGGGGAAGGATGCTAATACTTTTGAGGGATGAAGCACACAGGTTTGCAGTGTCGTATCACAGAAGTTTGAGAGAAAGGCAGGTGCTTGAAGGGGTATTAAGAGAGATTCCCCACATAGGTGAAAAAACAGCCAGAAAGCTTGTGAGTAACTTTGCTTCTCTTGATGAGATAGCTAGGGCAGATCGAGCTGAGTTGAAAAAATTGGGATTAAACAAGAAAATGATAGATTCTCTAAAAAAACATTTAGCTGGTTTGGTTGGGGGTATATGTGAGGACAAGTAAAATTAGTAAGGTGAGTCTCTGCTTATAAAGCTTTCGAGATTTACAGTTATGTTGTTAAGTTCTTTTAGAGTAGTGTAATCAGTCATGTCAACTGTTAGTGGGGTTATTGAAATATATCCATTTTTAACGGCAATTTCATCGGAGTTTGGAGCAGTTAGAATATTTGTTTTCTCACCAGTTAACCAGTAGTATTTTATACCATGAGGAGAGAAGCACGGTTTGAACTTGTCAAACCAGAAAAATGGATTTTGAAAAGTGAACTTTACTCCTTTTATCTCCTCAAGAGGTAGTGGAGGAATATTGACATTGAAAAGTTTGGAAGATATAGTTGGTTTTTCATCTATAAGTTGAAATATGAAATGCAATGTTGCTTCAAGTGATGGTAAAATCCATGACAATACTTCTTCTGTAGGTTTATAGTCTGTCACAGATACGGCAATTCCAAACTTTCCCATTATTGCTGCTTCTGCCGCTGCTGCCACGGTGCCTGAGTATAGGATGTCTGTTCCCAAATTTGGCCCAGCATTTATTCCAGAGAGAACTATATTGCAGTCGGGAAACGCTTCATATAAGCCGAACTTGGCAGCATCAGCCGGAGTGCCGTAGACTGCAAAAGCTTTTTTAGCTTCTGGTATACTGAACTCTTCCACTTTTATTGGTTGGAGTAAAGTTACAGCTTGACTGCTTGCGCTTTTTTGATAGCGAGGAGCACTTACAAATACCTCTCCAAATTTTGAAGCAGCGTGTACCAGAAAACGAAGGCCTATTGCTTCTATTCCATCATCGTTTGATACGAGTATCTTTAATTGTCTCACAGTAAAGCCTCCATTTCTTACTTGGTTTACTTAAGCTTTGAGATTCTAGCAGAGAACCAACCTAGAATTAATTCTCTTACAACTTTTGCAGCTAGTATAGCGGATACTTTATCTTCGACAAGAGGGGAAAATTCAACCACGTCTATAGCAACAACTTTATTCCATGGTATGCTTTTGACAAATCTTGCGAAGTCATCCCAAAATATGCCGCCCGGTTCAGGAGTTCCTGTACCGGGAAATACTGCGGGATCGAATACATCTAGGTCCACTGAAATGTATATTGGAAGATCAGATGGAATTGAATCGGCAAAATCGAATAAAGTTTTGTAAGTTTTAACAAATTCCCATTCTTCACGTGAGAAGCTTCTTATTCCAAGTTGAAACAACTCTGCCCCCTCTTCGAATACACGGCGCATTACTGTGGCATGATTATATTTGGTGTTTTCAAATGAATCTCTCAAATCTGCATGGGCGTCAAGGTGTATTACGCGAAGCTTACCAAACTTTTTTAGACAGGCTCTGACCGCTCCCAATGTTACTGTGTGTTCTCCACCAATCATGAGAAAAGTTTGCTCATTTGAAAGAATTGAAGAAGCAGTTTCTTCCACTTCCTCGAGCATCTTATTTGTGTCGCAAGATACCTCTATTTCTCCGCTGTCTCTGAATGGAACTTCCTCTAATGATGAAACCCATAGTGGTGAAAACTCTTCCAACA
This sequence comes from bacterium, assembly GCA_027062325.1. GTDB lineage: Bacteria > JAMOTN01 > JAMOTN01 > JAMOTN01 > JAMOTN01 > JAMOTN01. The sequence continues at coordinate 40,739 of JAMOTN010000026.1, forward strand.
TTATACTTGCTTCTCTTATGCGATTACCTGCAAATTTTGAACCAGGAAAACCTGAGCTTGTTGAGTCGAAAGGGACTGAAAATAAAACGAGTGGTCCTTCATTTTTTGAAGCTAAGAACTTCAAACTTTAACACTCCTTCCAAGAGTATACTTAGGAAAGTTCCTTTAAACTTCTATATCCACTAGTAATGAATAGATTCTTTCACGATTGAACTTATGAACGCCTTTTACTTCTTCTGAAGAATTGAGCATCTCTTCTTTAAGTCTTGCGATAAGAGCATCTGCCTCTTTGAGGGTTTGTATATCTGTTTGAGTTGCATCTGCATTTACTTTTGAAAGTTCTATATCTACAGAGTCAGTTTCATTTGGGGAAGCGGCATCAACATTTTTATTTTGCTGTTCCTTCTTTCTCAAGTTAAGGTGCCTTTGGTTTTGTGTAGTTTCAATTGTATTTACATTGTAGTTTGGATTGAATTTTATCTCCACTTCTATCCCCCCTCTTAAAATTCCTTATCAAAAAAGGTTGTTCCAATTCTATAATTCGGTAAGTGTTGTGCAAATTTTAAGCGTTTGTTTAGGTTTTTGAGTTCTTTTTCTAGATTTTTCTTCTCTTCAGAGAGTCTTTTGTACTCTGCTTCTACTATAGATTTAATCCTTAAAAGTTCGTTATAAATAAGTGATAGGAGGTTAGAGACTTCAGAATCCTCCTCAAACTTGGAGTTTTCGAGTATAGGAATGATTTTTTTGTCAAGTTCAGTTATCTTGGGAATTTTTTTATCAAGTTCTTCGGTGGATGAAATGGATTTTAATATGGATAGCTTTTTTCTTAAAAGAGCTATTAACTCGTGCATTTATGTACCTCCATTAAATGGTTAGTTGTGTTGAAGTTGGTTGGGTTGGCTTTGAATTTGTAGTTGCTGCTTTGGTGCGTTCACGTTTTTCAACTTCTACCCATGCTTCTTTTAAACTTTTCATTAATTCAATGACTTCTTCAACTGCCTTTATATCGTCGTTAATATTTGCTTCAATCAAGCGGTTTTTCATATATATGTATAACATTTTCAAATTTTTAGCAATATCTCCACCTTTCTCTTCATCAAGAGATATTAAAAGCTCTGTTATTATGTCTTGAGCTCTTACAAGTAGTTCGTTTTGTTTTTCAACATTTCCTTTTTCCATTTCTTTTATAGCAGCTCTCATGAATTTAATTGCTCCATCATAGAGCATAATAACAAGTTGAAGAGGAGTGGCTGTTTGGATTCTCATTTTCAAGTACTCGTTCATAAAATCACCTCACATTACTTTTTAGTAGATGTTTGAAGTGATGCAAATTGAGCTTGTAGCCAATTGAGCTGAGAATTTAGATCACTTAATTGAGAGTCAACTGCTGAGTATTTTAAGATAAGGCTTTCTCTGTATTCATCTAAATGTTTCTGGAAGTCATCGATTTTGATTGCTACGTCTTCAAGAGCCTCATCAGCGTATTTTATACGTTGTGTCAGTACACCTGTTCCTGCATCTGTTAAGCCCTGAAGGTAGTCACGAAGTCTTATTGCTACACCTTGCTGAGTTGTTAAATCGCCATCTTGCAAGTTGAAGAATTCATAAACTTGGTCTGGATTATTTCGTAGTGCTTCGCGCAGCTTGGATTCATCTAGCTCTATTTTTGGAATATACGTTCCCTCTTGCCAGTCAGTGCTTCCTACGTCTATTTTAGATGTGGAAAGACCAATTTGATCAGCGCTTGATATACCGATTCCAACTGCTACTCTGTCAAATATAAGGCGATTTATGTTATCAGCAATCATCATTATTGTGTTGTCATTATGAAGAGGAGAATCTTTGTCCTTATAAAGTTTATAAATTTTTTCTATTATTTCGTTGTAACCATCGACCATTTTCTTCACGGCGTCGACTGCTTTATCAATGTCTCGGTCCACAGTTATTGTTGTAGTACCGGTTTGATTGACATTGATTTTTACTCCACCGTATTCGAATTCATTGGTGTTTGAATAGAGTACTGTTGATCCGTTTATGGTTATTTGAGCATTTTGTCCAAGTTCTTGAGTTGCACCTATTATGTTTGTGGCTGTTAAAAAGTTACTACTTACCTCTTCAAAGTTTATTTCGTAAGCACCGGGCACTGTGGATTCCATGACGACTGCGTCTTTTACGGGATCGTACCATGCCCTTACTCCGGCTTCAGAATTGTTTATTTTAGAAAGAACATCTTCAAGTGTATCGGTATAAGGATTAATAAAAATTGATACGCCATTTATCTTAATTTCTCCCTCAGTTATTGCAGTGGCAAAGTTAGTGTCAGCTAATTCTTCCTTAGGATTTATAGCTCCCAAGTGATACATTCCTTCTACGTAGTTAGTATCATCTGAATCCAGCTGTTGATAAGCGCCGAGAAGTCCTGTTACTTCCAAAAAATTACTTGTATCGGTTGAAGCTCCTACGACAATTCGGGCACTATCTCCAGTAGTTGCGTTTTTAAGAGTGATTTTATCTGTTGTATCATCATAGGAAGCAATGACTCCAGCTCCTGAGTTGTTGATTTTATCAATAACATCATTTAACGTGTCTGTATTTGGATCAATAGAGATTTCTACGCCATTTATGGTAAATGTTCCTGCTGTTATCTTATCACGATACTTTTGAGTGGCTATTACAGCAGTTGGATCTATTGTTCCTCCAATTTGTGTGCTACTTTCAACCTTCGTAGGTGTTGCAAGTTGATTCACTTCAACGGTAAAGGAGCCTAAAACAGGTGTACTTGAGTCTATTGAGGCACTAGCTATATCTTCATTTGATGAAGTTGCTTTGAATGAACTGAACGTTTTATTAAGTGTCAAATCAAATAAATCCAATCTAAAGCTTGTCAACATGCTATTTAGATTTTGAAGCTCAATTTTTTGATCTGTATAGAGCTTTTGTTTTTCTGTTAAATCAGTAAGTTTTTGGGCTTCCAATGATACAAGAGCATCTATAATACTATTGAAGTCTATACCACTTGTAAAAACATTGAAATTAACCTTATTTGCCATAACCACCACCCCAATACGGGCAAAGCTTTCCTACTAGGTACTACTGTTCTACTAAATAATATCGTCAACAATTAATCCCAAAGCTTCACGCATCCTCTTGTAGAATTTAAGAAGCATCTCTGGAGGATGCTCTCTTATAACTTTTCCAGTTTTTCTATCGATAACTTTTACAACTAATTTATCAGTAGAGTCATCTATTTCAACTTTTACAGATAAGTTTAAAGCCTTAAGTGTTTTGTTAAGGGTTTGCTTAGCCTCTTCAAGTTCTTTTCTTAGTTTATCAGCATTTACTTGAATGTAATCTTTGTTTTGTACATTTTCTTTCTTGATATTATTCTTGGGTATTAATTTTTCGGTTGATAAATGAGTGTTTTTAGAGCTGTTAACTGTAGGGGGATTAGTTACTTTAACGTTTTTAACCTCCATGTTCCCCACCCCCATTAATTGAGGGGGCCCATCATGGGCCCCCTACCTCAATCCAATTATTTTTCGGAAAGTAATTAAAATTTTTAATAGATAAATTAAATTTAGTTAAATTTTAATCATTTAACCTAATAGCTGAAGAGCAACTTGCTGTCTAGCATTTGCTTGAGCAAGCATTGCCATACCGGACTGTTGTAAAATTTGCCACTTGACAAGCTCTGTGGATTCTTTTGCTATGTCTGCATCTCTGATCATGGAGTCTGCTGCAACGGTGTTTTCTTCTTCAATTTGCAAGTACTGAACACTGTGCTCAAGTCTGTTGACGTAAGCTCCAACTTTGCTGCGTTCGCGAGATACAGTTTTGATTGCTTCATCGATTTTTGAGATAGCTTCTTCAGCGGATTCTGATGAAGTTAGATCTAAGTCAGCTATATCAAGAGAAGCTGCATCCATCCTCTTAATAGAAATATTGATAGTTTGATCCTTATTTGGACCAACGTGTAATTTAAAGTCTCTTCCTTCGCCAACAAAAATTTGAGCATGAGCGCTTAATGGAGCTTTTACGTCAAGGACAAGACCATTCCAAGCTTTGCCAATATCATTTATTCTAACTACTGTTCCGTCTCCCTCATAAGTTTCAGAAGAGCTACCTCCAACTGACCTGATTGCTATCTTAACGTTCTCCCCAATAAATGATCCAAGATCTGAGTTTGTAACTCCAAATGCGTCGCTGTCTTGAGCGGTGCTTTCGATGACGAGTTTAGCAGCTTTACCGTAGTCTTCTGTGCGCAAATACAATGCTTGGGTACCAGTAGCGATGTCCACTTTGGAAGCATAGATGCCTATGTTCATTTGGTTAATTTTTGCGATAACGTCATCAAGGCTCTCGCCTTCTTCCTTTTTAACAAGATAACCATTAATTTTAATAGTAGCAGCGATAGATGCTTTAA
>JAMOTN010000027.1 GCA_027062325.1 bacterium
TCCCTTATCCTTGGGATAATGTATCGGCCATGGTGTTTTATCCGGTTAACAACACAGATTATATTGAGTATTACTTGGATTTGGATGTAAACAGCACTTATACATTTGATTTTTACTTTATGGGAATGCCGGACTCTTCAACTTTTGAAATAGAACTGGATGGCGGTGGTTTGACAGTAGCAACAGGAGTGTTTGATACATACTCGGAAAGTCCCAAGCCTATAAAGGGTAGTTTGACAGTTGATGTTGGCGCAGGTTTTGGAGTTACGCGTTCCGTGAAGATGACAATAAGAAGTGGTTTCTCAATGGGAAACGTGTATCTTGACAAAATAGTCATAAGAAAGATTTCAGGATAAGGGTTAAACATGAGAAAGAAGAACCTGTAGAGAGACTTGGATAAAGGTTTAGAGAGGTGATAAGCACTAATGCGAGTTGAACCTGTAATGGTTTACAGTTTGAGTAGTCCAGGGATAAAAGATGTGAGATTAGAGGTAAACCCCTTAGGTGCACCACATGTGGGAAGAGGAGAAGCTAAGGTAGAATTTGAGAATACAGATATAGAGAGTCAAAAAATGACTGAAGGAGATATTAAAAATCAAGCTATTTACGCAGCTAAGTTGCACGAGGTTGGTGGACACTTTAATGTATCTAAGTTGAAAGAGATGGCGTTACAAAGTGGTATGACTCAAGGAGTATTTGTGGATATGACTTTGTGATTGCGTTGGTAAATTCGGAAAGTATCGCAAGTGTTGAATGAAAAGGGGAGGAGAATTGGTGAGGAGAAAACAGCAATTTGTTTGGCGGGAATTTAGGCGAATTGGAAAGCTGTTGAGTGTAGATGGCCAGATTGCTGGTGGAAGTGGCAACATGAGTATGTGCAAGTTTGGACGCGTTTGGTATACAAAAAGTGGAGCTTTGCTAGGGGATTTGAAATTTTACGATATTGTGAGTTGTAAGTTGGAAAAAGCATTTACTTTTGAAAATGTGTGTAACAAGCGTGCAACGCGTGAGTCAATTGTTCACAATGCAGTATATGCTCATTGTTTTGGGGGTGGTATAAAGGCTATTGTTCACACTCATGCTTCAGAGGCAGTAGCTTTGAGTTTTCAGAGGCATGAAGCGAAAGGAGGTGTAGAGAGGTTAAAGCTTGTTGATGCAGAAGGAGTTTATCTTTTTCCTGAAGGAGTTGAAATTATAAGAGTAAAAGAAAAAATTGGATCCAAGGATTTAGCAAGGGCGGTAGCAAGAGCTTTTGAAAGGCAGCTTAAGGAATACGAAAATTATGCCAGTTTTGCTGCTGTAATTGTAGCAGAGCATGGAGTATTTGCTGGAGCTAAAAATTTAGAAGAGGCTTACATAGTGGCTAGCACAGTTTATAAAAGTGCAAAGCTTATATTCAATGGTTTGAAGTAATGTTAAAATTTTCATTGAGGTGTGTTTAATGTTTAAGTATCGCCCAATTTCAAGAAAATTTTCATTAGGTCTTGTAAAGTGCTTAGTTTTAGTGCTTGTTTTGATATTTATGCGTAATTGGGCGTGTTCATTTCACGATTGGAGTTCTTTAACTGTTCAAAAGTTTGATTTTGTTCCAAGAGATGTTGATATAGATGTTGCGTGGTGGTTAAAGCAACAACTTCAAACAGCTGGATTCAAAAAGGTGGTTATGGCTAAGACTGAAGGGGTAGATAGCAAATTAATTGCCAAAGTTTTAAAGTGGGCCTCTTTTGAAGTTAGATTTAGTCAAATGCCTTGGCGTCCTAGTGCGCCGCTTGAAATTTCTTCAGATGAAGTGGCAGTTTTTATCAAGTCAGTTGAGTACTTTGTTACTGATGAGTTTTACAAGGATAAGGCGAATCCAGGAGTTTATTCGGTAATTGCAAAGTCTTCTAAAACTGTACGTTTAAAAGTCTTGTTAAAAGATGGTAGGATAGCTCTTATAGATGAAATATACCCCTATCACGAAGTAAATCTTGTTTTGCAACAGGAGGATGCAAAAGAGTGGTGGAAGCTTTTAGAGATGGAAGATAACTGGGGTTATTTTCCAGATTGGAGTTGGTATTCGCACGATTATGTGGAGATGGGGGCAACTTGTCCTACAACTTCTACTCAAGAGGTTGATAGGCCAGTTTTCAAATATTGAAGAGATATAGTTGCTTTTCGTTTAGTTTATTTACTGTGTTTTTACCTTATATTTTCACTAGCATTGATGTGTCCAATTTAAATACTTTAAGTGCTATAATGAAGTATTGGAGGATTGGAGTTTAATTTGGTGTTAGAATTTCGGTTTGAAAAGGTGGATGAATATGTTTCATAGAGGGAATCGCTTTTTTTCGAAAAGTGTATTTGCTTTATTCATTTTTGTTGTAGTGATTGTGGTGAAGGCAGATACTTTGACTTACAGAGTTATTGGAAAGGCAGAGCCATTTGAAAAAGCCACGTTGGAAGTTATATTTACTTTGTCTAACGTCAAAGATTTAAAGGACTTTTTAAAGTCCAAATGTGAAGTCACATTTAGTACCCCTGTGGATGTTTCTAATAAGCACTACTCTGGTGTTGATGTGGTTGTTGAGAATGGAAAGGAGATAGCAAGAAGAAGATGCTTCGTTGGGTTTGAGATACAAACTCCTGATACATGCGAGGTTTACATAGAGTGGTTTGGTTATTCTACAAAAGCTGTTTTATTTACTGGGTTGAAGGAGCCGGAGCCTGTAAAAATTGTACTGTTTGAGGATCCTATTAATAAGTTGCTGAAGTTTTCTTTTGTCATATTACTTTTATTAGCGGTGTGGTTGCTTTTCAGATATTTGGCTCGCCCCAAAATTGTTGAAGCTCGTGATTTGTTGAATCAGGCAAAAGAACTTTATTACTCTAATCCTCAGGATAAGGAATTGATCAAATTATTAAAAGAAGCGGTGAAATTAAAATTAACAGAATTGGGACATAGTTCTGCATGGTCTTTTACTTATAGAGATGTTAAAAAGTTTTTACCTGAGTTTTCCCGCACATGGCTTGAGATGGATAGAGTGTACTTTACAAACGAAAAATTGACCAAGGAGAGTGCGCAAAGGTTTTTGAAGGAGGTTGAAAATTTATTAGAGCGGCTTAATAGAGAAAAGTGATGGGAGGCGAAAGCTATGGAGATGAATTTTGAAAAAGCTGCAGAGTTGGTTGAGGCTATAAAAGCAGAGGTTCACAAACGCATAGTGGGACAGGAGGAGTTTGTAGAGTTAACACTTGTTGCGTTGGTAGCAAACGGTCACATATTAATAGAAGGTGTTCCGGGATTGGCTAAAACTTTTTTGGTTAGAACTTTGTCAGAGGTTTTAAATTTGGAGTTTAAAAGGATTCAATTTACACCTGATATGCTTCCTTCCGACATAATAGGAGGTTTAATGTACAATCAGAAAAGTGGCGAATTTACTGCACAGAAAGGACCAGTATTTACCAATATGGTATTGGCAGATGAGATAAACAGGGCTCCTGCTAAGGTTCAGAGTGCGTTGTTGGAAGCTATGCAGGAGAGAGAAGTGACAATTGGTGGGAACACATATCCGCTCCCTAAACCATTTTTAGTTATGGCAACTCAGAATCCTATAGAGCAAGAGGGGACGTATCCATTGCCAGAGGCTCAAGTTGATAGATTTTTAGTTAAGGCTGTTGTTACTTATCCATCCTTTGAGGAAGAGGTGGAGATAATAAACAGAGTTGCATTTGGAAGAAACATTCCTGTTAAGAAAGTTTGTTCGGGTGATGAGATTTTGGCTGTTAAAGAGCTACTTTCTAAGGTTGAAGTAAAAAGGGATATAAAGGAATATGTGGTTAGATTAGTTGATGCAACAAGAAATCCGGAAAAGTACGGGTTGGAGTTTTTGAAAGAGTATATAAAATGGGGAGCTTCTGTTAGAGCTTCAATAGCTATGATAGAGGTGGCCTCTGCTTTTGCTCTTATAGAGGGGAGAGACTTTGTGCTTCCTGATGATGTTAAGAGAGCTGCGCTTCCGGTTTTGCGTCACAGGGTTGTGCCAACATTTTTGGCAGAGGCTGAGGGAAAGAATGCTGACTGGATAGTTGAGAATATTTTGAGGACAGTGAAATCTGCTTAGTAGCACTTTTAGCATTGGAGGAGGAGCTATGGAGCTTTTCACAGCTCAGAGAGCTGAGAGTATAGTTAGAGAAGTTTTTAAACGCCTGGGTTATCTTGAACTTAAATGGAAGGAAAAAATAGGAGAGAACTATCAAGGGGCTTGGAGAAGTAGATTTAAGGGAGAGGGGTTGGAGTTTGAAGAGCTTAGGAAATGGGATCCGGCTGATGATGTGAGAAAAATTGATTGGAGGGCAAGTGCTAGAAAAAATGAGTTGTACGTCAAGGTTTTTTCTGAAGAGAGAAGGGCAAATGTTGTGATATGGATGGATTCAGCGGAGAGTATGCGGTGGGGTACTAATGAAGTTAAGTATGATAAGGCTTTTGAGGTTGCATCATTCTTTGCAATGCTTGCCTTAAAGTCCCAAGATAGAGTTGGTGTATTTGCAGATAGGTTTTATAGGCCCTCATCGAGGCGAGATGAGGTTATGGCTTTTTTACAAAAGATGTATTTGAGTGGAAGGTATTCATTAGAAGAGGCTGTACTGGAGTTGATGAAGTGGGGGCGAAGGTGTGTATTTGTGATAATTTCTGATTTCAATAACTTTGGAGCTTGGCGTAAGTTGATGGCAGTGTCAGTATTTGCAAAAGTTGTACCTGTGTTTGTTTACGATAAGATAGAGGCGGACCTTCCGGTGTGGAGAGTTGTAGAGTTTTCAGGTAAGTGGAGATTTATTACCCCGTGGTATGCTGAAAGTTACAGAAAAAGATGGGAAGAGCTACTTTCTGTTTTAAGAAGAAATTTTTTGATATTAGAGACGGATTTGATAGAGTTATCAACAGCAGAAGATGTGGCTTTGAAAATTGGGAATTACCTTGTAAGGAGTTGAAGTATTTTGCGCCTGGAGAGTTTGAACATTAAAAACTTTAAAAATATTCCTTCTTTATACCTTGAATTTAGTGAAGGAATAACGGTTTTAACGGGCCCTAATGGAGTAGGAAAGAGCAATATTACAGATGCGATACTTTGGGTTATGGGAGAGAGAGCTGGTAAAAGATTAAGAGTTACGGATAATGCTATGTTAGTAAGGCGTGGAGCTAGAAAGAGTGAAGTTGAGGCTGTTTTTGCAGGGGTTGAAAACGTTGGGTTACTGAAGGTGAGAAGGGTAGTTACAGCTACTGGTGATCACACAGTTGTTGTTAATGGACGAGTTACGAGTGTTAAGAATCTTTCAAGAATTTTCTACGATACGGGATTGGGAGTGACTGGTTACGGAATAGTTAACTTTCCCTTCATGATGGAAATAGTGTTCAATGAAGATAAAATTCAGCAGCTTTTAAAAGAGAGTGCAGGGGTTTGGGGATATTTAAATAGAAAGGGTGAAGTTGAGGCTCAGATAGAGGATATAGCTTCCAAAATGCAAGATATTGCTCTAATTGTTGAAGAGAGAAAAAGTGTATTGAGTGAGGCAAGAAAGGAAGCAGCAGCTTTGAGACTTTACAGAATTTACCGGCGAAAATTTGAAGGGAGTTTAAAAGAGAGAAAAATTGTTGAACTTTCCTCTGTCCGTAGGGAGATTGAAGAATTGGAGAAAAGTTTAGATGAAAAAAGGAGAGAAAAGACTCGTTTGATTGAAGAGATTTCAAAAGTAGAGGAGAGAGTTGCTGTACTTGAGAATAGGTACAAAATGTTGTCCGAATGGCGTGGAAAAATTTATGAAGAGTTTGAAGGAAAAAGGAGAGAAATAGCAGAAAGAGTGGTTCACTCTGCCAATTTGAAAGAAAAAATAGAGATACACAAGCATACTCTTTCTAGTTTAGAAAGAGAATTTGAAAGTTTAGAAAAGATGATAAATGAGTATCGAAAGGAGAAGGAAGAGATACTGAGTGAGTTAGAGAAGCTGCAGAAGGAATTTGATAAAGTTGTAGCTCTTTTAAATGAAGCGGGAGCTGTAGATGTGGATAGCTTGGTTAAAGAGGAGGCAAATTTAAGTGCTCGTTTGATGATGCTTGAGAAAAATATTGAATATGCTATGGCTGAGAAAAAGCGATTAGAGGAAGAGAAAAAAGAGATAAAAAGAGAATTAGAGTTTTTGGAGGCTAGGTTAAAAGCTTTGGTAGAAGATAAGAAAGCTTTGTCAGATGAATTTGAAGCTGTTAAGGCCAGGTTGAATGAGCTAGAGAAAGAATATGAGGAATTGGAAAGAGAAGAAGCTTCGTTGAAGAGTAAAAGTATGACGCTTGAGGCTAAGTTGAGTGAAATTAAGGGAGCTGTTTCTGCCAATGAAAGGCGATTGGAAGAATTGAGAGAAGAGCTTGAGAGAAGAATACCAGAGGCTGTGAGGTTTATTGAGGGGGATGGAAGAGTTGTTGGTGTAGTTGCTAGGATGATTGAGGTGCCATCTGAATACAGAGCAGCTATCTGGTCGGTTTTGGGAGCACGCCTCAACTATATCATAGTTCCGACTTTAAAAGATGCTTCTTTTCTTGCCAAAGTGGTGAAAAGTAGGGGATATGGAGGAGTGAGCTTTATAGCTCTTGAAAGGTTAGAGGAGATGAACTTTAGAAAACCGCCGTTGAAAAAGGGCATAGTGTGGGCGGTGGATGTTGTAGGTGGATTGCCTGAAAAGGTTGCACTATTTTTGCTTGCAGATGTGTTGATTGTGCCGACTTTAGATGAGGCTGTAGAGATTGCAAAGGAGTATCCTCGTTATCAAATAGTGACTTTAGATGGTGACAGGATTCAAAGGGCAGTTTTGACTGTGCCATCAAAGCGTGAAAATTTAATGTTGGATTTAGAGCGGGCTGAACGTACCCTTTTTGAATGGCAAGAGTTGGCAAGTTCTTATGAGTCGGAGTTGGAAAAAATTTCAGAGCGGTTAAGAAGTGTTGAGAGAAGAAAGGAAAAGTTGATTGAGGAGCTTGTAAATTTAAGGGGAGAATATGAGCGACTTCGTAGAGAGGTAGTTGAGAAAGGGGAAGATGAGGAAGATATAAGAAGTATGATAGATAGGTTGTCCGAGAAGTTGTCTTCGACCGTTGATTTTGACCTGCAAGAAATGGAGAAAGAGAAGAAAGAAGTAGAAGAAAAGTTGAGTCGAATTAAAGAGAAATTGGCACTTGTTGATGTTGAAAGGTTAAAAGAACTTTCAGAGCAAAAAATTGTTTTACAGCATAGAATTGAGAGGTTGGAGGATAAGTTGTCTGAGTTTGAAAAGAGTATTCAGTTTTACACAAATAAAAGGGATGAACTTTTGAAACAGATAAAAGAGATTGAGGAGAAAGTTTCTGAGTGGATGGGTGAATTGGGGGAGATTGAAGAGAGAGATGAAAATTTAGATGAGGTAGAAGGGATTTATAAGTTGAAGTTGACAAGATTGAAGGAGATTACTGAGAGAGTTGTTGAGATGAGAGATTACTATTTGCAAAAGCACCTTGATCAGCAAAAGATGTATGCTTCGTTGAAGTTTGAGTTGGAAGAGCTTGAAAGAAGGTTAAAGGTGCTGATTGAAAAAGAAAAGAAATTATCCGAGGAGATAAAATCTCTTTCTGACTTTTTTGGTGAAGGAGAGAAAAACCCAGAATTTTGGAAGTCTAAGATGGGTGAATTGGAAGCAAAAGGAGTAAACTTTGCAGCTGAAAGGCGTTACCTGACCCTGTTGGAGGATTTTTCAAAGACATATAGCAGATGGTTGGAGTTAGAAAGAGCTCAAAGGAGAGCTCGTAGTTTACTAAAAGAGATAGAGGGTGTTATAAATGAGAGAATCAAAGAAGTGAAAGAAAAGTTTTTGGAAAGTTTGCAAAGGTATCTCAGACATTTTTCCTTGAATTACACTCCAGAGTTTGAAGATGAAAGGTTAATATTGAGAAAGAGAGGTAATCGTATTGATCCGATGAGTTTATCTTCAGGTGAGAAGAATCTTTATGCTTTGTCGTGTTTATTTGCCCTTTTTTCCATAAAAAAACCTAACTTTATAGTTTTAGATGAGGTAGATGTGAATCTGGATTTTAGAAATTGCAGACGTCTTACTGCTCTGTTGGAGGAGCTGAAAGCTGATGCTCAACTAGTGGTTATAACTCATAACAAAGATGTTATGCTGTGTGCCGACAAAATATACGGATTGACTAGTTCGAAAGGAAAATTAATGCTGCTAGAGATGGACATGAAAAAGCTTGAAGTTAGTAGAGTTAGTTAAAAGTGATAAAGTAAATAAGAGGTGAAGGCATGCTTTGGGCTGAGAACTTGGTGAAGATTTACGGTGGGAGAAAAGTAGTAAATGGTGTTAGTTTAAGTGTGACTCCGGGAGAAGTGGTGGGATTACTTGGGCCGAATGGAGCTGGTAAGACGACCACTTTTTACATGATAGTTGGTTTGATAAGGCCAGATGATGGGCGTGTTTTTTTGGAGGGATTTGATCTCACAAAGCTTGCAATGTATGAAAGGGCACGTTTGGGGATCGGTTATCTTGCTCAGGAGCCCAGCATTTTTCAAAAGTTAACGGTAGAAGAAAATATAATGGCTATACTTGAATTTTTGCCTCTTTCTGGGGAGGAAAAGGAGCAGCGGCTCAACAAACTTATAAGTGATTTGAATCTGGAGCATGTTAGAAAAAGTTTTGGTTATTCTCTTTCAGGAGGAGAAAGACGTCGTGTTGAAGTGGCCCGCGTCTTGGCTATAGAGCCCAAATACATACTTTTGGATGAACCATTTGCAGGTGTGGATCCTATAGCTGTTGGTGAAATTCAAAGTATTGTATTGAAGATGAAAGAGCTTGGTTTAGGTATATTAATAACTGATCACAATGTTAGGGATACTCTGAGGATTACGGACAGAGCGTATATAATGAGTGAAGGACGCATATTAATTTCGGGAACACCAGAGGAGATAGCTGCCTCAGAGGTGGCAAGGAGGGTTTATCTTGGAGAAAATTTCGAGCTTTGATATATCTTCTTTTTCTATTGTGTTAATAATAGTTTTGGTGTT
>JAMOTN010000028.1 GCA_027062325.1 bacterium
GGCGAGTTGCAAATGATTTAGCATTATTGAATGAAGTGCTCCGTGTAGCTTCTTATGGCGTGAAGAGGAGCCGTCTTCAAACATGGAAGAATCACCTACCATGACCAACTTTGCACCAAAGTGCGTTTGTGCATATCCTAAAATGGGTTTTGAATCCAGCATAACCGCGGGGGATATAACAACACTCCCACTTGCTACTCCTTGATAAATAGTGCATCCGGCAAAAATTCCCACTCGTTTTACGTGTTCGGTAACTGGAGAGGGGATTACGTCGCAATGGTTTGAAAAGACGTTGTCTGCATTGAAATGAGAAGCAATTCCACAGCGAGCCAAAACTTTGTTTAGTATCTCTATACTGTCTATACCATCAGCATTTCTGTCAGAGCCTATGTGATCTGCAATCAGAAGAAGATGGCCTCCATTTTTGAAAAAATCAGCTATAGCTTCGCGTTCTTTGAATGAGTAGTCTGTATTTGGTTCTATTAGTATAAGTAGACCTATGTTTTTAAGATTTTCTTTAGTGATGGGCATTTTATCAGTGGTTATTATCTTCCAGCCAAGTTTTTTGAACAAGTCAGCAAAATCAGAATAGGCCCCATCGGGAAGCCAATCTGCTTGACCGGCAGTTTGTGCGTGAGTTGTATCCCACAGTATTACCTTTGGTATGGAATGCTCGGAAGTTTTATTGTTTTTAACTTTAGAGGTTTTATTCTTCAAAAAATCGAAAGATGGAGAGTTTTGCTTTGGGGGGACAAGAATGGTCCCTTTAGGAAGATCTGGTAGGGTGTTATTATCTTCAACCTTTATGGGGTCTGCGAATGTGGGGTTGATAAGGGTGAAGATGAATACAATATTCAGAAATGCTTTCAAGTAAGACATTTTTACCACTCCCGTTGATTATTGTTGATTAGAAATGCCTTATCCTTTTAAAGGATAAAAAAAAAGGGATAAAAGTTCAAAAATGGGAAAAATAAATAATTGCCAAAATTTAAGATGCTGGTTTGATAAAATAAAACCGTATAAATTTGCATATTTGCTGGTGGGGAGTGAGTGCTTTGGAGTGTTTTCTTATAGAAGGAGATAAACCTCTTTATGGTTCTGTTAGAGTGGGGAGATCTAAGAATGCAGTTTTACCTTTAATGGCAGCGAGCATTTTGTTTGACGAGGTTATATTGGAAGAGGTGCCCAAATTAAGAGATGTTATAAGCTTCAAGAAATTACTTGAGTTTATGGGAGCTGAGGTTGAGTGTCAAGATGAATGTGTGATAAAAGTTGAAGAGCTTGAACCCTTTGCTCCTTACGAAATAGTTAGAACGATGAGAGCTTCATTCTTAGTATTGGGGCCCTTGCTTGCACGCTATGGAAGAGCAAAGGTATCGCTTCCAGGTGGTTGTGTAATTGGTGCACGACCTGTTGATATACACCTGAAGGCTTTTGAACAGATGGGAGCAAGAATAAACATAGAGTCGGGATATGTTATTGCTGATGCCCCAAAATTAAAAGGAGCAGAAATTTATCTTGATTTTCCAAGTGTGGGTGCTACTGAAAATATTTTGTTAGCAGCAAGTTTTTTAGAGGATGAAACTGTTATAAGAAATGCAGCATTGGAGCCGGAAGTTGCAGATCTTGCAAATTTTTTGAAAAAAGCCGGAGTTGAAATAGAGGGGATCGGGACTTCTACTTTGCGAGTAAAAGGTCCTATTAGAGAGCAAAAGATGGTTTGGAAAAGCATTCCTGATAGAATAGAGGCGGCGACTCTGATGATGGCTATTGCTATAACAGGTGGAGAGGGAGAAGTGAATGGGGTTTGTAAGGAACACATGGAGAATGTTGTTAATAAATTACTGCAGATAGGGGTGGAACTTGATTTTAAAGAGGAGATTGTTTATGTTAGGGGGAAACTTCCATTTAAACCCTCTAATATAATTACTGCTCCTTATCCTGGATTCCCAACAGATTTGCAAGCTCAGATGATGGTTATGTTAACTCAGGCAGATGGAGTCTCAACTGTTCAGGAAACGATTTTTGAAAATAGATTTATGCACGTTCCTGAGCTTATGAGGATGGGAGCTGATTTGAGGATAAGTGGTAATACTGTTACGATCAAAGGACCTTCTAAGTTGAGAGGAGCTCCAGTAATGGTGAGTGATTTAAGAGCGGGAGCTGCTTTAGTTATAGCGGGATTAGCGGCTAGAGGGAAAACAATAGTGAGGAGAATTTATCATATTGACAGGGGATATGAGAGATTGGATAGGAAGTTGAAGCAGTTGGGAGCCAGTGTTAAAAGAGTTTCGGAAAGGGAATTGGGGTTAGAGGAATAATTAGGGAAGGTTTAAATTTTCAAATTAAGGAGGGGTATTAGTGACTGCTCAGGGTGAGAGGCAAGAGCAGGTGTACAAGGTGGCAGTTGCGGATGTGGGTTCGAACTCTGTGAGAATTTTAACAATAGGTGCAGATGGTAAGCTTTATGATGACTTGTTTTATTTGAGAGCTGGAGTGCAAGAGTATTTTGTACTTTTAGAAGATGTTATGTTGCCTTATGAGAAGGCGGAGAAGAAAGTTATGGTGGCTACAGAGTATTGGAGAAAACATAAAGGGGAGTTTATAGAACTTAAGGATTTTGCAGAAGCGGGTGGATGGGAAATAGAGTTGTTGACTCCAGAAAGAGAAGGAATACTTGCGTGGAAAGGGGTTGAGTTTTTAGATGGAGCCTCTTTTGAGTGTTTGGTAGATATAGGTGGAGGAAGCTTTGAGGTGATAAAACGTGGTGGAGAAGTGTATTCTTGGGGGTTTGGGGCAGTGGTTTTGAAAAATAGGGCTGATGAAATTTTAGGAAGTACTGATGCGCAGGGTTCTAAAAGGGTGGAAACTTTAGAGAGGATTTTAGCGGATGAGCTGACAGGTTTTAAGTTAGGTGTTAAGCGTGTTGTTGGAATAGGTGGAGCGGTAGTAGCCGTTGCAATGGCAAGTAAGGGAGTAAAAAAAGTGGAAGATATTAATGGAAAGCTTCTTAAGTTTGATGAGGTTGAGGCGTTCATAGACGTTGTTTCGGGGATGACACTTGATAAAAGAAAGGAGCTGTTTGGAGAAGGAAGAGGAGATATAGTGTTGGAAGGGGCAGTGATTTTGAAAAAGTTGATGGAGTGTTTGGAAGTGGAGAAGATAAAAACTTCGATTGCAGGGATTGTGCATGGGGTAATGTCAGAGGTTTTAAATGAGCATTATCCTGATATAAAGAAGTTTTTGAGTAAAGTGTGATTTTTAGTTGGTGAGGCTAATGTTGCATGATTACTTAGATGAGGTAATAGGACATAGCTCTGTAAAAAAATTACTCACTTTGTTTGAGAGAGGGCATTTTTTTTCGCTTGTTCTTTATGGACCACCAGGGTGTGGGAAGAGTTTGTTGATTTCAAAGTTGATTGAGTGGTTGCAAAACGAGAAGAGGATAGATTATTTTAAATTTTCTCCTGATAAAGCTTTTAGTTCTCTTAAAGAGGCATTGGGGTACTTCAAAGTTATATGGATTGAGGAGATACACCGATTAAGTAAAGATAAGCAGGATATTTTATTGCTGCCTATTGAAAGGGGAACGATTCTTTTTGCCACGACAACCATGTCTCCAGTTAGATATTTACAACCAGCTTTGAGATCTAGATTGAAGATATTTAAGTTACGAAGGCTTTCAGAAGTGGAATTGATGGAAATAGGTAGAAGGTATTTACGTATGCTTTTGGGAGAGAGTCGTAAGCAGGATTTTGAAAGATATGTTGAGTTGCTGCCTGCGTTTTGTGAGGCTAGTTTTGGGGATGCTCGAACACTAAAAGGTTGGCTAGAGCTTGCAGTTAATATGGAGGAGCCTGAAAAAATACTGGAGAGTCTTTCTATAGAAACACCCGGGTTGGCTCGTTCAGAAAAGGTTTCTGCTTTTATAAAGAG
This sequence comes from bacterium, assembly GCA_027062325.1. GTDB lineage: Bacteria > JAMOTN01 > JAMOTN01 > JAMOTN01 > JAMOTN01 > JAMOTN01. The sequence continues at coordinate 3,937 of JAMOTN010000028.1, forward strand.
TATAAGGGCGTGTAAGGTTGATTCGGCTTTGTTTTATCTAGCTCTTCTTCTTGAGGAGGGAGTTGATTGGCGCTACGTTTCAAGGAGACTTTTGATAAGTGCAGTTGAGGATGTTGGCTTGGCTCATCCTGAGGCAATTGCTGTGGTTAAAGCAGCTCTTGATGCAGCAGAAGAGGTGGGAATGCCAGAGGCTGTGATTCATTTGGGATTTTGTGTGGTTTATCTGAGTATTTTGCCAAAGAGTAATGCTTCTTATAAAGCAGTTAAAGAAGCAATAAGATACGTTAGGGAGAATAAAAAGCAGTTGGTTGGATTTAAAGTTCCTAGAAATTTAGTATCGGGAACTGGAGAGTATGTTAATCCTCATTTTGATTTGAAGGGATTGCATTTGAATTACTTTAAAAATGAGAAGTTTTACAGGCCTAAGTCAATGTGGGAGAGAAAATGTATTGAAAATAATCCATGGTTGAATGAAAAAGATTAGGGAGTGATAACCATAAAGATAGCAGGTTTGCTTTCAAGTTGGGAAAAATGGTTGTTGTATGAGAAGGGATTAAGTTCTGTAACAGTAGAAAATTACACACGTGATTTGGTTTTGTTTGTGAACTTTGTTGCTAAAAAACTGAAAAAAGACTTTGTTACTCTTATCTTAGAAGAAACTTTAAAGCTTGATTTAATATACAGCTATTTTTCCAGTGAAAAAAAGTTTGCAAAGGCTAGGACTATTTCGAGATTTATATCCTCACTTAGAAGTTTTTTAAAGTTTTTGGATGAGGAAGGAATAGAAGTTAAGCTGGCACTAGATGACATAGAGATGCCAAGGTTGGAAAAGGAACTTCCCAAAGTTCTAAAAGAGGAAGAGTGGCAAAGGTTGGTGGATTTTGACCCTAGGAAAAGAAGTGAGTATCGACTCAAGGCAATACTTGAGCTGATGTATTCAGCAGGCTTGAGAGTTAGTGAACTTGTAAATTTGAGATTGGAGGATCTGGACTTCTCAACTAGGTTGTTGCGCTGTTATGGTAAAAGGGGGAAATGGCGTGTGGTGCCGTTTTCCGAGAGAGCTGCTTACTGGTTGAAAAGGTATCTTGAAGTTTATGGTATAAAATCGGGAAAAATATTTCCAGTGACAAGACAGGCTGTTTGGAAGGTGATTAAAAGGAGGGCTATGGCTGTTGGATTGGATATTCATCCGCACGTATTAAGGCACTCTATTGCCACACACTTTTTAAAGAAAGGGGCAGATTTGAGAGTTGTTCAAGAGTTTCTAGGACATGCTTCTATAAGCACTACTCAAATTTATACTCATCTTGCCAAGGAAGAGTTGAAAAGAGAGTATATGGATAAAATACCGCGATTGTAAGATTGACTGTTCTTCCCTGTTTTATAGTGTTTCTCTCAAGTACTGAATACCGAGCTTGTGTGAGCCGATTTTATTTTAGGTATGAGGTATAGGGGAGTTGTAGTCTATATATTATTTTTTTTCATTAGAGTTGTACTAAGTGGGGTAGATTATTCCGAAGATCCACCATCTAGGGGAAATTCTGATATTGTTATCACAGGTTATAAGACTATACGTATTAACTGGAATAGTATTAGCGGAGATAGAACTTCTTATTACAATCTGAATTTTACTTCGGATGGTTTAAAAATAGAGAATGAGACTATGTTAGAAGTTGAGGGTTGGGCTTCTGATGTGTTAATAAGGGGAAATTTTGTTGACATTCCTGGAATGGATAGAAGAGTTGAAATAAGTTTTATAGGTCGCGATTTCAAAATTTCTATGGGAGATGTTTCTGCTTCTCTAGTTCCTGAAAACGAATTTGGTTTGAAAAACTTGGCTATTAGGGGAATAAGTGGAAATTTTAAAAAGGGGAAATGGGAAATAGGGACCTTTGTATCTCAGTCCAGGGCAAGGTGGGCGCATGAAAGTTTCAGGCCCAATTCTACAACTAACAGATTTAGATTGAGGAATGCCCCGGTCGTTGCAGATAGTGTTAAGGTGCGTTTGAATGGACAGTTATTGAATTACGGTAGGGATTACTGGGTTGATGAGGAGTTGGGAGAGGTGATACTTCGCGCTACTTTGATGCCTTTACCTGAAAATTCTGTTATTGAGATAGAGTATCAGTACTTGAATGATTTGTTCGGAGTGTTTCCAACACAGTTACAGGGGTTTAGTTTAAGAGCTGTTGTTAAGGGTTTCAAAACAAATTTAGCTCTCTTTAGGACTGTTACTAAAAGTGAAGACAGTGGTGTATCTATACTTGGAGCAAACTCCATGGAGAGTGGAAGTTTGAAAAACTTTATGTTTGGGGTTGCTAAGAGTTTTAAAAATTTCACTTTTAATCTATCTACCTCTTTAGGGGGAGTGAATGAGTTAAAGCCAGCTTTTGATTTGAAAGAGGCTTTAAAATTGGGGAATTGGGAATTTAGCCATAGATTCAACTTAGTTGCAACAGGTTGGAAGGGATTTGAGGAGAGAGAACCGGTTGTATTTAATGAGTTGGGATTGAAGTATGCAATTGATAATGTAAGTTTAAATTTGTTTGGGAAAGCTGGATATGGATATAATGCAACGACTCAGGATAAGCGAATTTTGGATGAGGGAAGTTTTTCTTTAAGTTTGGGAAATTTAAAAAGAGATGGGTTTTTAATTGGAGTTAGTGGAAAATACAATTACTCCTTAAGTCAGAGAAAGGAATTAAAATTTTACTCTGAAAAACTTTTGGGTAATCGGTTTACAATAAAACCATATTTTGAGGTTGTGAGTGTTGCTACAGAAGAGGGAGCTAGCCGGTCGCGTTTATTTGGTGATTACATCGCGGATAAAAAAGGTGGGCTAGAATTTAGGTACTCTAGTGGAATTTACGGATTCACAGCTCTATTTGAAAAAAGTATGATCGATGATAGGAGGCTTGCGAGGGTAAATGGCAATTATAGAAAGAAAGGTTTGTCTGTTAATGTGAATATGGCTTTGGTGAATGAAGATAAGGAGACAAAATTGGGAGAGTTTAGAACTCAATATAGAAAAGATAGGCATTATTTTTCGGCTTTAGCTAGATATTCGGAGGTTGATGATACTGCAAACACAGCTGATAGTCTTGCAAGGGTTAGCTATCGTTATCGTTACAATTTTTTTACCTTTGATTTACTTGGAAGTTATGAGAGGACTAAAAGTGTTCTAGATAAACGCTTGTTTCGTGGAAAAAGTGGTTTGACTTTCAATTTGAAAAAGATTGGTAGGTTTGGTGTTAGCTACAACTTGGAGAAAGATTTTCAAGCTGGTTGGGATAAGAAAATTTATGAGGCGTTTTACAAGAAGGAGATTTTCGGATTCAATTTAAAATTAAAAGGGCGTTTTGGGGATGAAGATGAGAAGGAAGGGGAAATCGAGAGAGAGGTTGGATGGGTGAAATTGGGAGTATTTGGTGGGAGGAGGCAAGAAGATGGTAAAAATGATATGGTTTATTGGTATGGATTGAGAGGAGTTGGATTTGGAAAGATGCATCTTTATGGGGAGATTAAAGTTACAAATTCAGATGATGAGTTATATGATGGACTGTTGACTGCAAATTTGAAGGTTTCTTTAAAAAGTACGCAGAGATTTTCTGTTGATTTAAAACTCGATTATCAGAAAAAAAAGGATGATTACAGTGCCAGCGGATTTGGATTGGAAGTTACTCACAATTTTTAGCTTTTGGGGGAGTGAATGTAAGTAAGTGAGAGGGATAGCGAAGTTCTGCTTTTTAATGATTGTGATGAACTCTTTTATTGGATGTGCTTTGAGTTTAGCAAATAAGGTGGGAAAAGTTGAAGGTATAGTTTTAGATATGTCTTATCAAAATGGGAAATACTGGCTTTTCACTTCAGATGGAATTTACAAAGTTTACAATGAAGATAAAAAATGGTGTTTGAAGAAAACTTATGAAAACGACATTCTTGAAGTTAAGTTGTCTAACTCCGAAAATAAAGCCTTAGTATTCGATGGAAAAGAGTACCGTGTGTTTGATTTTTCCTTGACGCCTCCTTTGTGGAAGATTGTTAAGATTCCCTTAGTTCCACTCGCAGTTGGAGTTGATGATGAGGGAGAAATAGTGGCAGCTGATGATAGGAGCATTTGGATAAGTACTGGGAATGAGATGTTTAAAAAAGAGAAGTTTGTGCCTTTAGATGTGAGGAAAATAGCTAGCCGTGTATATCTACTTGCTTCTTCTGATGGTTTATACGTTTTGGATTTAAAGCAGGGGCTTGGATGGCGAACCTTCAATAGAAGAGTAAGTAAAATTTTTGTTTATGATGGTGAGTATTACTTCTTGTCGCATGATTCGCTTTATCATTTTAAATTTGGAGAGGATATTGAGATAAATAAACTATTAAGTGTAAAGGTAAAGGATTTTTGTGGAAAAATGTATGGTGGATTAGTGCTGATATTAGAAGCAGGAGTTTACATTTTAAAGGAAGATGGTAGCCTGCAACTCATGGTTGAGGGAAGTTTTGATCATGGTCGGGTTGTTTTGAGTAATGGAAAATACAAACTGTTGTTGGAGAGAAATGGCTACTTGGAGGAGTATGAATGGTTTGATGATCCAAAGGAGCAAAAGGCTTATGAGATGTATACGTTAGCGCGAGAAAAGTATAAAAAGGGCGATTATAAAGAAGCATTAAAATTGGCTCAGGAAGTGGTTAAACTTGCAGATAAGGAGGAATATGTCTTTTTTCTTGGAAAAATGTATGTTTTAAATTCTCAGCCCCTTAAAGCAATATTTCTTTTGAAAAAGTTAAAAGGAATTGAGGCCCAGAGACTGCTTGCTCAGGCTTATGTGGCGTTGAAAAGATGGGATGAGGCGTTTAAAGTATTTTCTCATTTACATCAAGAGGGGAGTTTGACAGCTGAAGAGATGTTTGATTGGGCTAAAAGTACGTACAATTTAGGAAGAAAAGAGGTTGCTTTCAAGATTCTTAAAGGAATTTTAGACATGGGAGCTAGACTAAAAAGTGATTATTGGAGGTTTACTGCCAAAGTTGCTTTTGAACTGGGGGATTACAAGTGGTTGTTAGAATTTTTGAAAAAGTGGTATACAGTTAATCCTTATGATTACTACATTCCATTTATGAAGGCCAAAGTTTACTGGTTGACAGGTGGAAGTTTTCAAACTGTAAAAACTTACTTAGAACAGGCTTTACAGATGTGTGCGTGGCGAGATGTGGATATTATAACCTGGTTTGGTTATGTAAAGGTTGCATTGGGAGAAAGTATTGAAAAAGGTGAATTTTTAAAGAGTGATGTTTTGCGGCTATACATTAAGTTATCTCACGGTGAAGTATTTAAAAATATGGAGTATAAACGGTTTGAGCAACCCGGGTTTGGGGAGTTTTTATACGGCTTCTTTCTTGAAAATAAGTGGAAGTTTAACGAGGCTATAGAGTTTTACAGGTTTTCCCAACGGGCAGGAATGAGAGGACCTGAGGTGATGTATCGAATTGCTGAGAGCTACAGAAAAGCAGAGGCTTTTGAAGAGGCATTGGTGATATATAAAGAGATAATGAATAAATGGCCTGATTATCCGAAAATGTTAGATCTTCAGAAAAAGATCAAAACTATAGAGGGAAGTGTTGTTGGTACAAATGAAAAAAGGAAGAAGGAGAAAACTCAAGAGCAGACGGATGATATTGAGAAATTGTTGGATAAAATAGAAGTTGAATAATAGTTGCTAGAGGAGACGTGATGATATGGAGATAGCTGGTAGTTTAACACTGGGTTTTATACTGGGATTAGCAGTTGGGTATGCATTGAAGAAAGTTTTGAAATTAATGCTACTGATTTTAGGGGTAGTGATCATAGGTATTCAATTGCTGGTTCATTTTGATGTGATTTCTGTTACGTGGAATGGAGTGAAGTTTTCTATTCCTATCAACGCTGGCAAAATTTTTGAAGTTACTCTATACAACATTCCGGTAACAGGTGGTTTTTTAGTAGGATTTTGGTTGGGGTTCAAAAGAGGTTAGTAGAATGTATTTGCGTTTAAAACTTGTTGTATTCAAAAGGTTTTGTTAAATTAAAAATACCTTGTGTTTGTATTATATTTTTTGGTATGTAGTATGTGTATTGTATCACGAGCGTAAAAAGTAGGGAGGGATGTTCTTTGAAGGACTTAAGAATTAGGTTCCTCATCATTCTATTTGTATTAGGTATTACTTGGTGGTTGGCTTTTCCTTTAAAAGAAAAGGTAAAATTAGGGCTTGATTTGAGAGGAGGACTTGACATTACCTATGAAATTGATGTAGATCAGTTGAAAAAGCTGACTTCTGATCAGCGGGCACAGTCTATTATGGATAAATTAGATGAGTTGGGAAGTGTTGATTACAAGGTAACAGTTGATAAAGATGGTTCAATTCACGTTAAGATTAATGATTTACCTAAGAATAAACTTGTTGAGATTGAAGCTTTGATGCAAGGATTTGTGAATTACCAATTTATAAAAGTTGCCGATGGCGAATACACTCTTCGCTTTAAGAAAGAAGCGTTAACAAAACTTATAAAGGATGCGCAAATGAAGGCAGTTACGGTTATAAGAAACAGAGTTGATGAGCTTGGCGTTAAGGAGGTTAATATTACAACTTATGGGATTGACAGGATAAGAGTACAAATTCCTGGTATAAAAGATGCTCAAGAGGCGATTGATATTATTGGACGTACGGCAATTTTACAGTTTAGGTTGGTTGAAGGACCTGCTGCTTCAATGGATGAGAAAGTGTCTGATGATGTAGAGATACTTCCTGAGATAACAGACAAAGGCGTTCGCTATTGGAAAGTTCAAAAACGTGTGTTATTGACGGGAGACATGTTGAAAAATGCTTATGTTGGGTTTGATAACATGGGACGTATTGCTGTTGATATAGAGTTTAACTCAGTTGGAGCTCAGAAATTTGCTAAAATTACGAATGAAAATGTCGGAAGATTATTGGCGATTGTATTGGATCAGAAAGTTCAATCAGCTCCTCAGATAAGGGAGCCAATTTATGGAGGACGTGCTCAGATTACAGGAAACTTTACAGACAAAGAAGCTAAAAAGTTGGCAATTGTGTTGAGAGCAGGTGCACTACCTGCTCCTCTTAAAAAATTGGGAGCTACCATAGTGGGACCAACTCTTGGAACAGATTCTATCAGAAGAGGAGTTAAAGCTATTACTTACGGATTCTTATTAGTGTTGCTTTATATGATGGTGGTTTACGGTTTTGCTGGAGTTATTGCCTCGTCTGCTTTGGTTGCAAACTTCATAATAATGATGGGAATAATGGCTTATTTTAATGCAACACTTACCCTTCCTGGAATTGCAGGTTTAATACTCACAGTTGGTATGGCTGTTGATGCAAACGTTATCATCTTTGAGAGGATAAGAGAAGAGTTAGCAATGGGTAAGACGGTTGGAGCGGCTATCGATTCAGGTTTTTCAAAGGCGTTTTGGACAATATTTGATGCGAATATGACAACTTTGATAACCGCTTTGGTATTGTACTTTTATGGTACTGGTCCAATAAGAGGTTTTGCGGTTACTTTGAGTGCGGGTATTGTGGCTAGCATGTTTACAGCCATATTCATGGTCAAGTTCATATTTGACTTCTTCCACAAGATAAGACAGTACAAAACATTGAGTATATAGAAAGGTGTGGGTAGGAGAAAAGTAGTTTAAAAAAGTACGTGAGGAGGGAAGATGTATGAACAGGAAACCAATAAATTTTATGGGCGCTGCAAAATACCTATTTCCAATATCCATAATCCTTATGATCATAAGCTTGGGGATTCTTACTTTTAAGGGATTGAATTACGGGATAGATTTTACAGGCGGAACGTTGCTGCATCTCAAATTTGAAAAGGAAGTATCTATATCTGATTTGAGAAAGGCTGTAGCGGATACTGGTTTAAAGGTAAGAATACAGCCTGTAGCTAAGGGAGCTAGTTTTTCACAAATTGGTATGGGTATGAAGTTCAAGAGTGATGAGTGGATTTTAAGCACTGTTTATCTAAAGGATTCTGGAGAAGGTTGGACAAAAGCAAAGTTTATAAAGGTTTTGGAAGATAGATTAGGAGTAAAAGTAAAAGAGATACTCAAGAGTTCTGATGTGGGACCGACTATTGGAAAAGAGTTGAAATGGAAGGCAATTAAAGCGGCAGTTCTTGCTTTGATTTTCATGATGATATACATTACTTACCGCTTCGAGTTTTGGTTCGGGTTTGGTGCAGTATTTGCTTTGGTTCACGATGTTCTATTAACACTGGCGGTATTTTCGTTAGCAGGGTTTGAAGTTGAGTCTTCTTTTGTTGCAGCAATTTTGACATTGATAGGTTACTCTTTGAACGACAGCATAGTTATTTCGGATAGGATTAGAGAAAATATGAAGATTCGCTACAGCAAGGATTTTGTAGAGTTGATAAACGTTAGTTTGACGCAGACATTGAGAAGAACTTTGAATACCTCTCTTACAACTCTTATACCTTTGACACTGTTGGTGTTATATGGAGGGCCAGCTTTGTTTTCTTTCTCATTTGCGCTTTGGATAGGTGTGCTTGTTGGAACGTATTCTTCCATATTTGTTGTATCTCCAATAGTTTTACATGCTCAAAAAGGTGCATGGCGAGTTAAATAATTTGCTTAGTTGAAGGTTGAACAGAATGTGTGGTTGTGTTTGTTTGAAACTTTGATCAATAATGGGATTATAATTTAAGGTGGCAGATAGTTCTGCCACCTTTTTCATTGTTGTAGCTGTTGTTGTAAAGGAGGGATAAATATGAGAAGATTAGTGTCTCTTATTTTAATTGTGATTTTTGCTTCGATGGTTGTATCGGAGCCAGTATTGGCAGGAACATGGTCTAAAAAAGGTAGAAAGGCTGGTGAAAGAATAGGTGGAGCTATAGGGGAAGCTATAGGTAGTGCTGTAGATATGGTTGTGGTTGTTGGAGATAGAATTGTATATGCGGGGAAGCAGGTGTTGAACTCTGTAAAATCTGGTGTTGATCAAATTTTTGGGAAAGTTTCAGGAGTTGCAGCTGGAATTGCTGGTGGAGTAAGTAGTGGACTTAGTGCTACTGTTAATGCTGGGAAAAATGTGTTAGATTCTGCTAAAAGTATGCTATCAGACGGCATCTCTAAATTTAACTTTGCTGTTTCCCAAACTGGACAGGCAGCATTTTCTGCTCTTGGAAAGGTTGGAAGTATTGTGAGGAGTGCAGCTAAAGCTCTAATTGAAGTTCCAGCGGAGATGGGAAAAGCACTTGTCTCAATAGTTATAGATACTGCTACTGCAGTTATGAAAGTTGTAGGAAAAGGCATTGCTTTTTCTGTTGGTGTTGGTAGTTTGGTTGTTAGTGCTTTGAAGGATTTATTTAAAGTGTTGGATAAAGGGGTTGAGAAGGCAGCTAATTTCAATCCCAAAGCTATAATAGACTGGGCAAAGGGAGCACTTGCAGCTGTTGTTTCTGTTTTAGCAGGAGTTGGAGATCTTGCTTTGAAGGGGGCAAGAGAGTTTGTAAGATTGGCAGAACTTATTACTATAAAAGCAGTAAAGGTTTTCTTAAAAGGGGTTGCCAAGGTTTTGAAGATTACTAGAGATGGAATTGATGTGGCTCTTAAAAAAGTGAATGGTGCAATTTCAAATTTGGATAAAGCTGAAAAAGAGTTGGAAAGCGGAAATGCTAGTAATGCTAAGAAGTATGTATCTACAGCAACTTTGAATGTTGAAAGTGCAGTTAATAATTTGAACAATACTACAATTAAAGCATCTGTTAGTTTAAATAAAACCAAATATGAGATTTTGAAAACGGATTCTTCTAAGGAGTATGAAGACTATGCTCCTTCAAGAAGTGAGGTTGTCAGGGTTGCTGAGGAAACTCAGAAGGTGCAGGAGAATCTTATAGAAGCAGATGATAGTATAACTGCTTCAATTGATAGAGCTAAGCCTTCCCTTGAAAAATTGGAAACTGTGAGTGAAAATATAGGCGTGTATGAGAACTATAGAGCTTATTATAGATTGTATGTTGAGACTTTGAAAAAATACAAGGAGGGGAAGGTAAGTAAAGATGAATTGGATAAAGTTAGGAAGAAGTATTTTGAGTCTTGGAGTAGGTATAAGAAGCTCATTGGGGTTAAGTAACAATGGAATTAGTTTGAATTTTAGAAAAAATAAAATATGGGCAGCACTGCTTATGTTGAGTGCTGCCCTTTTCATTTCTGGTTGTATTTATATTCCTGTTTTTTCAAGGTGGCACTTTATAACAGAATTGAGTGTAGAGTATCCAATAGATATAGCTAGTAAGAATGGTTTCTTTTATGTATTGAGTAGGACTGGGAAGGTAGTGGTTATAGATAAGACTGGTAGCTTGACTCGTGAGATAAAACTTAGAAAAAGTATTGGTTATGGTGCTACAGGTATTGCTATAAATAGTGATGCCACGAGACTCTATATTGCTAATCCTTCAAAGGGGAAGGTTTATGTGGTCAGTGCTCAGAGCGGTAGAAAGTTGAAGACTATAGCTTATGCTCCATTTAAAGGTGAAAAATTGGAGGATGCAAAATTAGAAGAGATAGTAGATGTTGCTTTGGGTAGAGGCGGAAGGCTTTTTATGCTTGATTATAAAGGAGAATTCATAGTAATGAAAAAGCGTCTAAAACTTTCGGAGGCTAAATTTGATCTTTCTTCTGTTGCGACAAAGGTTAATTACCCCTGGGGAATAGCAGTGTGGGATAGGGAAGTTTGGGTTACTGATACTTATAGCAGAGCTGTTAAAGTTTATTCTTATAGTGAGGGAACTAAAACTTTAAAAGTGGTAACAGCTTTGATTAATAAAGGAATAATGTCCTTACGGCATCCATTTAAAGTGAGTTTGACTGAGAATTACGCTTTTGTTACAGATACTGGTTGGATGCCAGTTGTAGTTTATAACCGTAAAACTAAGAAGTTTATAGGAGGAATAGGGTCTTTTGGAGAAAAGCGAGGAAAAATTATGTTACCTGCTGGTATTGCTTCAACGGAAGATGGGAAAGTTATTGCGGTAGGAGATATTTATAGAAACAAAGTTTTAATTTTCAGAAGGAAGTAAGGGGGAGTTGAGGTGTTATTTTCTGCTCAAGATTGGGATGAGTTGGAAACTTCCCTTCGAAGTTGTAAAAAATGTCCTCTTGCAGAAAACAGGACCAATGTTGTTGTTGGAGAGGGAAACAGATCTGCGGAGCTAATGTTTGTTGGAGAGGCTCCTGGGGCTGACGAGGATATTCAGGGAAGACCATTTGTAGGTAAGGCTGGGCAGCTTCTGGATAAGATTTTTGAAGTGGTAGGATTGGATAGAAAAGAGGTTTACATTACAAATACAGTAAAATGCCGACCTCCGGGTAATCGTGTTCCTAACAATCAGGAGATGACAGCTTGTGCTCCGTTTTTGGAGATGCAGATAGAGTTAGTTAATCCAGCAGCTTTGATTGCTTTGGGATCAACGGCTCTCACTTGGTTTTTGGGCAAAGGTTATGCTATAACTAAAGCGCGTGGAAAGTGGTATAGGTGGCGTTATAGGTTTGTTTTTGCTGTTTTTCACCCCAGTTATTTACTTAGAAATCCATCGCGTAAAAAAGGATCTCCAAAGTGGTACATGTGGCAAGATATGCTGCATCTTATGGAAGTTTACGGTAGAATTAAAAATGGGGAAAGGATAGATTCAATTCTAAAAGATTATCCCGAAAGGTTGGGGTAAATATTACTTCCAGATAAATATTTGCTTGGAGGTAGAAGTCATGGGAGAGAGGATTTTAATAGTAATTTTTGTGCTTGTTGCTTTTATTATAGGTTTTGTTACGAATGAGAAGCGAATTTCTGTTTATAAAGAAAAGGTGAAAGTGTTACAACAACAGACTGATGAATTGCAAAAGAAAGTAGAGAACTTGGCAAAGTTTCCTATAACTAAGGGTAATGCTAAGGCAACAAGTGAGGAAGTATTATGTGCTACTTGCGAGAAGATGCTTTCGGAGTGTAGGTTGTCTTTGAAGGATAAAGAAAAGAAATTGAGCGAAATTTACGAAAAAATTCAGCTATTTAAAAAAGGTGTTGTTACGCTTTCGGATTTAGAGAGCGCGTTTATAGGTTTAAACAGGCAGTTTCGATCTCGTTATTCTCTTGAAAATGTTTACAGTTATTTCTTTAGCAATGTTCAACTTTCCAAGAGGCTTGATAGAGTGTTAAAAATGCCTAATTTGGTGGAAATTTTTGGGAATATTAAGTGGCATTTGCTAAGTGATAATTTAAAATCTAAGATTGCTCCTTATCTTCTGTATAGGTTGATAAGGGGAATAGCGGAAAAGGATATAGTTGTTGATGACTTAAATTTTATGAATTTTATGTCCCAGGGAGTATTGGCAGATTATTTGTCCAGTAAGAGTTGGAATGAGATGGATCCGGGAGTTTTGCGGATAATTTTTGAACTTTTATGGGTGCAAGTGTTTGAGTATGTGTCTCCCAAAGTACTTACCGCTGTAAAGGATGATGTTATAGGAGCATTTTGTGCAGAGGTTGAAAGGCGCATAAATTATTTAGAAAATGGTATGGAAGTTAGTCGTCCTGCTGATGTGTTTGTTTTACCACCTCTGTTGAAAAGAAGTATGCTTGTTACAGATCTTAACTATAAGATGGCGGTTGTTGATAGAGGGTATTGGATAAAGGTTGCTTTAGTTGATTTGAATGCGCTTCCCTTTGTGGCTTATATGCTGAAAGAAAATAACGTTGTTTTGAATGTAGGGGAAATAAAGGGGTTAGCAATGAAGGAGCCTGTGCCGTATCAAGTTGAGGGTACCATAGAAGTTGTATTGAGATTTTGGGAATTACTAACTACTGAAAATTTGTCTTATTTAACTACTTCAGATAAGGAAACAATAGAAAAGTTAGCTTCTGTTCCATATTCTTTGGGAGATTTGATAAGGAATTTGGCAATTATTTATGATGTGGATTTAGAAAAAGTATTCGAAACCAGAAAATCTGATGTATTGGCTGATTTTGTGAAGGAGACTAATATAGAACGTGATTTGTATTACGGAAGGAAGAATCCTAAGGAGTTAGAAAAAATTGCTAGTACGATTAAGGGACCTAGAAAGTACAGAGCAATGTTGTTTTTGGGAAAGGTTACTGATAAGTTGGTCAGATTAACAGATTGGGATGTAATGTTGCTGAAGAAAATATATGGTTCAAAGGATTTTACCAAATTGACTTTAAATGCTTTGCAAAGTGGTTTGATTGCCACACCTTTCTTGAGAGAAGTGATTTTAGCAACGGATTTTACAGCGTTTGAACAGGTAGAACCTGTGTGGTATAACTCTTATCCTGTGCTAATGAGAGAAAAAGGTTACAAATGGCAGAATTTGATTAAGGGTTATCAATTGGATTATACGGTGATTTCCGAGTTGGGGAATGTTGATGATCTAGCTAAATTTGTGAAGATAGCAGCTAAAAATTCTAAATCTAAAAATGATCAAAATGTGCTACCACAAGAAGAAGGCTTGAAAGCTCTGAAAGAATTGATAGATATTTATAAGAATGGTGGTTTTAAAGCGTTTATGGTTAGAGGATTTTATACCAAGTACACCAATGTGTTACCTCTCTTTATGAGAGTGGTGGCTCATTCTAAATTGTTCAGAGTTGAGGCAGAGGAGGTTTTGAATTTCGCGGATGAACTTATAAAGTCAGGGGACGGAGGAATACTAATGGTCATGTTCTCTCTGTTAAATTACTCTGAACTTTAGATTTTAGTGGGGTTGAGCCATGAGGTGGTTGGTCAGAAAAGGCGATGTTTCCAAAGTTATAACTTTATCTTCAAAGTATGGGATAAATAAGCATTTGGTTCATACCCTCGTTGCAAGAGGAATAGAAAATCTTGAAAATTACTTTATTAATGGAAAAAAGGATTTGCCTTCTCCGTTTGAACTGAGAGGAATTGAAGAAGCGGTAGATATTTTTTTAAACACCAAAAGAAAAATTTTGGTTTGGGGAGATTATGATACTGATGGAGTTACTTCGGTTGCTCTATTAATCAGATTTATAAATAAGTATCTCTGCACGGATTGCGTGGAGTGGAAAATTCCCAATAGGTTTGAAGATGGGTATGGTATAAATTTTGACAGAATAAAAACAGAGTCTCCGGATGCAGATTTAATAGTATTTGTTGATTGTGGAAGTTCTGAAAAAGAGGTAATTCAAAAGTTACTGAAAATGGGAAAAAAAGTTGTGGTTTTGGATCATCACAAAACTGATTGGATACCTGATAATAATGAAAGATTTGCCATGGTTAATCCTAGTATAGATTGGCCTATCAATCTACCAGCGGTTGGTGTAGTTTATAAGTTGATAACGGCAATTATGGAAAAAATGGGCCGAAATTGGAGAAATAGCTATGTTTGGGAAGATTTAGTTGCGGTTGGGATAGTGTCGGATGTTATGCCTGTACTTTACGATAATAAAGTATTATTGGAAGAAGGAATGAAGGTGTTAAATAGTTCTCCAATAGTTGGTTTGAAAGTTTTGATGGAGATATTGGGAATGAATGTGGCAACTCCTAAAAGTCTCGGTTTTATTTTGATACCACGTTTGAATGCTCCGGGACGTGTGGGAGGAGCAGAGTGCGTGGTGGAGCTTTTATTAACAGATGATGAGAAGAAAGCGTGGGAATACGCAGCTTTAATTGATAAATTAAATAGAGATAGGCAAAGGATTGAACAGAGGGTTAATTCTGAAGTTAGAAAAATGTTGAAAAATTTTTATAACAGAGAAGAAAATGCTAATCGCCCAATAGTGTTATGTTCTGATAGTTGGCATGTTGGTGTGATAGGAATTGTAGCCTCAAAACTCAAGGAAGAGTATGGTGTTCCTGTAATTTTGATAACACGCCACGATGATAAGTACATAGGATCGGCTCGAGCTCCGGATGGTGTAAATCTTCACAGCTTACTTTCGAATTTTGAAGAGTACTTTGAAGAGTGGGGAGGACACAAATTAGCTGTTGGTTTTACATTGAAAAGAAATAAAGTTGAGGAGTTTTTAAAGGCTTTGAGGGAGTATAAATTAGAGGTAAAATGTGAGGGGGTTGAATTTAAAGAAAATTTTGTGATGGAGCCTGTTGTGTATGTGGATAAAGTTTCACAAATTTCAGATTTTAGGGATGAAATAATGAGTTGTTTTGATAGAATGAAGCCCTTTGGCGCTTCAAATGCAGAGCCAATTTTTTTGTTAAGAGGAGTTAGAATTTTTGCTGCTGGAGATACGATAAGACTTGAGAAAAAGAATGCAATTCTCTATGTGGATGATATATGTATCTCGGAGGATGTACTTGTAGATAAAATTGGTAAGCAGGTTGATGCCTTGATAAAGGTGGAATTTGGTGTAAAGAATCGAAAGATTACACTTATCGATATTTCAGATCCAAATGAGAAATTTGATGTGGATTGGGATAAGTATTTGGAGCCAAGGGTTCTTGTAGAAATTGATGAAAAACAAATTAAGGGAATTTTAGGTAAAATAATGGAGTATGGTGATTATACTTTTGCCAAAGAATTGTGGAATAAGTGGAAAAAAATGAGAAAAAAGAAAGTTATGGGTGTTTCTAAAATGAGTTGACAGGGAGGAGAAGCAAGATGAGACTGGACTACAAAAAACTTATAAGGGATGTACCAAATTTTCCTAAACCTCCTATAATTTTTAAAGATGTGACAACAGTTTTGCAGGTTCCTGAGTATTTTAAAGCTTGCATAGATGATATGTTGGATGCAGTAAAAGATATGGATTTTGATTGTGTGGTTGGAATAGAATCGAGAGGATTTATATTTGCCTCTGCTATAGCTTATGCTAAAGGGGCTGCATTTGTTCCTATAAGAAAAAAGGGAAAGTTGCCTTACAGGGTGTTGCGTGAGGAATATGAACTTGAGTATGGTACTGATGAAATAGAGATTCATGAAGATGCTTTTAAATTTACAAAGAAAGTGTTGTTGGTGGATGATGTTTTGGCAACGGGGGGAACTGCGAAGGCAGCTTTGAGTTTGATAAAGAGAGCGGGAGGAGAGGTTAAAGGAGCCTTATTTTTGGTAGAGCTTGAGTTTTTGAATGGACGATCAAAATTGGAAAATGAGTGTGAAGTGAGAAGTTTGGTTAAGTATCAGTAGTTTGTGTTGTTTGTGAGGGGGAAATTTGATGGGGGATCTTAAGGAACTTTTTAGACTTCTTAGAGATGGAGACAAAGTTGAGAGAGCTCTTGCTGCCAGAGAACTTGGGAAATTTGAACCTTCTCAGGAGATAATTGAGGTATTGATAGAGGCATTGGGAGATCCATATGAATGGGTAAGGATTAGAGCTTTAGAAAGTTTGCGTCATCACATGCCTGCTAAAAAAGAGTATGCGATTTTATTGGGGAAATTTTATCAATTGGAAGACGATCCAAAAGTGAGAGCGACTCTTGTGAAAACTCTAGCAGTGTGCGGGGAGTATGGTGTCAGCTATATTCTGGAAGCTTTAGATGATGAGGATATGCGTGTAAAGGCTAATGCTGTGGAAGCACTGGAAGAGATTGGGTATTTACCCAAACTCGAAAAATTACTACCGCTTGTTTCTTCAGGGCACAGAGTAAGAGCTTCCGTTGTTAAATTGTTGAAAAAAGGGAAAAAAGATGATATAGCGAGTAAAATTTTAGAAGAGATGATGAAGTCTGGGAATGTTATGGATAGGATAGCAGCTGTCTATGTAATTGGCGAGATAAAAGATAACGATAAACTAGATTTTGTATTTGAAATGGCTGCTGTGCCTGAAGCTCATTCGTGTGTGATAGGAGCTTTATTGAAGTTTGAGAATATTGAGGATGAGATTTTAAAAAGGATTGATAGTATGAGTGAGGAACAGTTGATTGCTGTATTTAAGGTTTTGAGTCGGGTTGGTACTACGAAGTCTGTTGATAAATTGAAAAAGATTTCTCTTACTCATGAGAGCGGTTATGTAAGAAATGAAGCGTTAGAAACTTTGGAAGATATAACTTATCGTACGTAATTGAAAGTCATATTTTTATTGAGAAGGGATAGTGGTGGGGAGAGTTGGTTACTCATTAATTGTTATATTGACTCTCTGTTGGTGTACAGCTAGAACTAGCGCTGAAGAGGTAGTGGATGCAGCTTACTATATGAAAATTTTAAAGAAAGCTATAAAAGCGGGAAATTGGAAAATAGCGGTTGAATTTTCTGATAAATTAATATCGCTTTCTTTTACAGATCCAAATGTTTTGTATTATAAAGCGTTTGCTTTGTATAAGTTGGGGAAAGTGTACGATTCGTATGTATTGGCTAGGAAGTTATTTCAGGTTGTTGATGGGGATTTGAAAAAAAAGGTTGCTCTTTTGTTGATACAGATATACGGTTCGTTGGGAATGTTAGAAAAGGCTAAGGTGTTAGCAGAAATTTATTTTTCAAAGGATGCTAAAAATGTGGAATTGAAAACTATTGCTGGAATATTTTTGGAGAAGGGGGATATAGCTACTGCTGAGAAATGGGCTGAGCGTTACTGGAAAATTTCGGGGAAAGTGGGACCTTATTTGAAAATTTTGGTTCAGGAGAAGATGTGGAGAAAGGCTTATGAAATCGTTAAAGATTTGAGCGAAGATGAGAAGTTGGCGTTAGGGGATTTGGTAGTTAAAGTTTATGTGGAAAATGGGAAGTTTGGAGAATTAGCTACGTTTATTTCGTTGGCTTCAAGAAGAGGAGTGTATATAAAAGAGGCATTGCCTTATGTGGAGAGATTTGTTAAAGCGACGTTAGATTATATGGAGGGGAATAGAAAGGAGATTGAGGAGAATATGTTTTCATTTTGGAGTGGTGAGGTTAAAAATTTGGTTGATAATTATAAAGAGCGTATAAGGGAGTTAACAGAACCAGCTGAGATTCTCAAAAGGTGTTTGGGAAGGTGAGAGATGTGAGGGTTGTTGGTAGGAATAATAGGGCTTTTACTCTCATAGAGTTGATGATAGTTGTATTAATAATCGGTATACTTGCGGGTTTCGCGTTGCCTAACTATATGAAAGTAGCAGAAGAAGCGAGGTTTAAAAAGTGCTATGAAGATATAGATATTATTAGAAAAGGTTGCAAAACGTACTTTATGAAGACTGGAAAGTATCCAGATAGGCTTGAACAGTTAAAAGGAGCTTATTTGTCTTCAATCCCTAAAAATCCTTGGGGATTTGAGTACTTTATAATGAGTCAGGAAGTAGTGCTTTCAGGGAAAAAGTGGTTGATTTACAGGGTAAAAACTCAAACTCCTAAAGGAGAGATAGTGAAGATAATAGGACGTATCAGAGAAGATTGGCTATATTGAATTTAATGGAGGCCCACTGTATGAAATTTGTTAGAGTGGGAGAGTTAGTAAAGGAATTGAATTTAAAGTTACTAGCTTGTGGTTCAGGTTTTAGGAGGCCTATTTTTAAACCGTTGGTTTCAAGAGCTTCTTTAGAGTTAGCGGGTTTTTTTGGGGCTTTTGATCCCACGAGGGTTGTGGTATTTGGAAGGGGTGAGGTTAAGTATTTATTGGCTTTGCCTGAAAAGATAGGTAAGCTAAGGTTGTACAAGGTTATAAGTACTGGAATACCGTGTGTTGTTACGTCTTATAATCAAAACTTACCTTCTTCATTTTTACAAGTTTTTAAGAGTTTGAAGGTTCCGCTCTTATCATCTCCTTTGCCAACTTCAAAGTTGATTGCGGAGATTGTGAATTTGTTGGAGAGGAAGTTGTCTCCGGCTGAGAGCATACATGCTGTTATGATGGATGTTTTTGGTGAGGGGGTATTGATTAGAGGGGGAAGTGGAATAGGAAAGAGTGAAATAGCTTTGGAGCTGATTAGAAGAGGGCATAGGCTAGTTGCAGATGATGTTGTTCTTCTGAGAAAAAGCACATCAGGGGATTTAGTTGCTTCCTCGTTTCCTACGACAAAGGGAATTATGGAGATAAGTGGAATCGGATTGATACATGTGGCAAAGCTATTTGGTATAAGTGCTATTCTTGATGAAAAGAAAGTTGATGTAGTGGTGGATCTGGTTCCTAAAAAAGAGACAGAAGCTGTGCGTAAAAAGCTTGGGATGGAAGAGGATACAGTTGAATTTTTAGGAGTTAGAGTTCCGCGAGTTGAGTTGGAAGTAAAAAGCGGACGAAATATGGCAGTTTTAATAGAGCTTATAGCGATGAATAGGCATGTTAAAAAGTATGATCCATACCTTGTTGAGAAAATTATTCTAAGAATTAGAGGTGAGATAGGGGACAATGAATTCTTTTAATTTCAAAAAAGAATTGTTTGATAATGTTCAACCTAAAGCTTTCAAAGAAGTTTTGAGTAAGCTTGCGGTGCCTGTAGAATTACCTGATGGAGAAATTTACTACAGAGTGAATGTTGTGGCTTTTACTAGAGAGGATTTTGAATATTTGGAAGAGCTGGTGGAAAGATGTGAAGTTGAGATTTTTGCCATGGGTGAAGAGGTATTGAGATCTGGAAGGGTTATTAGAGCAGTACTGTTTGATTTTGAACCAGTTGATGCGAATTGTAATACTCTGGATCATGTTGTTCCAATGGTAATACTCAGAGGATATGCGTATATGAAATTTTCCAAGCTGACAGTTATGGTGGGTAAGGAATTTGAAATTTTTGCTGAATTGGGTTTTAGATTTTTTAAAAATAGGTGGTGGGTTTTGAACAGTAAGCGAAAGATGATAGAATTTTTTGCTAAAATAAATGCGTTTGAGACAGCTCACTACATTGATGAATTATTGAGAAGTTCTTACCGTAAGAAAAAAGCTTTTGCTCAGGTGAACTGTGATGTTCACAATGCCCGGTTGGTTTCTAAGAGGATAGAAAGGGAGAGAAAGGCTCTTGCACGTTTGAAAAAACTACCTGTGTGGAATAAGTTAGATAGTACTGATAAAATGATAGCAGAACTGGTTGAGGACAGTTTTATGAGTTTAAGAGAGATTGCGAATAGAGTTGGGTTGAGTAAATCTACAGTTGAGAGAAGATTGAAGAGAATGTTGACGTTGGTGGAAGAAGAGTAAAATTGGTGGAGGTGAATGATATGAAGGTACAGATTCGAAAGATGAGTAAAGAAGACGCAGAAAAAGAGGGAATTTTTGATTGGCCAACTTGGAGTTGTGATGTGAGTGAATTTGATTGGGAGTATCCTGAGGAAGAGAAGTGTTATTTTATTCAGGGGAAGGTGACGGTTGTTGCAGAGGATGGTCAGGAGTATCACATAGAATCTGGAGATTTTGTTGTGTTTCCAAAGGGGTTGAAGTGTAGGTGGATAGTAAAGGAACCGGTTTTAAAACATTACAACTTCTAGTGTTGTTTGTAATATTAGCCATATTTTCAGGTTGTTCAAAAGATGTATCAAGTCGGACTTTAAATGTGCCCGATAGTTTGCTAAAAGGATACTTTAATTTGAAAATTGATAAGAAGATTGAAGTGCCTTATTTGTTGAATAAAGTAGCCTATAAAAGTGGTAAAGTTAGGTTTTGGGATCCGGTGAAGAAAGCTTATGGGGAATTGGATTTGGAAAAAGGAGATGTTGTAACTTTTTACTCCGAAATATTGGACAGGGGGCTGGCTTTTGACTGGGAGCTAATACTTCCCCACAAAGGCTTAAAGCTGGATGGAAAAAAGGCTGCTACATTAGAGTTAAGTGTGTCTCCTTATGAGAGATTTTCGTTTGTGAGAAGCAATGTTTGGAATTGGTACGACAGGGTATTTGGAAAGTATCTTAATGTGGATTTATCAACTAAGTACTTTGCATTTGGTAGATATGTTGTTGATTTAACTAGGTCAAAGTTATTTGAGTTTGCTGAAAAGGTGAAAGACTATAACTTGAAAGGATTTGTATTGCCCTACTTCAATGTGATTAGGGTAGAGAGAAAATCTCCTGTTTTTTTTATGTTTTCTCCCAAAAAAGTGAAGCTTTATAGAATAAAGGGATTGTTAAAGGAAGGAATTCCCAAATCGGCGTGTTATCTGTGGGGAAGTGGTGATTTTATTTACTTAGTTGGAACAACGCTGGAAGACAGTTTAGGTAAAGTTAATATTGGTGAAGTGTCTGAGCTTTTATTTTACTCAAGTGTTGAATGTTTGTATTCTACAGTTAGTGTTGTGGAGCAGTCTACTATATCTACTATGAAGAAGCTTTATAAATTAAAGGTTATAAAAGTAAAAGGACATCCGGTTTTGGAAACGGGAGAGGTTAGATTGCTAGGAGGAGTTTATGCGCAGGAAGGGAAACTTAGACTTACCAAAGCACTTTTGCTGGTAGATGGTGATCGTATACTTCTGCTTGATGTAAAAACAGGAGGGAAAATTCAAAAAAAGGTTACTTATAATAACTTGGTGTATTTGAGGAGGTTGTTCAATTTACTAATCAAAAGTAGGGAATTCTATATAACTAGATTCGGGGATATTTACTTAACTTTTAAAGATAAATGGTACGTAATTGAGAAAGAGAAGATAGATGCGAATACTATTGACAAGATTAGAGTGGCTAAACTCAAATCTTTCAAAGTGAACTTGAAAAGGTTGATTGCTTTAGATAGGAAGTGGGCAATTTATAGAGGATTGGATACCTTGATGGCTTTTGATATAGAGTGGAAAAGAGTATCTAAAATTAATATTCCATCGGATGTGGACTATTTTATGCGTTTTAATGATAAGATTTTCTTTGTGAGTGGGAAAATGTATTACAGCTTTTCATCAAATGCTGATGTATTTGAGTTTACTCCGTGGCGTTGGGAAGATTTTTTGGGGAATGTGTTGGAATTCAGAGATGATGGGGTTTACTGTGTAGCAAGCAGTGAATTTAGATTAATAAAAGATAGATTTGACTATGGATTTTCTGATGATAAGTGGTATCTTTTTAGGCTTGATAGGCAGAGGTTGAGGACTTGTATATGGATTGCAGAAGTTGAGGATATGTATCCTTATTTAAAGAGATGGTTGCACTATGGCTTGTATTCAAATATCATAGAATTTACTCATAAACATCCTTTGAATAGTCGTTTGCAATTGTTAGAGGCTTATTGCTACTATAAAATAGGGAATTTGAAATCAGCGGCAGCTTCTTTGGCTTTGGTGAATGAGGAAAAAGTGTGCAATGTGGAGAGAAGCTTTTTTAAAGAGTTGGAGAAGTTGGTGGTGAATAATAAGTGAAAGTGATAAAATGTGGCTTATTGATAATTTTATCTGGTTTATTGTTGAGTGTTGTAACGGGCTGTCAAAGGAAAAAGAAAGAGGTTATTAAGCCTATTCCTGTGAAACAGGAGGCCAAAAATGCTCAAACTTATGTTGATTTAGGAATTGTTGCTATGACCAATGGACGTTTTAAAGTGGCAGAGGCAAACATCAAAGAGGCTATAAAACTCAATCCTAAATATGCTAAGGCGTGGCATGTGTTAGGGTTACTCTATATAAAGCAGAAGAAGTATCAGCAGGCTCAGATGCTTTTGGTTAAAGCAATAAAGTTAAAGCCAGATTACGTTCCTGCTTACTATGATTTGGGTATACTCATGGCAGAAATTTTTAATAAAAAAAATTTGGCAGAGAGGATATTTTTAAAGGGTTTAAAGGTCAAGCCTGATGATCCTTTTTTACATAAGGCTTTGGGAGCGCTTTATTATCAGGAAGGAAAGTACATAAAAGCTGCCAAAAATTTACGCTTTTATTATGAAAAGTATAAAAATGACATAGGGGTTGTGCTGGCTCTTGCTGATTCATATGTGAAGATAGGTTTTCCAGAGAAGGCTTATTCGATACTTGAGGAAAGCTTTAAAGCAAATCCAAGGAATGTTGCTGTTCTTGAAAGGCTTGCAGATGTGTGTGTGAAAATAGGAAGGTATAGAGAAGCAGAGAGACGTTATAAGGAAGCCATACTTTTGGATTCGTCAAAAAAGAGATATTACTTAAAGCTTGCAGAAGTTTTCAAAAGTAATGGTAAACGAGATAAATATGTGCTGGCGTTGGAAGAAGCTTACTCACTTGATCCTTCTGACAGAAGTTTGAAAGCAAAGATAGAAATGTTGAAAGGAGGTTTTGAGAACTAATTAAGTTAATTTAATATGGCAAAATTTGATTTTGATACGTTGAAGAGTTTGGAGAATCCGCTGTATCATATTCCTATTGAGTGGGGAGTTTCTTGTAAGGAAAATTGTAATGTTAGAGTGACGCTTCTTTATTGTGGTGATTACCCTGTTGGAATGAGTTATCACGGTTTTAAAATTTTTTACCCGCTTTTTGATTCCATAGATGGAGTTTGCGTTTCCAGAGCATACTTGCCAAGTTTTAATGATTATAAGATACTGAAGAATATTTACGACTTAGAGTATTCAAGAGCTATTAAAGACTCTGATCTCTTGGTGGTCACATACCAGACAGAGCTAAACTTTATAGGACTTGCTACAGCATTGAAGCTAGCGGGGTTAGAGCTGCAAGTTGAGAAAAGAGAGGGGCCACTAGTGCTTGTGGGAGGACCAGCTTCGGTCAACCCAGCCCTTTCTCTGGTGATGGCGGATGCTGTCTTTGTAGGTGAAGGTGAAAAGCTTTTAGCAATGTTGTTAGAAGAGGCTGTTGAGAAGGTACAACGTTTTACTAAAGGTTCAGTTTATAAAGATAAGCGGGAGATTTTCCTGGAATTGTTGGAAAAGGAGCCTTACTGTCATCATGTTTTAATTAATCCCAAACATAAATCTTTTGCAGCTCAGAATTTGCCGGTTAGAAAAGCTTTGGTTGACTATACTGAGTACGTACCGACTCAATTTGTTGTCCCGTCGTGTCAAGTTGTGCAGGATAGATTAACCGTAGAGATAAACCGTGCTTGTACTCGTGGATGTAGATTTTGTCTCGCTTCGTTTTATTACAGGCCTTATCGTGCTTTAGAGCCTGAAAGGGTGATAGAGGTTGTTAAAAAAGGGATAGCAAATACAGGTTATGAGGAGGTAGGGTTACTGTCTCTGAGTGCTTCGGACTACCCGTGGATTGAGGAATTAATCAACCTGCTGGAAAAAGAGCTGCCGGAAGGGACTAAGTATTCATTTCCTTCTCTACGAGTTGATACTTTGTACCGCATTGCTAAGATGAAGCCGGAAAAGATGAAAAAGGGTGGTTTGACGGTTGCAGTAGAGGCTGGAAGTGAGCGTTTAAGGCGAGTTGTGAACAAAATGATAAATCTTGACGATTTGATGCCACAGCTTGAGTACTTTTTTAAAGCGGGTTGGAAACATGTTAAGTTGTATTTTATGATAGGCTTGCCTACAGAAACAGAGGATGATATAGGTGAATTGATTTCTTATGTTAATGAGTTGGTTCAAAGATTTGGTAAAAAGAATGTGATTGTTAATATCTCAACTTTTGTTCCGAAACCGTTTACGCCGTTTGAAAAAGAAAAATTTTATGGGATTGAGTATGCAATTGATACTTTGCGGCGTTTGAAGAGAGAGCTTCGTGGAATAAGTTTACGGTGGAGTGATCCTACTCTTAGTGCTTTAGAAGCGCTTCTTTCGAGAGTAGATTTTGATTTGGCTTCGGCTCTTGCAGAGTTTTTCTATTCCCGGGGGAGTTACTACGCATTTGAAGGGAAGGGGATAAGAAGAGAGAGTTTTGCCCTAGAAGAGTTTTTAGTTTCATACTCTGCAGATGTTGAGAAGATTTTCAATGGCTCAAAAAGTCACTGGCATGATTTTATAAATTTGGGAGTTTCACCTGCTTTTCTTGAAAAGGAGAGACAAAAGGCTTATAGCGGGGAATACACAATTGATTGTCGTGAACGTTGCCTAGGATGTGGTCCAATATGTGGTTGGTACTCAAGTATAAAAAAGTAGGTTTGGCTGCTTTATTGTCTCAAAATGACATGCAGCTTGTGTTTACTCGTACGTTTAGGCGAGCAGGTTTGCCAGTGGTTTACTCTGATGGTTTTGCAGGAAGAGTGAAGATGGCTTTTTCACCAGCTCCACCGTATGCTGTTGAAGTTTTGAATGATGCTGTTTTTGTGGAGTTGAATGATGATTTAATTAAAGAAAGAGAAATTTTAGAAAGACTTAATAGATTTTCCATACCGGGAGTTGTTTTTACTGATGTGGCTACTTATTCTAAAAAGCCAAAAGTCGGAGATGTAATAAAATGTGTAGTTTACAAATTTTACTTTGTAGCTGAGGGCAGGGCTGATATAAATAGCAATGTGCTGGCTTTGAACTTGGATTACTCTAAAAGGATTTTTTTAAAAAGAGGTTACTGGAAAATGCGTCCTAAGCGTTGTGAGTTGAGGGTGATGAAGGATGGTGTTCTTGTTTACTTGTGGAAGAGTTTTTCAATGCCATCCTATAGAGAGGTTAGGGATTTTTTGGAAAGTTTTTTAAAGTTTGAAAAAGTTGTTAGAATTGCTACGTTAGTTGAGTTAGAGGATGGTAGCTTGATTTAGTTTACCCGTGTTCTCTGAATAGTTTAATATTTATTCTTCGAATAGATAATAATATTTTCTTTTTCGACCGTACGAAAACAGGGCATAGTCTTTCGTAAGCTTTTTCAACTTCCAATTGTAAAAGTATCTTCCAAGAGCAACTCTTACTATTTTGGATTTCAATTTGAACCATCCGATGGTATGGCCGTTTTCGTAAGTGAAACCAAGATAGTGCAATACTTTTGAAGATGGGATGTATGGAGTACGATATCTTCTTCTATTTCTTTTAATTACTTTTGGTTTGGGGAGTTGATTTACGACAGCTTTTTTAATATCCTTTACGACTTGTATGAATTCATCGGAATTAGAAAGTTTTTTTATTTCTACATTTTTTTGGAAATTTTGATTTTGCGGAAGCGGTGTAGTTGAGGTTGAATTTGAATGGGTGATAGGAGTAGAAGTACTGTTATTAGATCTAGCTTCTGAATTTTTGCCTTGCTCATCTGTTTGAACAGGTATAGGTTTTGATGAAAGAGTAACGGGAAATTCAAAAGGGTTTCTGGCAAATACAAAATGTACTATGAGGATTGATAAAATTACAATCATGATTTTATTCATATTGCTTCACCTTTACTTTTTGCCCAAGAATTCTTTGGCTTGCTCTTCTGTCATTCGAAAGATTACGGTAAATGTTTTTAATTTTCTGTCGTATTTGACAGCTAAAAATGAGAAATGACCGTCAATTTTTTGTGCAAGTTCTCTTAGCTCTTCATATGAAGATAATGGAAGCTGAAAGTACACGGTCTTGGGAAGGGGAGCGGCCATAAGCATAGAGCAGGTTTTGTCTATTATGCCGCTCCCTGCCCAGATTATTATGGTTGTCAATAAAATAATCACAAAGCTTTCAATCAATGCCAACGGTATCCACTTCATCAAAAAATATTTCGCCCTGTATATGAAAAAATTTAGTTTGCTAGAGATTTATTTTAGTTGTCATTTAATTTAACGAAAGACGATCTGAGTATTCTTGTCCACGTATTCTTTTCAAGAACTCAGAAGGAGGAAGTTTTAGAAATAAAGCTAGGTCTGTAAGCTGTGTACATTTGAGACAAATGCGTATCCCAAAGGATTTAATGGACATCACAGGAGTAGAAAATTTGCTAGAAGCCTATTTTATGCTGCGTTAGATATTCTTTAATAAAGTGTAACTCTAGGCTTCTTCTATTATTGCCCATGCTTTTTCAATTGCTTCTGAAATCTTAGTAACATCACGGCCACCTGCTTCTGCAATGTTTGGTTTACCACCGCCGCCGCCCCCCATAATGCGGGCAACTTCGCGGACAATATTTCCTGCATGGAATAGCTCTGTCAACTCTTTTGAAACTTTGGCAACAACTTTTACAAGTTTTGATACTTTGCCTTTCTTTTTAATCTCTTCTTCTCGAAGTAGGACTACTATGGCCGGCTTCAAGTTGTCCTCTAGCTGATCAGCGAGCTGTTTTAGATCAATATTTTTCTCTTCTACTTCTGCAACTATTGCTTTAAACTCGACATTTTGCTTTTTGATTCCTTTTGCTTCTTTTAAAAGCTCATTCAAAAAGTTTGAACTCTTTAGCTTTTGAGCTTCAGCTAGTTCTTTTTTGAGTTCAACTATCCTTTTGTTGAGAGCTTCAGCTTTTGTTGGTAGTTCCTCAAAAGTATTGGCGCCAAGTAGCAATTGAGTTTCTATTAACGTGTCGCGCATGTTGTGAAGTAAGGCTAGTGCCTTTTTACCTGTATAGGCTTCTATTCTCCTCACACCGCTTGCTACACTTCCCTCAGTTGTTATGAGAAACATTCCAATGTCTCCAGTCTTTTTGCAGTGTGTACCACCACACAATTCGAGACTCCATCCGCCAATATTTACCAACCTTACCTTATCTGAGTACTTGTAGTCAAATAGAGCCATAGCTCCCATTTTACGGGCCTCATCGAGAGTAGTAGTAGTTATTTCAACCTCCAAATTTTCAAGGATCTTTTCAAAAACTCTCTTTTCAATAGCTTTTAGCTCTATTTCATCGAGTTTTTTGGTATGTGTGAAGTCAAAACGCAGGTAATCCTTCTCTACAAGAGAACCGGCTTGTTTTGCGTGTTCCCCAATGGTTTCTTGTAGGGCTTTGTGAAGAAGGTGTGTTGCTGTGTGTGCCCTCATGCATCCCTTTCTTTTTTCCAAGTCAATCTTCATATGGACTTTGTCGCCGATCTTGAGAAATGTTGAGTTTTCAATCTTAATAGAGTGGGCCCAGACTTCTCCAACAGGCTTTTGCACGTGAAATACGAAGCCAAAGTTAACGCCATCTTTGCTGATAATTCCTTCATCGGATACCTGACCACCGCTTTCTGCATAAAATACAGTCCTATCCAAAATAAGAACTATCTCTTCACCTTTTTGCAAGTTTAGTTCAGAGTATTCATTCAGAGAGTCACCATCACGTTTGAAGATTCCGATGACTTCAGCTTCCCCTTCCCAGTTTTCGTAGCCTATGAATTCTGTGGGTTGAAACTTTTCGAATTTACTCGCTTCAAGTTGAGCCTGCGAACCTTTCCAAGCACGGCGTGCGCGCTCTCTCTGTTCCTCCATCAGCTTTTCAAAGCCTTCCCAATCTACTTTAAGACCACGTTCTTTAGCTATGTCTTGAGCAATATCTGGTGGAAATCCATAAGTGTCAAATAGTTTGAATACAACTTCTCCCGGAACAACGCTACTTACTTTTTCAAGTTCTTTTTCAAAGAAAGCAAGACCTCTTTCTAGGGTCTGTAAAAAGCGCTCCTCTTCTTGCTTTATAACTTCAGATACAAGAGATTTTGAACTTACTATCTCAGGATAAGCTTCTTTCATCTTGTCAACGACTGGTGAAACAAGTTGATAAAGAAATGGTTCTCTAAGGTTAAGCTTTCTTCCGTATCTGACGGCGCGACGAAGCAGCCTTCTTATAACATAACCTCTACCTTCATTTGTTGGTACAACCCCTTCGGATATGGAGAATACCAAAGCCCTTATGTGATCTGCTATAACTCTGAAAGCAACGTCGGTGTCTGTGTAAAGTCCATACTCTTTGCCGCTCAAATCCTCAATTGCTGACATGATTGGTTTGAAAAGATCGGTGTCGAAGTTTGTATACACTCCTTGCATTACAGCGGCGATTCTTTCTAAACCCATCCCCGTATCTATGTTTTTTTGAGGAAGATCGGATAACGAGCCATCTGCGTTGTAAAAATACTGGGTAAAGACTAAATTCCATATCTCGAGGAACCTGTCACAATCGCATCCGGGACCACAAGTTGGTTTGCCACAACCAACCTCTTCCCCTTGATCGTACAAAATTTCGGAACATGGACCGCAAGGACCAGTTTCCCCAGCTGGACCCCACCAGTTGTCTTCTTTACCGAGTCGTACTATACGTGATTCTGGAATACCTATCTTTTTCCAGATTTCCGCTGCTTCATCATCAGTTTCAAATACAGTTACATACAGCCTATCCTTTGGAAGCTGTAAAACTTTTGTTACAAACTCCCAAGCCCATTCAATAGCTTCCTTTTTGAAATAATCTCCGAAGGAAAAGTTGCCAAGCATTTCGAAAAAAGTGTGGTGACGTGCAGTATATCCAACGTTTTCGAGATCACTTTCACGTAAACACTTTTGGACGGTTGTTATGCGGGGATGTGGTGGTTTTCTTATTCCTGCAAAGAAATCTTTGAATGGAACCATACCGGCACTTGTGAAGAGAAGAGTTGGATCTTCTTTTGGAACGAGTGGATACGACGGCTGCACCAGATGATCTTTTGATGCAAAAAATTCCAAGTATGCTTTTCTTATCTGAGAAGAAAGCATTTTTATCCCTCCTTTGGAGTTTTAAAATGGAACTACATCCTCGTCTTCTGAAGCTGAATTGTGAGAGATTTGTGATGCTGAAGAAGTTGTTGTTTCTAGATCTTCAGCAGGAATCAATGTTCCCCCGAATACATCTAGAACTTTGTTTATAAATTCTTCTTTTTGTGAAACTTTAAATAGAACCTTGAGTCCCATGGTTTCTAATACGATTTTTTCAACGAGCTTTTTCTTTTTATCGTCGAAGTTTTTGGAAAAGATTTTACTTTTTGATTCGGGGTAGAATATAACGAGATTTTCTCCTTCTTGCCAAATTTGAGCTTCTCTGAGTAAGGAGGATAGTACAATGCTCTTTTTTCTGACAGCATTGAGAAGCTTTTGGGCTAAATCGGGATTGTGTGGAGGTAAGGATTGAGAAGTTGTAGTTGATTGTGTAGGTTTGGTTGTTAAGGTTATATTTTGCGAAGAATTTGTAAGTGTTGGTTTTGATGTTGATGATGTAATAGAGGAGGTGGTTGAAGATTTTTCTTGGGAAGCAACCGTTTTTGTGTTTGTTGATTTGTATTTAGGAAATGCTTGATCTATTTGGTGTTCTGTTTTTTGTTTCTCTTCTGCAACTTTTTCTTCTGCAGGAGATTTATCAGATGCTTTATCAGAGGGCAGTGGTACTAGATTTTCTCCTGCCAGTTCTATTAACATTTTGACGGTGATTTTAGCAATGGTTAAATTCGAGGATTTAAGAGAATAAAGTCTGTCTGCTAATTTATCCAGATCTTGAAAAGAAGCTTTTTTTATTATGAAGTCCAGTTTAGATAATAATTCTTCAAATATGAAGTTTAGGTTTCTACCTTCCCAGTAAATACGTTCGATTATTTCAAAAGCTCTATCTACATCGGTTGATTTAATGGCTTCTGCGAGTTCCTCAGTTGCTTTCACACTACCTAGGCCTAATATGCTCTCTACAAATTCTGCAGTTACTTTTTCTTCATCGCTTGCTAGAAAGGCTGCCACTACTTGCTCTAGGCTTGTCAGAGCATCACGCATTCCACCATCTGCAAACTCTGCGATTCTGAAAAGAGCTTTTTCTTCAATTTGAATTGGTTGAAATTTAGATTCCTGCTCAATAACGAATTTGAGGTAATCTACGATCTCCTCAGGTTTTAACCTTTTGAATTCGAAGTGGATACAACGACTTCTGATTGTTGGAATAACGCGTTCTGGTTCGGTTGTGGCAAGGACAAATACTACAAAAGATGGTGGTTCTTCTAGGGTTTTAAGGAGAGCATTAGAAGCTTCTTTAGTTAGCATGTGGGCTTCGTCAATTATGTAGATTTTGTAACTTCCCACAGAAGGAGCAAGAGATACTGAGTCTCTTATTTCTCTTATTTGATCTATTCCACGATTGCTTGCTGCATCGAGTTCAAATAAATCGGGAAAAGATCCCTCATCAATTGATTTACATATGTCACACGAACAGCATGGCTCAGCACCACTTCTGTTAGGGCAGTTTAAGGATTTTGCTAGTAGACGAGCAGTTGAGGTTTTTCCAGTGCCGCGTGGTCCGGAAAATAGATATGCTCCTGCGACTGAGTTGCTTTCCAAAGCTTTGGTTAAGGCTTTGACAATATGAGATTGACCACGCATTTGTGAAAAAGTTTTAAAGCGATAGCGCCTATGGAGAGAGGACCACGCTTTGACAGCCATTTTTTACACCTCACTTGGAAGAGCTTTCTGTTGTACCAGTGTGAATATTGAGGTTTAGATTGCTTTTTAATTTTTTGATTTCCACCGTTGATAAAATAAATGAAGCTTTATCCAATATGTAATTTATTATCCGCTTATCTAGCATTGAGGAGAATTTAGCAAGTTTTGAGTAGAGAAGTTGGGCACGCTTTGGGTTGATTTGAGAGAATACAGAGTTGACTCCCACCTTTAGAATATAATCTTGAGCATCTTTCAGGGCGCTTTCAGCTTCTTTTGTAGATGATTCAAAGGCAAAAGCTCTTAACATTACCACACCTGCAGGTAAAAATTGATGTAATTTTGCATAAAGATGAGCACATTCTTTTAAAGTTTGGGGATTATTTATACCTAGGTTAACAGCTTTTTGTAGGTTGAAGAGTATGTCTTTTGATGTAGGATTAATCTTATAAAGGAGTTGAGCTTTTAATAGGTAGGAATCTCTTAATAAAGCGGCGACATCTTTTGCTTTTATCTTTGAAAATACGGATTGAGCAAAAGAAATTGCATTATCTAACTTTCTAATATCTCCGGTTTGTTTAGCGAGTTGGTAAGAGGAGAGGGCAAAATCAAACATATACCTAGTATCGTTTGGACTAATGGCAAGTAATCTTGTTGCCCATTTATTTGCTTCCTGCCAATTGTTGTACTGCTTAGCTATGAAGAGAAGATTTTCAAGAGCTAACTTATCTCGTGGAGATATTTCAACAATTTTTTCAAAAAGTTCTTTTGCCTCGTCAAATTTTTTCAAGAACATCTTTACTCTTGCTTTGGCTTGAAGAGCTGTAAGATTAAGTGCAGAATTTGGAATTGAATCAAGCTCATGTTCTGCTGATGCAATCATTTTCATGCGCCAGTAGGCTTCTGCTTTCAGAAGAGATAGTTGATCTCGTCTAGCTCCATGCTTAATACCTTCATCAGCTATTTCAACTGCGATTGCGGGGAACCCTGATGTTAAAAATAGTTCTGCTGCTGCAATAAATGCGTTTTTATTTTGAGAAGCGACCCCAATACTTCTTTTTGCCAGGTATAGAGCCTCTGCAATTTTACGATTAAGTTTTTTGATTTGGGAAGCAAGTGAACATGTGAATGTGCTCATACCATAGTAAAGGGCTTCATCTACTGCTTTATCTGCTTCTTTGACTTTACCTGTAGCCAGAAGAAGGTTTGCAACGTGAAACTTTGTCTCTGGATTGTAGGGGAAACGAGAGTTGCTAAATTGAATTGCTTGAGCAGCTGCTTGAAGGGCTCTTTTGTTTGATACGCCAAACTGTGAGATTATTGAAACGGTTTGTTTGAGGCTAACATCGGCTGTTATGTGCCGAATTGGCAAGTAAAGCATACCCAGCACGAGCAGACTTCCCACAGGCATGAACAGCCATGAGGCAAACTCGGGAATTTCGAACTTTTTCTGTTCTCTTTTAACAAATAGATTGTACGAGTTAAGTGCAATTAGAAGGGAAAATATTACAGTTAATTTGGGCATGAGACGTTGGAATGGAAAACCGAAGAAAGCGACAGTCATGAAACCTACAATAGAAGATAAAGCTCCCACTACTATGTACTTACTCTCCCAATCAGTTTGTTTCATAGTATTTATACCCCTTGCAAAGGCTCTGAAGAAAAATAGAAGAAAGAAGAACAACGCAAATATTCCCAAATCTGTAGTAACATTGATGTATTCGTTATGAGAGCGAGCAAAGTTAAGAGCGTGGCGCAGCCACTTATCGTGATTTTCCAATGTTTGATTTACCGTTCGGAATTGATATTCAGGATAAAAGATCCTGTATGTCCAAAGTCCTGTTCCGGTTCCTGGTTGTTCTGAAACAAGCCTTAAAGAGGACCACCACATTAGGAAACGCTGCCAGATTGTAGATGTGTAATAGAATTTACTCAGAGACAGCCCCATCTTTTTACTAACAAAGAAGAGTATAATAAATATTAATAGTATTGCGATAATTATCCAAACAACTAGCTTTCTCCACCTTTTATCGAATATGATTTCTCTTGACATAAGTAAGAAAAAGAGTCCTCCCATAATCATTCCTAACATTGCTGCTCTTGTAACAGATACCCATACGCACGTTGCTATTATCAGGAAAAGACCTGCAAAAACAAAACCCCACTTACGCTTTTGGGGAGATTTAATATAGGCAACAGCAATCCCAGCTGCCAGCCACATTGATGGGACTAGATACTCCGTAAGGAAGTTTGGGTTTCCAAAAAATGAGAAAACTCTTTTTTTTCCTATTGCTCCTATGACGTTTTGTGCTCCGAAAATTGGGTCGATTCCAAAGTATTGGAGAACTCCATAAAAAGCTGTTAAACTGGCAGCAATTGATATTACGGTAATTGTTAACTTTACATTTTCTACGGTATCTGCAAGATAATTAGCAGCTATTAAAGCAAACCAGTAGTAACTTGTGAGGGATAAAAACCAAAAGAGGCTCCATCCTTGACGCATAGAAAATATTGCAGCGGTAAAAGCAAAGACTAAAAACATGAGAGGCTCAAATTTAAGAGGAATGTGTATTTTTTCGGTTTTATTTCCAGAAAGTCCAATTCTCAGCAAGTATATGGCTACTGTTGGGATTATAATTATTCTAAATAAAAATTCTTTTGCTCCTAAAAAATTCTGCTTTGTGTATTGTGAGTATACAAATGGGATTACTGCAAATATGAAGAGTAATGCAAATCGAATTACAAAATCTATAAATTTCAAAGTTGTAGGATTCGCTGCCGAAGAGTTCAAGCTAGTAGATTTTTGAGCCATATTTATCCTCTCCTTTGACAGACATTTAAGATTTTAAAGTGGTTGTTCTTACATTTATTCAATCATCTTTTTCATCTCAGCCAGAATATTTAGTGCTTCTATAGGGGTTACCTTATTAAGCTCAATGCTTTTTAGGTACTCTTCAACTTTACTACTTGCTATATTACCAAAAAGCACGTTTTTTACAACTAAGCTTTGATTTTTACGTTCACTTTCAAGCCAAGCTAGGATCTCTTCTGCTCTCTGTAAAATTTCATCTGGAATTGAGGCTAATTTCGCCACATAAATTCCGTAGCTTTTATTGGATACTCCCTCCACTATTCTATATAGAAAGACAATTTCCGCTCCTGTTTCTTTAACCTTTGTTGTATAGAAGTTGACTCGCGGAAGATTCAACTTCGAAAGCTCATGGTAATGAGTTGCAAATAGAGTTTTGGCTCCAATAGTGTTGTGCACATACTCTACTATACTCCATGCGATTGATATTCCATCATAAGTACTTGTGCCGCGTCCTATTTCATCAAATATGATGAGACTGTTTTTAGTAGCACTTCTTAAAATCTGGGCAGTTTCTGACATCTCTACCATGAATGTGGATTTACCACGAGCTAAGTTATCAGCTGCTCCAATTCTTGCAAATATTCCATCAACAGGTTTAAAGATAAGTTTATCTGCCGGAACCCATAAACCAGCTTGAGCCATCAAGATGATAGTTGCTACCTGCCTTATATATGTGGATTTTCCAGCCATGTTCGGCCCAGTTATTATGTGTATTTCTCCATCTTTTAATTCTGTATTGTTTGGCACGAACTCTGTGAGTTGCTCAACGACTGGATGACGACCATTTTCAATGCGTAAAATATCTTCGGTTGTAATTATGGGTTTTGAATAGTTATTTTTGCAAGCAAACTCAGCAAATGAGGCAGCAACATCTAATTCTGCTATCTCATTTGCTATTAGAATTATCTCTTCTTGATACGATAAAATTTCATCGATCAATTGAGAATAAAATTCCCGTTCAGTTTCTTCAAGAGAAGATGAAGCTTTGAGGATCTCAAGCTCTAGGGATTTTAACTCTTGAGTGGTATAACGTTCAGCTTGTTTCAGAGTTTGTTTTCTGTCCCACTCTACAGGTACCTTTGATATTTGAGATTTTGTTACTTCTATGTAATATCCAAGTTGTCTGTTGTAACCTATGCGCAAATTTTTAATACCTGTTTTCTCACGTAAGGAACTTTCTAAGTTTATCATGTACTGTTCTGTGTTTTCAATTAATTGGTAGAGTTTATCAAGCTCTGGAAAAACACCTGATTTAAATATGCCTTTTCCAACTTCTGAAGGGTCATCTTTAAACTTATTTTCAAGTTCTGAACAGATAAACGCTAAGTTGCTGTGTTTTGTGAGAGTTGATGCTGTTTGGAGTGAATCTAAGAATGAGAGAAAATGACGTGGATGCAGTTTGTGACGTTGGGCTTTTAATTTACTGAATTGACGTTGAATATCGCCTATTTTTTCGAGAGCTGCAAGTGTAGAGATGCGATTTTCGGGATCTGAGACAAACTTTTCAATTAGATTCCACTTTTCTTGAAGGGAAGATACATTTTTATCTGGATTTAGAAGACGTTTTCTCAAAAGACGCTTTCCCATAGGAGTGCGCATAACAGATAAGATGGAAAATAGAGAAATCCCACCCTTTAAAAGGGGATCGACTATTTCAAGGTTGCGTATCGTATTGTCGTCTAGATTAACGTTTTCTGTGAATGAAAAGTACTTAGGTTCAGAAATCAGCTCACATGACTGAGGGTATACTGTATTTAAATACTCTGTAAGAATTTGCCATGCACGTGCGAATGGATAATTGGTGAGTGGTGATAAAGGTACCCAATTTATTGATTTTTTTTCCGTGTTCAAATTTAAACCTTTTTCTATTATGAGTTCACTTGGAGAGACGACGTTTATTAGACGTTCAACTTCTGTTTTTGTGCCTTTGAACCAATAGGCTTCAGAAGTTGAAAGATCTGCCCAGACTACTTCTATTGGAAAGGTTAGGGCTACAGCCATTATGAAATTGTTTTTTTCTTCAGATAGTAGCTCTTCTTCGTATATGGTTCCAGGAGTTATGACTCTTACAACTCCACGTCTTACCAATTTTTTTCCATCAGGTTCTTCGAGTTGATCACAAATTGCTACGTGATAGCCTGCCTCCACCAATCTCTTTATATAACGAGAAAAGGCGTGAATTGGAATGCCGGCCATTGGAAGATCAATGTCTTTGGAGCGGCGGGTTAAGGCTATACCTAGGATTTTACTTGCAATTTCTGCATCTTCTCCAAACAGCTCATAAAAATCTCCCATTTGAAAAAGGAGAAGAGTGTTTGGATAGCCAGACTTTATCTCTATGTATTGCTTGAGCCACGGTGTTAGCTTATCGCGTGGAATTTTGGCGATGTAATTGTCGTTTATGTTTTTTATGGCGGCGCTAATGTCTCCCACTTCGCCGTCCTCCTGTCGAGTTTAGCTTTGCGTACGTTAATCTTTGACTGCTACATTGACTCTGTCAATCAAAATGTAACCCGATAAATCTCCGTACAACTTGGATATACCAATAATTTTGAAAAGCATCTCCCAGATATTGTCACCTATTGTTACGTTTAAAAAGCTTCCCTTGAATTCTCCGTTTTGCCATATATAACCATCTGCCGAAAGAGAGTAATTTCCACTGTAAGGATTGACTCCGCCCACTTCTTTTGTGCGGATAATCTCAAGTACTGTATCGCAGCTTCTAAGATCATCGACTTCTACTTCACCTTCAACTACTGGCGTTGGGGAACAAGTTCTTAATCCAGTTCTAGAGCCAGATTTTACTCCTAACTTTTTAGATGTATAGGTGTCTCCGGCAAAATTAGTAAATATTCCATTTTGTATAAAGAAATCTTTTTGTTTTGGAAGACCTTCCCAATCGATTTGAGAGCGCCAATCTTTTAAAACACTAGGGTCGGATTTTAGATTGAGAATAGAAGTTGCAATCATTCTACCGCGCTTGTTTTCCAGAGTAGATGCTTTCCTAAGGAGCTGATAGGCATCTATGTGTACTAGAAGATTTGAAATGAAATCTTCTGCAATTGACGGGGATAGAAGGACCTTGTATTTACCGCTTTTAAGTTTACCAACTTCAGACAAACGTTCTATTTGCTCCACAGCCTCTGCTATTGCTTTTTCAACCGAGGCTGGACCTGATGCATGTCCAAAGCCTGAGAGAGAACCTTTTGCAAGTGCAACCCAGCAGTAAGCGACATTGTACTCGGAAGATGAATCAATTCCTGTTGAAGATGTAACAGCCACTTTTTCACGGCCAGCAACGTAGAATAGCTTTTCAAATTTATAAGGAACTTGCTTTACCATCTCCTGTACAGCGTCAAATGAAATGTGCTTATAGTTAGGTGCTTTGTGTGAAAATTTGACATTTTCAGGTATTTCAAACTCTGTTTCTGTTGGATAGGATTTAAGGGTCTCCTCTTCTGGATTTTCAATATCTGCTTCAAATGTTGCAGAGTAAAGTTTTTCCTCCTTTTTAACAACGCAAGTTATAGATTTGTCTTTGCGCTTTTGAATGCGCCAGTTTTCGTTACCATCGTATATGACTTCTACTGCATTGGTTACTACTTCTCGTTTAAAAGTTAACATATCAGTCGCCTCCTTTGGAGAGTGATTTTTCTAAAAAAAGGATAACAAAAAGGGGACAGTGCTGCACACACTGCCCCCTGTGAAAAAATTAAAAGAATTGCTACATTAGGCATCAATTTGAGAACGTTGAAGGCGTCCTGAGAAATCAATGTATATGGATTTCCATTCGCTGTAAGATTCAATCCCAGCGATTCCTGCTTCTCTATGTCCATTTCCCGTTCCACGAACTCCTCCAAATGGAAGCTGAATTTCAGCTCCAATTGTTCCTTGACCGTTGACGTAGCATATACCCGTTCTGATCCACTGAACAGCATAAAGAGCTTTGTTGATGTCTTGAGTAAATATTCCAGCGGATAATCCGTATTGGACAGAATTGTTTACCTCAATTGCTTCATCCAAGGATTTGACTTTAATGGCACTCAATACAGGACCGAATATCTCTTCCTGTGCAATAGTTGCGTTCGGTTCAACATCGGCAAACAAGGTTGGCGAGTAGAAGTATCCGTTTGCACACTCACCTTCTGTATAACGTTCTCCACCAATCACAAGACGTCCCTCATTTTTTCCAATTTCTACGTAATGTTCAACTTTTCTAAGTTGAGCCTCAAAGGCAAGAGGACCAACTTGAGTATTTGGATCAAGGCCGTTTCCTATACGAAGTTGTTTGATTTTTTCCGCTACGCGTTCAATGACTTCATCATATACCTTTTCGTGCACAATAATGCGTGAGCAAGCGGTGCAGCGTTGACCAGTTGTTCCGAATGCACTCCATGTGATTCCATCTACTGCTAAATCAAGGTTTGCGTCATCCATGACTATTATTGCATTTTTTCCACCAAGCTCTGTCATAACTTTCTTCATGTGCCGTCCTGCAACTTCACAAGCCAATTTACCAACAGCAAGGGATCCAGTGAAGGAGATCATATCTATGTCTGGATGTTCAAAAAGAAGCGTTCCACAATCTTTTCCAGTTGCTACCACCATGTTAAGAACTCCTTCTGGAAGACCTGCCTCTTCTAAAGCTTTAACAAATTCTGCTGCACAGGCTGCAGTGTGTTCACTTGGTTTGAATACAACGGTATTTCCTGCAACTAGTGCCGGAAATATTTTCCATGCTGGAATTGCAATTGGGAAGTTCCACGGTGTTATTGCAGCAACGACTCCAATAGGATCTCGGACTGCTATACACCACTTGTTTTTGAGCTCACTTGGTACGTAATATCCAAAAAGGCGCCTTCCTTCGCCACCCATGTAAAAAGCCATATCAATTGCCTCTTGGACATCTCCACGTGCTTCCTCGATAACTTTTCCCATCTCGCGAGTCATGAGACGGGCAAGTTCTTCTTTTCTCTCAAGAAGAATTTGCCCAGCTTTGTATATTATTTCAGCTCTTTTGGGGGCAGGAGTTCCCTGCCACATTTTTTTTGCATTTTTAGCTGCCTCTATTGCTTTGAGTATGTCTTCTTGATTTGAAAGAGGAACGATGCTAACTATCTCGTTAATGTTTGCTGGATTCTCTCTTTCAAAAGTACGTCCTGTTACTGATGGTACCCATTTACCGTTAATGTAGTTTTTTACCTCAATTGCATTGCTGTAATCCTTTTCCTTTTGGGTTTGTGTAGTCATCACATCCACCTCCTAGAGTGCTTTGGTGCAGATATACGAGTATCTATATGACCATTATAACTTATATTGTGGCAACAGTTCACTTCAATTTAGTGGCTTCTAAATTTTTTTAGCTGAGTTTAATTTGGATGTGGATTTTGTTATAATAACTCCTGAAAAACTAGGGGGCTTGTGAAAAGCCCCCTAATTGTTTTTATGTGAGTTTACTCTATTAAAAAAAGAGGTGTCAGGTATGGCTATCACTGGTGAAGAGGAAAGATTAGTGAAGCGTTTGAAGGAACTATTGATACCTCTTTTAGAGGATATGAGTTTAGTTCTTTATGAAATTGAGTATAGGAGAGGTAATCCTGGACATTTGCGTGTTTTTGTGGAGAGAGAAGATGGCTCTTCGCCTACAGTTGGTGAGTGTGAGAGATTGAGCAATATGTACAGCTTAGTCTTGGATGCTGAAGATCTTATAGATCATCGTTATTACTTAGAGGTTTCCTCTCCGGGGGTTGAAAGAAAGTTAAGGAATAGAGCAGATTTTGAAAGGTATATTGGCTATAGAGTACGAGTTAAATTGACTAAGAAGTTAGGAGCTAGTAGTCAATATACTGGTATGCTACGGGATGTTAAAAATGAGAGCTTTTTGATAGAAGTTGCTGGAAAAATTTATGAGATACCATTTGACCTGGTCAAGAGTGCAAAGTTGAAGTTTACAACTGAAGAATTATTTGAAATAGCTAAGAAGAAAAGAGAGGGGGAAGGTGAGGGAAGATGATAGACAAAGAGGCTTTCTTTGAGGCATTTGAAGACATAATAAAGGAGTACAAGCTTGGTGAAAACGAACTTTTAGCCATACTTGGAAGGGCATTGACAAAGGCTTATGAAAAGTCACTTGAGCGAGAAGGAAAGCTTCCTAAAGACAAGAAGCGAAGAAAAGAAAGCGGTATAAAGTTGACGCTTATGCTAGATGCAACCAAGAAAAAGTTTCAGGTTTATCAGGTTAAAAAGGTTGTAAAGGAGGTTAAAAATCCGCTTGCTGAAGTGGCTTATGACGAGGTTGTTAAGAAAAATAAGAAAATAAAGGAGGGTATGGAGTTATTATTTCCATTCAATTTAGAAGATTTCTCCAGAGTGTCTGTAAGTATTATAAGGCAGATAATGATACAGGAGTTGAATGAAAGAAAGAAAGGATTAATGGCAGAAAAGATAAGGGAATTAAAAGGAAAGTTGGTAAGAGGAAAAGTGTGGCGCATAAC
>JAMOTN010000029.1 GCA_027062325.1 bacterium
TATACCATCTTGGGCGTTTTTTTCAGCCATCTTGATACCTTTCAGCTGAGAACGCATCTTTTCAGAAATTGATAATCCCGCAGCATCATCTGCAGCACTGTTGATTCTGTAACCAGAGGCCAACTGCTCATAAATTTTGCTCATTCGCTCACTAGTCGAATACAAGTAACGCTGAGCATTAATCGACGAAAGATTGTGGGTAATCCTCATCTACTATCACCCCTTCTGCTCCTACATCTTGGAGTCTCATTCTTCACTAAAAAAGTCGTCATTATTCTGAAAAATTTAATAGATTACCAGTTGCCATTAAAAAATGTTTTTACGATAAAATTGCCGGCAATAGCGAAAATATAAACATATCATCCCCTAAAACAAACGAGAAAAAATTAAAATCTAAGAATTACGATTTGAAAAATTAAACTCTTAAAATTAGATTTTATTCACTAACTCAAATCTATTGTGAAACCACCAATACTGAGCAGGTTCCTGTTTTATAACATCCCACAAAGTAGAGAAATATTCTTCTAAAAATCTCTCACTACTAATTTTTTTTATCAACACTGTATGTTTCCCCAATCTTTTCCTTCTAGTAACTACAAAAAACACATTATAACCGTAGCGCCTTGCCATCTTCTCAACAGCATCAGGAGCTAATACATCAAAACCTGCAAAATTAACAACTCTACCTCTTTTTACCCTTTGATCAATCAAAACTCCTATATTCAACCCCTTTGAAAATCCTTTAACTATCCCCTTTCCATCTAGTTTATCTACAACTTTGGCATATTTTTTCCTTATAAAATCATTGATCCAATTCAATCTATTAGCAGTTCTGGCAATTACTATAAAATCCCGTGAGAAATTTCTTCCCAACCAGTTACTCAATACTTCCCAATTACCATAGTGAGCACTCAACACCAAAACAGGTTCTGAAGAAAAAATCTCATCTGCTCCACTATTCAAATACTCAACATCAAACTCAACTGGAAAAGCAAATTCTACAATGAAATTCACTAACTCCTCATAAAACCTACACTCTATTTCTTTCCACTTATCTGGAAACAGTTCTATCAAATTTCTACGCACAATCTTGTATCTAAAAGGAGCAATTCTTTTTATTAACCCCCTCAAAATTCCCCCCAACACAAACAACCACTCCAACTACTTCAACTGAAGCCCATCAATATCCGTATAGTGCATAAACTCTTGCAATCCAAGGCATATACCTTTTACCTTCTTTAACAACAACCTCTTCTTTAAAAGGTGGCGGTGCTTTTCCTTTTACTAAAGAAGCAAAGAAAAGATACGGTGCTTCCCTTGAAGTAGCCTTCACATATACAACCCTCACAGTATTAAAACCATACTTAGTATGTATATCAAACACTTCTTCATACCTATCCACAGGATACACAAATTCAAATAAACCACCCTTGCATAACAAAGTAGAGGCAGCCTCAAGCATTTTCTCCAAACTTATACTCTTTTCAAACATGCAAACCCTTCGTTTATCATTAAGTTCCTCTTTTCCATCACCTTTTCTATAAGGTGGATTAAAAACTATGTGCTGAAAAATCTCCTCCTTAAAAGGAGATTTTGTAAAATCTGCAAGAACAACTTTATCATCATATCCCAAAGTTGAAATATTTCTTTTGATAAAAGGTAAAAATTCTGACTGTAGCTCTAAAAAATAAACATCAGCTTGCGCTTTTAGCCACAATGTAAGGCCAACTATCCCATTACCACAACCAGCATCAAGAGTTTTTATCTTGAAACCAGCTGTTGCCAACGCTGCCAGAATTATAGAATCTTCATTTATCTTGTACCACTCAGGTGAGACTAAATCCACCTTTCCTCTAGCTTTTACTGCCATACCCTATCTCCAAACTCACCTTTATAAAGTTACTTTCTATACAATCTTACTTTCCTGCCACGTTAACCATCTGAACAAGTGGCATGAAGACTGCCATAACAATTCCACCAATAAGTCCACCCAAGAATAAAATCATGATAGGCTCGATAACACTTGAAAGTGCTTTAACAGATGCATCAACTTCTTTTTCATAAAAATCTGCAATCTTAGTAAGCATCTTATCAAGTTCTCCCGTTTCCTCTCCAATTGCAATCATTTGAATAACCATAGGTGGGAAAACCCCCGTTCTTCTCAAGGGGTCCGCAATACTTTCTCCTTCCGAAATACTACTTTTAACTTTTCGAACAGCTTCTTCTATGACTTTATTCCCTGCAGCCTCAGCTGTAACTTCCAAAGCTTGCAATATAGGAACACCAGATGCAAGGAGGGTCCCCAACGTCCTAGTAAATTTTGCTATTGCTGTCTTCTTAATCATGTCTCCAAAAGCTGGCAAATTCAACATAACCTTATCAAACCAATATCTTCCAAAATCTGTCTCAAGAAATACCTTTATACCAATAACTATTCCAACCAAAGCAAGTATAACCAAAGCAATATAATTACTGACAAAGTGAGAAAGCATAAGCAATATACGTGTTGGAAGTGGTAAAGCATTCTCTCCACCCATATCTTTGAATATCTGCATGAATTGAGGAACAACAAAGGCAAGAATAAATATAACAACCAAAACAGCTATTGACATAACAACAACCGGATAAGTTAAAGCTCCCTTAACCTTTCCTTTCAAATCCTCTGCATTTTCCAAATAATCTGCAATTCTTTCCAAAATCTTATCCAAGATACCACCAGCTTCTCCAGCTTTTACCAAGTTAACAAATAGATCACCGAATACCTTAATATGCGCTTTCATAGCAGCCGACAAAGAAGAACCAGCCTCAACATCACTCTTGACCTTACTAACAACCTCTCTAAAAGTTGGATTCTCCATCTGCTCTGCCAATATTTGCAAACATCTTACAAGGGGAACACCCGAGTTTATCATAACGGCAAATTGACGTGCAAAAACAGCCACCTCTTTACTACTAACACTTGGTTTAAAAAGATCAAAACCACCACCGCGTTTTTCTTGAATATTAACAACTATGTAGCCCTTTTTTCTCAACTTTTGGGCAGCTTCTGAAACGCTAGCTGCCTCAACCTCTTCAGTTTTCGACTGTCCTTGATAAGTCCTGACCTTACATATATAAGTGGGCATTCCCCATCACCTCTCAAGCTTATACTCATACCCCTTATCTACTCTAAACTCCCAACATTCTTGAC
Source organism: bacterium (assembly GCA_027062325.1). Lineage (GTDB taxonomy): Bacteria > JAMOTN01 > JAMOTN01 > JAMOTN01 > JAMOTN01 > JAMOTN01. The sequence continues at coordinate 3,191 of JAMOTN010000029.1, forward strand.
AACTCTTCAGGATGCAACGTTCTACTCATCGCTTCTTCTAGGCTTATCAAACCACGCTTGTAAAGATCAGCAAGTGACTGCTCAAACGTTTGCATTCCAAGATTAGTTGACGTTTGCATAACAGAGTAAAGTTGGTGAATCTTATTCTCACGAATCAAGTTCTTCACAGCTGGATTTGAAACCAAAACCTCACAACATGGAACTCTTCCCTTTCCAGAAGCCATCGGTATAAGCTGCTGAGCTACAACTCCTTGGAGAACAAAGGAAAGCTGCGTTCTAACCTGCTGTTGCTGGTGGGGAGGAAATACGTCAATTATACGGTTGATAGCCTGAACAGCATCATTGGTATGTAGAGTTGAGAAAACAAGGTGTCCAGTCTCTGCAATGGTCAAAGCAGCTTCAATCGTTTCAAGATCACGCATCTCTCCTATTAGAATGACATCCGGATCTTGACGCAACACATACTTCAAAGCATCAGTATAACTTCTCGTATCTGTCCCCAATTCACGCTGATTAACAACAGACTTTTTGTGATGATGTAGATACTCAATTGGATCCTCTATAGTAATTATATGCTTTCTAAAACTTTGATTTATCATGTCTATTATAGAAGCCAAGGTCGTTGATTTTCCAGATCCTGTTGGACCTGTAACCAGTACCAATCCCTTAGGAAGTTTAGCAAAATCTTTTATTTTAGGAGGCAAATTTAAATCCTCAATTGCTGGAATTTTAGAAGGGATAACACGAAAAGCCGCTGCAACACAGCCACGCTGTTTGTAAACATTAACTCTGAAACGTCCAAAACCATGCAAACTGTATGAAAAATCAAGCTCATTAGTCTCTTCAAACATTTTTTGTTGTTCAGCTGTAAGAATACTGTATATAAGACTGCGCGTATCCATAGGAGTTAAAACATCCATATCTGTAGGATAAAGTTGCCCATCTATTCTAAGAATCGGGGGAACACCAACAGTTATGTGCAAATCAGAGGCATCTGAGTCAATAACCAATTGGAGCAAGTCATTAAGAACAATCATTCTCAACACCCCTTTATCAAATCATTTATACTTAATCATTTTGCCTTAACTAATGCCCTGCGGTAACTCTCACTACTTCCTCCACAGTTGTCAAGCCTAAAAGCAACTTTCTTATCGCGCTTTCACGCAGTGTAAGCATTCCTTCCTTTTTAGCCTGCTCTCTTATCTCAGCTGTAGTTTTAGCAGTTGTTATCATATCCGAAATAGTCTCCGTAACCTTCATAACCTCGTAAACACCAATCCTCCCTTTGTAACCAGTTCCACCACACTTATCACAACCTCTACCTTTGTAGAAGACAATATTCTTAATATTCATATGTCCCAATCCCAAACGTACCAACAATTCAGGTGTTATCCCCAAACTCTTCAATAGCTCCGGCTTAGGACGATACTCAGTTTTGCAATGTTTACATATAGTTCTCACAAGACGTTGAGCTTGAACAAGCCTCAAACTTGTGGCAAGCATGAACGGCTCAATTCCCATGTTCAAAAGTCGCCCAACAGTAGAAGGAGCATCATTGGTATGTAAGGTTGACAAAACCAAGTGACCAGTAAGTGAAGCCTTAATTGCAATATCCGCAGTCTCAAAATCTCGTATCTCTCCAACCATTATAATATCTGGATCTTGTCGCAGGAACGAACGCAAAGCTGCTGCAAACGTCAAACCTATCTCTGGCTTACACTGAACCTGATTTATTCCATATAACTGATACTCAACAGGATCTTCTGCAGTCATTATATTAACCTCAGGCTTATTCAATAAGTGCATAGCAGAGTAAAGAGTTGTCGTCTTTCCAGATCCAGTCGGTCCCGTAACCAAAACTATCCCATTTGGACTTTGAATTGCTTCTACAAATCTCTCAAGAGACTCAGGTTCAAATCCCAAATCCTTAAGGTCTAATTTGAGGTTACTCTGGTCAAGAATTCTCATAACAACCTTTTCGCCCCACACACAGGGCAATGTGCTAACACGCAAATCCACAGGACGCCCTGCAACTTTTATCTTGATACGTCCATCTTGGGGCAATCTTTTCTCTGCAATATCAAGTTTTGACATAATCTTTATACGAGAAACTATGGCGTTGTATGCTTTCTTTGGAGGCTTCATAACAACATGCAAAACTCCATCTTTTCTATAACGCACACGGACCTCATGCTCAAAAGCCTCAATGTGAATATCACTTACTTTCTCCTGCACAGCTTGGGTAAGGATTAAGTTAACCAATCTTATAATAGGAGCATCATTTTCACCAAACTCTGCATCTTCCAAACTTCCTGCTGCCTCTTCTGGAGTTCCTCCAACATCACCTATCTCTTCCATTATCTCATCAGCTTTGCTGCCACCGTAAATCGACTCTATTGCTGCCTCAATTTCTGAAGGGAGAGCTATTACAGGCTTCACAACCAATCCTGTCAGGTGTTGTATATCATCTATGGCTATAACATTAAGTGGATCTGCCATAGCAACTGTAAGCTTATTTCCAACCTTGTTCAAAGGAACCACCTTATATTGTTTCGCAACATTTTCAGGAATTAATTTGGCAACCTCAGGCTCAACCATGTAGTTTTTCAAATTGACAAAAGGCACATTAAGCTGTTTTGCCAACACCATTACTATGTCCTTTTCTGTAACAGCTCCCATTTCTATCAGTATTTCACCCAAACGCTTACCTGTTTTTTTCTGCAACATCAACGCTTTTCTCAACTGGTCTTCATTTATCAATCCCTCTTTTATGAGTGCATCTCCAATTCTCAGCTTTTTTCTTCCCATTTGCGCCAACTTAAATCACCAACCTCTTATCTTTTTATACCTATTATCAACAACTCTTCTCACCTTATCAGCATCAACCGGCAACATTTTCTCAATCTCTCTCAGATATTTAAGCTCGCTACTCCAATCTTCCTTTTCGAAACTTCTCCATGCTTCAAATATAAACCACGCAAGATTGTCCTTATTTTCTATTTTAAAATATGTTTCACAACTTGCAATAAAACCATTTTTTAAATACCAAAATACCCTTTCTTCTGGCATGAAATAAGCCAACTTAAATCCTGCATCAGAATCAAAGGCCAGTATTTCCCACTTAGGGGAGTAACTAATCTTAAAAGGATAATTCACTTTAACCAAAATGTTTTTCTTCCCTTTTCTATAAACAACTATCTTATCTTCAAACGGCAACGAATATATAGCATCTTCTACATCACCATTGTGAAATTTTAAAACTTCAAAATCATAAATTCTAGAAAACTCAGCCAAATCTATCATCTCATGTGTATCAAACTCCAACGCCACAAGTTCAGCAGCATACCAGTTCAAAATCCACAACTTGCCGAACGCCCACCTCAAAACATATGGCTCCCTTCCAAACCAAACATACTTTCTCCTCCACCATACCTCATCTCCAACTTTATCCGCAATTGCCACTCCATAAGGAGTCAAAACAATATCACTTACCACAGCAGTAACAGGATCTTGAGTATAAACTTCTTTTAGCTCTAGGTCTTTAGCAAATACATCAAATTCCAAAATCCTAACTGAAGCATCTTCAAAACCAACAGCTAACTTCGGATAAACATAATCAAAACAAACAGCTTTTTCATTATTAAAGATTTGATTAAAATTTAACACTCTTTCCCTCGTAGCCTCTCTAGAAAACGGATTTATTTTCCAAATTTCAAACGAGCCCCCCTTAGTAAGGAGTAGTAAATAAAGTTCTTTTGTAGAATCAAACACCTGAAAATCTTGAACTTCAAAAGTAGCTACAGGCAGCTCAACAAGTTCGTAAGTAGCAAACCTCATTTTTTCTACAAAAGGTTCAACATCCTCCCAATCCAAATCTTTCCAAGTCAAATTTTTTTTATTACTCCACTCATTATCCCAACTCTCAGAATAGGTAAATATTGCAATTGTACCCACTAAAATCACCAGCAACTTCATTAACCTACAAATTACCTCCCTCAAATTCACATCATCCCCTTCTCAAATCTTCTATATTCCTCTATCAACCTTTGAGGACTAACCTTTGTATAAACCTGAGTTGTTGCCACATTTGAGTGCCCAAGAAGCTCTTGAATAGCCCTCAAAGACATTCCCCTTTCCAACAAAACCGTTGCCAATGTATGCCTGAAAACATGCGGCGTAATCTTAAATTTCGTTGCAAATTCCTTCAACAACTGCGATAAAATAAATCGAACTCCTCTGCTACTTAAACTATCTCCCCTTACATTTACAAACACAACTTTCTTACCTCCAAATATTCCCTTTTGAAGTTCTTTGTATTTTCTGAACATTTCAGCTAACTCACAAGTGAAGAAAACAACACGTTCTTTTCTCCCTTTCCCAAAAACTCTCACTTCACATTTATCAATATTAACATCACTCCACTTCAAACTCACCAGCTCAGACACTCTCACCCCTGTCTCAAACAAGAACCTAAACATCACATAATTCCTAATTTTTAAAAATGCTTTTTTTATTCTTCTACTTTTACCATCTTTTTCTTCCAAATTAAAAACAGCCCAAAATTCTTTTTTCAGGCTGTTTTTTAACCTGTCAATAAAATTTTTCATTTCTTCTAATTTGACCGCTTTAGGAAGATAATCTATTCCTCTAGGCTGTTTCAACTTCAAAGCCCAATTTTTATTAATTACTTCCCTCTTCCTCAGAAAAGAAAAAAAAGTCTTCAAAGCAGAGATTCTCCTTGCCACTGTTCTCTTCTCATATCCTCTCTCCATAAGGAGATAAACGTAATCTCGCAACACACGCAAATTTACTTCTTTCAAGTCAATTTTTCTCTTTTCTAAATACTTGCAGAAATCATTCAAATCCGCAATATAAGATCTTACAGTATTTGAGGAATACTTTTTAAAAAAAGCATACCCCTTAAATAACTCCACAAAATCCTTACATCTCATAACTATCACCGAATTTCTGCTTTAAAAACACTATTTCCCCACACCACTGTACATGGCCATCATAGGAGTAACAACCATAAGAGCTATGAACCCTATCATAAAAGCTATTCCTAAAATAAACGCAGTTTCTACAAATTTTAACATAAAAGCTAACATTTGATTAAAACGCCTTTCATAATACATCTTCATCGCTAAAAAACTCTCGTCCAAATTTCCACTTCTCTCTCCTATCTCTACAAAGTTTGTAAACTCAAACGGAAACCCAACTTCTTTGAAGGCATCAGATAAACTCTTTCCTTCCATAACAAGCTCTCTAACTTTTTTTATTCTATCCCTCCACACTCCCACACTCATTCGCTCCGCATTAGAAAGAACATTGGTAACAAGAACACCACTTTTCAAAGATATGTAAAAAGTAGCAGACAACTGATACAAAACGTAATAATCTATTATTCTTCCTACCAATGGAAGCTTGTTGAGGATCCTAGTTAGAAAAGCAGCCAACTTTCTAGAAAGCAATGCTGCAATTAAAAGTAACGGCAATAAAGCTGCTAATAAAAAAATCCACGTATTAACTCTTAAAACATCAAAAATCTTGAACGACACAAGCGCTATTTTAGGAATTTTTGAAGCAGCAATTCTTATTACCACACTTTTTAAACGCGGAATTGCAAATTTCGAAAGAAAGTAAACCAAACTCAATGCAACGTAGTACAAAAACAAAGGATAAGAAACATTCTTGAAAAGAGAACTCTTAACCTGAGCTCTCATCTTCACAATTTGGGCTGCAAATTCAAAAGCCCCCTCCATATTTCCAGTTGCAAACTGAACCGCCATAACTTCTATAGCCAAATCACCAAGATAATTACTTATAACTCTAAATGCCTCTGCTGGCTCTCTTCCCTCTTCTAACAACTTCAAAACATCCTCAAATAAGTACTTTGCTTCCTTGGAAGAGCTAGCAACAATTCTAACCGCCTGAATTAAGGTAACCCCACTCCTAACAAGAAGAGCCAAATCCTCTAAAAGCTCTGCTAACCTTTCATCACCTATCACCACAATATTCAAATCAAACACCCGAGAACATTTTAAAACAGCAATCCCTCGCCTATTCAACTCAGCTATAGCTTCATCTTTACTGGAAGCTACAACAAGACCCTCAACCTCTTTATCACCTTGCAAACCCACATATTTAAACTTCACTTAAGAGTTAATACCTCCTTAATGGATATCTCACCCTTACGCGCAAGCTCTAAAGCCTTACTTCTCAAAGTCCCAATTTGGGCTCTTTTCTCAAATTCCACTTTGGATCCCGTATTTTCTATAGCTTCCCTAAGAGCTGCATCAACCTGCAACATTTGGTAAACCAAAATTCTTCCCGCAACTCCTGTATGCCCACATTTATCACATCCTACAGCCTCACTCCACTCTCCATCTCCATACATCTCAACAATTTGTGGATCCTCTACCCTCCTCTTACAATACGGACACAATCTTTTCAGAAGTCTTTGAGCTATTAAAACATCAAGGCTTCCCGCAACTATGTATGATGGAACCCCCATTTGAATAAGCCTTATAGGAATTTCTGCAACATCATAAGTGTGAATTGTAGTCAAAACCAAGTGGCCGGTGAGAGCTGCTTCACAAGCAAGATGTGCCGTCTCAGAATCCCTTATCTCGCCAACCATTATGACATCCGGATCTGCTCTCAAAACACTACGCAAAGCTTTTGCAAAATCCAAACCAACCGCTTTATTAACCTGAATCTGAGTTAACCAATCAAATCTGTATTCTACGGGATCTTCTATGCTTATCACTTTTCTCTTAGTAACTCCTATTAACTTCTGTAAAATTGTGTAAAGAGTAGTAGTCTTTCCAGATCCTGTTGGACCTGCCACAACTATCATTCCAGCATTTCTACCACTGTAAATTTCAAGCAACTTAGCATCATCTTTGTTAAATCCCAACACTTCCAGATCAAATTCAACATTTTGCATTCCAAGAATCCTCAACACAGCCTCTTCTCCATAAACCGTAGGTATCGTAACAACTCTAACCTCATATGTGGCAATCTTGCCAAAATTAAATACAAAACTACCATCTTGCGGAATCCTATCATCGGTGACATCCATTCCTCCAACAACTTTAACACGTCTTATAACATTATCCGCCGTGGGCTGTTTTAAACTTTTAACAGTAGTTAAAACACCATTTATTCTAAATCTTACTCGTATATCTCCTCCTTTATCTCTTTCAAAGTGGATATCACTTGCAGTATTCTCTACAGCTGCTTCAAGTATCTCCTGCAATAAAACTGCTATATCGTCTTCATCTGCTATATCAACAGCAGAAGCTTTAGAAACAATTTCATTAAACGTGTCTTCATCTATTAAAAACAGTTGAATAGGTTTATCAAAAGCATTCGAAATCTCATTCAAATTCAAAAGACTGGTAGGATCGTAAAAACCAACCCACACGCTCCTTGAATCCTCAAGTAATGGAACCAATCCCCACTCTTTAAGTTTCTTTTTAGGAAATCTTTGAATCAACTGCGAAGATACCTCTTCAACCTTTCTAAGATAAGGTACTCCTATTTGAGAAGCAAGAGTTTCATACAAATCATTTTTATCTATATAACCAGCTTTTACAAGATAATCTCCTAACTTTAAGCCTTCTCGCTTAGCTTCTTTCAAAGCCTTCTCCAAAGTTTCAGGAGTTAACTTACCAGCTTTAACCAGCAGTTCTCCCAACCTCAAAACAACCATTTAATGCCATCACCTACACAATAGAAAGCAACCTTTTTACAAGCATTCAAGTCTTAACTTATTTTCCCTTTAACTTCAAACTTTTCATATCTCTCTCATCAACAATAGGACCAACTCTTAAATTTAACTTTTTAGAAGAAACCCTTTTAACCACAACTTTAGACTTATGATTCAATTTTTTCGCTGTCTCCTTTTTACCTTCTCCTCCAACCCTTTTTACAAATAAAAACAAGTAAAGATTAGTCCAACTATAGCTTTTTTTCTTTTTTCTAAAAGCATTAGAAATTAGTGGTAAATCTCCAAAAAATGGAACCTTTTTGGTATAAAGTGTAGCCACTTTTTTGAATAATCCCCCTATAACAATTCCCTCTCCATCTTTCAACCATAAAGTTGTCTCTGCCTTTCTCGAGGACACTATGGGAGAGGAATTTACTCCCTCTCCAACTACCTCACTAACCTCCAACGCTAGATCAAGATTTATCTTATCTCCCTCAACAATCGGAGTAACATTCAACTTTATTCCAACATCCATGTACTCAACATCTGTTGAGGAAACTCCATTGTTAACAATTGTTGACTTGAGATAAGGTACTCTCTTACCAACCTCCAACTTAGCACTTCTCCCAGAAGATACAACCACACTAGGCTCAGAATAAGTTTTAGCTATACTCTTATCCTCTAGTAACCTCAACAACGTTCCAAAATTTTCAAAATTCAATTCTCCTGGCGATGAAGACAAAGAAGTATCTCTCTCAAACTTTTTAAATGGCCAGAAAGTATCAATTCTAGAAGGCGCTTGATAAAGCGCTTCAAAATTCCAATCAAATCCTTCTTCTTTCATTTTACTTATGTCTATTGCTACAATGTAAGCCTTTATCATAACTTTATCAGTCATTTTAGTCTTAGGCTCTTTCTTTTGTTTATTCCTCTCTTTCTCCTCTTTTTTCAAAACAAGATTGACGACTCTGTCAAATTCTCTCACCAACTTAGCCTCCAATGTAGCAAAGGCTATTCCGCTGGCTTTATCGTACTTCAAAACCACCTTTCCCTTCCAACCAAAAGTTTTTACTGCACTCAAAACCTTTCTGTAAACTTTGTAATCCATAGAGTATATCAGAGTTTTAAAACCACTAATGCCAGCTGCATTTTTTTTCTGGCGAGAATATATAAAATAGACACCATCTTTTTTCTTCCAATCAAGCTTATCCGCCAATTTATACAGTGCTTCTTCAAAACTCTTACTTAATAACAAGCTAGACGGCACCTTTAAAGCATAAAGAGTCTTATCTTCAATCTTATACTTTACCTTACTATCAGCTGACAACATATCCAAAACATCTGGCAAATACATAGTTTTGGCAGCGTTAACCACTAATAGCACAACAAAAACAAAAAACAATGCCAGCAATCTAACATTCATCCTCATTCTAACTCTATCACCACCACGTTTACCTTCTCTCCCTAAGCTCCCTCACTAAATCTCTCCAATCTTTTAACAAAATCTTCTCTCCTCGTTCTAATACGTATTCCCCTTCGAAAGTTCCTCCTCTATAGCTATACGGCACTTCAAATAATTCTACCTCTAAACTAGAGTTAATCAAAACAGCCATTCTTTTCCCTGCTTTGTTGAACACTCCTCTCAAATACCACGTCCACCACAAAGGTCTTTTAAAAAAATCAATGATTCGATCCTTATCTTCATCACCGTCGTTAGAAATTATCACTTCTTCTTTAGGAATATATTTCAACCACTCTTCAGGCGAAAAATTAACCTTCCTAGCATAAACCCTTACCGCGCTAAAATAACACACATAAGCCCACACTACAAACAAAACTCCGAATAATATCCCAACTGCCACCTTCAAGTGTTTCATCTTCATACTAAACAACTCCACTTATTTACCTGCAGTTGACCTATTAACCACATTGGGCTTTTCTCTCACCGCAAAACGCCAAACGCCCTTTAGCCATAAAGCAATTTTTTCTCCATTTGACAATATCTTAAACTCCTCTATATTTACTCTTCCCCTAAGTAATTTTAGAAGTTTTAACCATACAAAGTCAGTCTCACTTTCAAAACTCAGCTCAAATGGCAAAAATACAAACTCTGATATTCCAAACTTTTTAACTCTCCTAACTCTTAACCCTTTCCAAGCTACTTTTAAAGAAAGTCCCTCTACAACATTACCCAAATTACTCCTCAATTCGTAATCCATACGCTCCTTGACATCCGAAACCCCATTGGAAAAGTCAAAGTACTCCCTTGTCTTATTTTCCAACTTATTCTTTCTCTTTGATAACTCGGTAAAAATTTCCTTCAAGACTGGTGAAGAGTACTTAAGTTTTATCAACTCAAACTCAGTTTTCAAATCTTCCACTTCTTTTCCTAAGCTGTTGTACTTCTTAAACCACTCGATAAAAAATCTTCCATAAATCAATGAAATAACTATCAATAATGTTAGCACAACTTTATCTATATCTTCTCTACTCAAACAGCTCACCTCTTAACATCAATCTCAAACATTATCTCTCCATTGTCCCCATCATAATTAGCCGACAATATCTTGTATCCCTCCTCACTCAACCAATCACTCAACCCTCTGTAAGCTTTAAAACCTTTAGTCATAACCACAAAAGTAAACTTTCCTCCTGAAAATTCAACTTTTTTCACCCATGAATTAAGTGGAAGATTTTTAAAAACTTTTTTCATAACCATCATAATAGCACTAACATTAGAAAATTTTGTCATACTAACTAACTCTTTGTAAAGCTCTGCTTCTTTTTTCAAATCATCCTCTACTTTTTTAAAAATGGGAAAAGCCCCTTTCATCCTAATCAATTCATCGTACATGATTTTCCTAACCACCAAAGCTTTATTCATCAACAGATAGGCACCCACTAAGGAAATCAAAAAGAACATAATCAACAAAATATCCCGTGATACAGAAAACTCATCTTCTAATATCCCAATAAAATTCAAATTCCAAATGTTTAAACACTCGTAACCCTCAACTTCAGTATCAGAGTATATTGTTATACTAGAGATTCCGCTGTTTCTAGCTAAAACAACTATTTGAGGTAACCTAAGTATAAACTCAGTTGAGGATATTATAGGAATGGTAGTTATTTTAACATTATCCTCATTTAACTCCACATAAACAATTGGAACGGCCTTTAAAACATATCCTACATTATTCTTCTTATAATCAAGACTTTTCAAAAATGTGGCAGGTAAAGAAGACACTTTTTTAACTTTTATCTCTTTTTTCCCCAAGTCATTTATCAAATTTTTAATGCTACTTTCTATATGAGCTACTGCAACCCAATTATTTTTCAGTTTGAATATGGTATATATTAAATTTTCCTTTGTTCCAAATATAAGCTGCTTATTCCTCTCCAAAAAATCCTCATCTAATTTCTTTAACTCTTTCACAGGTTTAGAATAAATGTAGAAATCGGTATCAACAACTAACTCAATCCTTTTTCCCTTAAGCTCATCCAAATCTACGGAGCCAGCATTTATTTCACTTACCAAAAGTCTCCTTATATCTTTCCCTAACATATTTGTCAAACTCCTCTATCTCGCGGATAGTGGTAAATTCCTGTTTTAACTCTACTCTTTCAACCACATCTATAATTCGATCAATCACTTCCCCAAATCTTATACTCCCCCTCAAGAAATCCTCAACTGCACACTCATCAGCCGCATTCAAAGCTACCATAGCACTTTCTCCGTAACTTTTAAACTTATCAAGCGCATAAAAAAACAAAGGATATTTTTCCTCATCTATACGGCAAAACTCCATATCTCCATTCACATTGAACTCTTTTCTAAAACTACCCCTAACTTCTGGATATGTAAGAGCATAGTTTATAGCAAACCTCATATCCGGATCAGAAACAGCAAAAATCAAAGATCCATCAACCAACCTTAAAAATGAGTGAACGTAACTCTGCCTATGCAAAACAACCTCAACATCCTCCACATCTACATCAAAATACCAACAAGCCTCTACCACTTCCAAAGCTTTATTAAACATTGTCGCAGAATCAACTGTTATTTTAGCTCCCATATTCCAATTTGGATGCCTTAATACTTCCTCTGCACTCAAATCCCTAGGATTATCAACATCTCTTATAGCTCCACCCGAAGCCGTTATCCCAAACCTTGCTATGTATGGCCTCTTCACAAATTCAGAAAGCATAAGTAGGGATGTGTGCTCACTATCTATAGGAACAATTTCAGCCTTAACTCCTTTAAGCAATTTTCCCCCACAAACAACACTTTCTTTGTTAGCCAAGGCTATCCTCTTTGAAGTATTAGAAAAAGCAATTGTTATCTCCAAGCCCGCAAATCCCGAAACAGCATTTACAACAACATCAGCTTTTTCTTTTGCTACTTCAATAGCCTCTGCAAAACTTATGAGCTTATTTCTTTTTACCAAATCATCAGCCAGCTCATTTTTTAAACTTCTAACAGCTATTTGCGGAATAGAATATTTATAAGCCAACTCTTGTAAAAGATGTAAATTACTCCCAGCTGTTGCAGCAACAACCTGCCAACCAAGTTTATCTATGACATCCAAAGCCTGCTTTCCTATGCTACCAGTTGCTCCAAAAACAGCCACCTTTTTCATAGTTTATAGATTACCAAACACCCAAGCAAAATTTAAAGGGTTAGGTGTAAAATATTTTTGTAAGAAAAAGGAGGGTAGCAAGTGAATCAAAACAAGTTCCATAGCATTAAAGTAGCAATAATAACTTTTGGTTGCCAAGCAAATGTCTTTAACGCCTCACAATTGAAAACACTTCTCTTAAGCTCAGGATTCGAAATTGTGGACGAACAAATAGCTAACGTGGGAATAGTCATATCTTGTGCTGTCCGTAAAAAACCAGAAGATATAGCACTAGCAACTGCTCAAAAGCTTGCCTCTTCCGGCAAATTAGCCATATTAACTGGCTGCGCTCCACACTTTGTAAAAGACAGAATTTCGCCCGACAGTAACATTATCCTTGTTCCCATAACCGAGATGTACAAAATACCAAATTTAATTCGCACATATTATATGAAAAGTGAAAATCTAGATAACAGTGCTTTTCTCCTAAACACAGAATCTTTGACTGAACCAAAGCTAAATATCTACACTCCAGAAGAATTTCCTTCAGCTTTTGTAGCAATTTCTGAAGGATGCAATAATTTCTGCTCATACTGTGCCGTTCCTTTTGCAAGGAGCCGTGAGCGCAGTGTTAAGCCTGACGAAATTTGCAAATTCATCGAAAAACTCGCTTCTAGCGGGTACAAGCTCATAACAATAATTGGTCAAAACGTCAATTCTTACGGAAAAGACATAGGCTATTCATTTCTTAAATTGTTAAAAGACATTGACTCCATACCCCAAAATTTTTGGTGTTTTTTTACAACATCTCATCCCAAAGACCTATCTCTAGAAGTTGTAGATTTTGTAATGAATTCTAGAAAGATCGGACGCTGGTTCCATCTCCCTCTTCAAAGCGCAAGCAATAGAATTCTCTCCAAGATGAATCGCCCCTATACTTTTGAAAAGTACTTAGAGATTGTAAATTATATAAAGGAGCTGGATAAAAACAACTTTGCAACTATAACCACAGACTTGATGGTTGGTTTCCCAACAGAAACAGAAGACGACTTCACAAAAACCTTGGAAGCAGTAAAAATTATAGGATTCGATGGAGCTTATACCTACTACTATCAAGAAAGGGCAGGCACATTCGCAACGCGCCTTCCTCAACTTCCTATTGAGCTGAGAAAAAAACGCCTCGAAAAACTCGTAGAAACTGTAATGACACTTTCTAAACAACAGAGCAAGCGTTTTCTCAATCGTTCATTCGAAGTAATTATTGAAAAGAAAGCTAAAAAAGGCGGATGGCAAGCTAGAATGTTCAATAATAAAGTTGTTGTTATAAACAAAAGCCACAACCTACAATTGGATAAAATCGCTCCATCTGATAAAATCAGCGTTAAGATAACAGACTCAAGAGGCTGGATCTTGTTAGGCATCGTGGAAAAGGAGTGATTGTTTTGTCAAACCTCGAAGACAAACAAGAACAGCAAGACGTTTCTACTGATAACAAAACTAAAACTCCCCAAGGAACTTCCAAATTTATCTGGGAGATACTTCAAACTCTGTTGATAGCATTCTTAATAATAAAATTCGTAACTCAGACATCTCTAGTTGTTGGTGAATGTATGCTTCCTTTGTTGAAGGATGGAGACAGGATTTTAGTTAATAAGTTTGTCTACCACTTTAAGCCAATCAAACGCGGTGACATAATAGTATTTAAATTCCCGAAAGATCCTAGCAAAGAATTTATAAAGCGAGTTATCGGACTTCCCGGAGATCACATTAAAATAGTAAACGGCCAAGTTTTCATAAACGGGAAAAAACTTAATGAACCGTATGTAAAGTTTCGTTCCTCAGAGGTATTTCCGCCTGGTAGAAGCGAATTTGTCGTCCCAGCTAACTCTTTCTTTGTTATGGGAGACAATCGCCCCAACAGTTTAGATAGCAGATTCTGGGGAACAGTACCTAAAAAGTTGATAGTTGGAAAAGCTTTTTGGAGATTTTGGCCATGCTTTGAAAACGCTTCGTTTGTCAAAAATTTAGTAGCATTTTTAAACCCTATCCCACGAACTAGTTGGAGTTGTAAGAGAAGAATATGGTTAGATGGAGGAGAAAAGTGGCGAGAAGCTTACGGTGAACTTGCTGCTGAATTTCCTCCTTCTAAAACTTCACCAAAAAGCAAACAATAATCTTAATTGGAGGGATCAATATGAAGATCAAAGAACTAAAAGAAAAGTACAATCTTGAAGAGCTTGCCTCCAATGCTTTAAAGTCACTTGAAGATTTTGAATTTGCTGAGTTTTTCTTCGAAGAGGCAAGCGAGGAAAGTATAACCGCAGAAAACAAGAGCATAACTGCAGCAACCTCCTCCTTAAGACGTGGCGTAGCCATAAGAGTATTTAATAAAGGTTCAATTTTTCACGCTTATACAACCGATCTATCAAAGCGTGGAATTGATGAACTTGTTGAATTCGTAAAGAGTATGGTTCGTAACTATTCAACATCGAAGATAGGAATAGAACTTACCTCCCCTGCTGAAGAAAAATTTACTCATGAAGCAGTAATATCATCTCCGGAGATTAAAGTCAGCAAACTAAGAGAAGCCATAGACAAAGCTTTCTCTTACTCTTACACACAGTCATTTATGGGCTTGGTAAGAGAAAGTGCAAGGAGCATATTCATCAAGAACTCACTCGGAGTAACAGCAGAGGATGATTATGTAAAAACAGGATCCTTCGTTAAAATTATTGCCACAAAAGATGGATATACAGACTTTTCTTATAAAACTCGGGCATTTTCAAAACCGGCATCAGAGCTTGACCTCGTCGAACTAGTAGAAGATGCTATAAGAATTGCCGAGGTAAACTTCTCTGCACGTCCCACACCTGCAGGAAACTTTCCAATAGTTGTTGCTCATGGACAAGGCGCCATAGTCTTTCACGAAGCGTGCGGCCATGCACTTGAAGGAGACTCAATTGCCAACGAAACCTCCGTCTTTTCCAAAAAATTAGGAGAAAAAATCGCTGTTGAAAATTTAAACTTAATAGACGATGGAACCGTTCCTTTATCTTATGGAAGTTACAATTTCGACGATGAAGGCATCCCCTCACAAAAAACTCCTCTCATTGAAAATGGAATCTTAGTTGGATACATGTTAGACCTAAAATCATCTCTTCAACTGGGCATGAAGCCCACAGGCAATGGTCGTAGACAAACTTACAAGCACTTTCCAATTCCAAGAATGAGAAACACCATAATTACCCCAACAAAACCGGACGGAAGCGCAGAGGACATAATAGCCTCTGTCAAAAAAGGTATATACGTAAAGTACCTAGGAGGCGGACAAGTTGATGTTATAACAGGTGACTTTGTTTTCTCCATGCGCGAAGCTTACATGATAGAAAATGGTAAGATAACGCATCCAATAAGAGGCGGAACAATTGCGGGAAATGGTCCCGAAGTTTTGAAGAGTATTGTAGCATTTGGAGATGACTTTGAGATGGATTCTGGTGGAGGCATGTGCGGTAAGGAAGGCCAGGGAGCACCAGTTTCTCAGGGACAACCAACAATAAAGATAGCCAAGCTTCTTGTTGGCGGAGTTGGATAAACTACAAGAAGGAGTCTTGGAGCAGTGGGGAGAAGAGGAGTTAAAATTAAATATAAGAAAGGGGTCGATTGATATGGTAAAAATTGGAGCTGTAAGTGGGACAGGTAATTACTATCAAATCAAATCGCAACCACCCCAAAAAACTCAACCAACACAGCAAAATCGCCTACAAAATCAGCAAATGCAGCGAGATAATGCACAAAATCAACCTCAAATAGACACTCAAGTCAGGAGACGGATGCACGTAAGAGCAAATCAAGAAGTACAAAATCAAACAATTCAAAAGGCTGGCAATACTCAGGATACAGTTAACACTCAAACCGCAGGAACCAGCTATTTAGTAGGTCAGTATTTAAATATTACAGTTTAGGTCAACTAAAAAACCCCCCGCTTGCAAGCGGGGGGTAAAATCTTCTATTATTACTACTCGAGTAAGTAGCGTTCTCTTCTAAATTAAGTAGTGCTACCTTCCTCATCCAAATAGAACACTTCATCAGAAATTGGATCATTCACTCTTTTGAATCCCGGCAATAGCTCAATCCTATACCATGCAGACTTATACCAAATAAAATCTGGAACCTTTTGCTCGGTCAAAGCCACACGAGCTGCAACGGTATTCCCGTGGTAATCCCAGTTCATGTAGTGATTGAAGTCCTGAATTATATCAGTAATTACTGCACCGTAAAATTCAACTAACTCCTTCTGGAATTGTTTCCACCTGTAAATAGAAGAGTCACGAAGAGTAAGACCAAAGTATCCCACTCCTCCTCTATCTTTAATAGTCGCTATACCACGCCCAATAAAAGCTTTAAAAGCAGCTGGAGTCTCCGGAGGATCAGTTACAAACACATCAAACTTGCCCAAAAACTCTTCTGTGTAAGGATTTCTCAAATCCCAAACGCGAGCTTCAGCATTTTTCAAACCAAGCTCTTTAATCCACTTGTTGTCAAATTCTATTAAGCGCTCATCTATATCAATAATCAAAACTTTTTTAGCCTTCTGAGTCAACGCAATAGCAAGCCCTGTCAAATCATCTTCTGCTCCCATGACAATTATCTCTTTACCCTCAATATCACCACGGCTGTGCATGTGAAGAACACGAGAAATTGTAGTTTCAGGAGTAACTGCTCCTTGATCAAAATCCTGGATTGCACCTGGCCTATCTTTTGCAATTTCAACAAACTTTCTATAAAACTCTTTATCCTGCCAAAAAGCAACTCCCCTGCCTTCACAAGCAGGACACTTATACTCCACGTGAGGAGCCACTCCTGCTTCCTTAGCAAATTCTTTTCCTTTATCAGTAAGGTAAATACCATCAGCCTCTACCCTTACAAGTCCCTCATCCGACAAAACTTCCAACACAACTTTCAAATAAGGAACTGGCATATCAGCATGATCTACAAGCCTCCAAAAATTACTTGTGTCAAACAAACCAGCCAACACTCTCTCTATGTTTTTCCAGTAAATCCTTTCAACACCCTTTTGATGCACTTTTTCCACTAATTTTTCAAACACTCAAGACACCCCCTTTAAAAATTTTGGCTCAATATACCTCTATTTAGCTCTCTGTGTCAAAATGTTACACGAAAATTGAAAATTATCCAATATTTTCGCACTAAAAGAATCCCAAAATACACATGTTCCGTATATCTCAAGCAAACCTTTGCCCACTTTTTTACCAGCTGCTATTACACGTTCATCTTCTGTCTTAGCTATCACATAACCATCACTTAATTCTATACTAGCAGTACAAGGAAAACATATCTTACTGACACCCTCACTGTATTCTCTCAACTCACTGGTAACCACATAATATGGATCTCCTTGCCAATTGCTCTTATCATCCTTAACATGATCGTAGTTAAACTTCAACCCATATTTAGCAACAACGTCATTTATAAGTTCTGCTACCCTATCTTCATTCTTGTAGTAAGCGAGAAACATTATCTTTTTACCATAATTTAGCCACTTATCTATCATATTTTTCTCTTCATCCGAAAACCAAATCTCTGGATAGTTGAACACTATCACATCGTAATTTTCAAGCCTCTCAAATTCATCAACTTCATCAATTACTATCCCTTTTTCTCTTAGCTTTTTATCAAACCAACCAAAATAGTAATAATCAGAAATTATAAACTCTTGATGCGACGCACTCCAAGCTATTTTTAAATTAACTTCCATACTATCACCCTCCTGTTTAAACTCTCATTTCTGGTTCTTCTCTACAAACATTTTAAAATGCTCAAAATCCTCAAGAGTATCAACACCAAACGGTTTATAACTTGTATAAACAACCTTTACAGGATAACCATGCCACATCCATCTTAGCTGCTCTAGCTTTTCAGTTTCTTCCAGATCACAAACCTCAAGTCTTGAAATTGCTCGTAACGTTGAAACTCTGTAAGCATATATCCCAACATGAAGCAAAAAACCCTCTTTTCTCTCTTCCCTTGCAAAAGGGATCGCTGCACGCGAAAAGTACATAGCGTACCCATCTTTATTCAAAACAACTTTTACTTTAGCAGGGTTCTGAGCCTCATCCTCTGAAAGGTAGGTGGCAGCCGTAGCTATAACTTTATCTTCTAGCCCTGCAACCTCTTCTGCTACATCCTTTACCAATTCTGAATCAATAAAAGGCTCGTCCCCTTGAAGATTTACTACGATCACTTCATCACCTACTCCCAACATATCTACAGCCTGAGCAACTCTATCTGTTCCACAGCCTGCAGGACCAGTGATAACAACCTCTGCCCCAAACTTTTCAAGCTCTTCCTTTATCAACCCACTATCAGTTGCTATGACCACTCTAAATCCACTTTTTACAGCACTCTTCCATGTATAATACAAAAGTGGTTTTCCCTTCACTTCTAGAAGCATCTTCCTAGGAAGCCTTTTAGATTCAAGACGTGCAGGAATAATTACTATCTTTTCCACTTTCTCCATAAAATTCACCTCAAAAACTCTATTTCAAGTACTCAAACTTATCAACATCAAACAAACCTCTATCTGTCAATTTAAGATGAGGGATGACCTCCAAAGCCATGAAAGTCAAAGTTGAAAATGGATCAGTTAAACTACTTCCAAGCAGACGAGCGTGATCTTTCAAGTTTCTAACTTCGCTTGCCACAATAACCGGCTCCTTTTCGGAAACAACTCCTCCAACACGTAGAGGCAACTCGTAAATTTTCTCACCATCAAACAGAGCCTGCCCCCCCTGCATATCAATTACTGCATTAATCACTTTCAAAATAGCCTCATCCGAGGTTCCAACAGCCAAAATGTTATGACAATCATGTGAAAGAGAAGTAGCTATCGCTCCCCTTTTCAAACCAAACCCTTTTATAAAACTTGCTGCTTTTCTTCCATGCCCGTAACGCTCATAAACAACTATCTTTAGAATATCATTTTCCAAATCGTAATCTTCCTTCATACTTTCTCCAAGATCTAACTTGTGAGTTATAAGTGTACCATCAGAAGCCACCATAGCAACATCGCGCAAATCAGGAGTAGGCACATCCTTTTGTTCAGGCAAGTTGAATGTATTCAGAAACTCAGCCGGTATATCAAATCCAACGCTCATCTGCCTCATAAATTTCCCATCAACAACTACCTCAACAGGATCAAAATCCTCATCAAACAAAACCACCCATGCTTTATTCCCAACTTTTATCTCTGCATACTCTTCAAGCCCATAGTACTTAAGCCCATTGTAAGTGGCCGCTTTTACAGCTAAAATCTCAGGTATACCATTTCTAATAGCTTTTTTAACGTTGTAGTTTATATGGCCTTTCTTTAAAATATCCTCGATTGTTTTATCATCCGTGCAAAACATCACATCATCAGGATACTCTCTCAAAATTCTATAGGCATCAGGCCTTGTTTTTTCAGGACTTCCCTCTCTTATAAAAACCTTCATTCCAAGTTCTATCTTTTTTTTCAATTCTTCGTAAGAATAACTCTCGTGATCATCTTCCGCCCCTGCAGCAACGTATCTCTTCAAAATTTCATCATCCAAATGAGGTGCATGCCCATTAACTCTCTTTCCCAACTCTTTCGCTCTCTTTATAATATCTGGATAAAAACTTAATCCCTGGACAACTCCCGGAACATTCATGAGCTCACCTAAAGCCACAACCTCCTGCAACTCTAGAAGTTCAAAAATCTCTTCTTTTCCAAGCCTACCACCACTTGTATTGAATTCTGTAGCGGGAACACATGAAGAAACCGCAAATTTAATATTGGCAACACCATGTTTAGCATTCTCAACAAAGAATAGAAATCCCTCTTTACCTCTAACATTGGAAATCTCGTGCGGATCTGCAACAACGTGAAGCGTCCCAAACGACGCCACTACTTTTGAAAAATTAGCAGGAACAAGGTATGAACTCTCAATATGACAGTGACAATCTATGAGCCCCGGAGTTAAAAACTTCTCACGCGCATTGATCACTATTTTACCATTCAAAGGCTTATCACTGATGCGAGAAATTACACCATTTTCTATACCAACACTCACCTTTCTCCATTTCATCTCAAAGAAATCCGGAATAAGGCAGTTATTAAAAACTATATCCATAAAAATCCCTCCTCATTCTTTTATGTTTTAGTATATCAAATCTTATAATTTTAGAACTGCAAACCCCTACAAAAGCTAGAAAAATATATAAATCACTTACTTTCAAAATTTGCTAAACTAGTAGTGTACCTAACAAAAGCACTCTAAAATCTTTAAGTACATATAAGGGGGTATGTCTATGAATTTTTTCAGAAAAATTTCTCCCGAATTTCAAATTAGGGCATGTTTGATTGTACTATTTCTATCGATCGTGGCATCAGTTTTATGGGGTAGCAAATTTATTTTCTTAAACTACATTCCATTGCTGCTATCCTTTATTGCGATTTTCCACATCCCAATTCAGATCAAGAAAAAACAAGAATTACTTAATAAGCACTCCAATGCAGCCATAGAAGAGATCCGACCATTTGAACTTTTCGTATTTAACAAATTCCCAAACCTTGAAAAATTTCCAAAATTTATAAAACCGCTTCTTAAATTTGCTGCTCGATTTGCTGCAGCCACTGTGGCTCAGTTGAAAGCATTCACCAGCCAATCACAGGTTATTCTAGAAATAAGAAATTTCATGGAAAACCTACAAAACAAAATCCAAAAACACTCTGAAACATCAAATGAAGTTTCTCAAACAATGCTTGAAGTATCAGAAGAGGCAAACCGCACCATCAAAAATACTCTTAATTCCTTTAACGAATTCAATATCGCAATAGAAGACATAAACAAGAGCATACTCCACACAGTAGAAAAAACAGCCATAGCACGTGATAAGGCTGAGCATGTAAAAGGAAGAATTGAAAAATTATTCGAGAGTTCTCAAAACATTCTGGAAGTATCACATGTTATAGAACAAATAGCTGAACAAACAAACCTTCTTGCTATAAACGCCTCCATTGAAGCTTCCAGAGCTGGAGAAGCTGGAAAAGGATTTGCAATAGTAGCCCAGGAAGTTAAAAATCTTGCTGAAGAAACAGAGCAAGCTACAAAACGCATATCCGAAATCATAAGCTCAATCCGTGAGGAAATAACTGCAAGTGTAAAAGCTGTTGCAGAAATTGCAGAAGACGTCGTAGATATCGACAAATACGCTAATAATGTCGCAGCTGCAAGTGAAGAACAGTATGCAACTCTAGCTAACGTCAAAGAACAAATGAACGCTATGTCAAACATAATAGAAGCCGTAGCAGAAAAAGCTGTTCAATTAAATGAACACATTAAAGACTTTGAAAAGCTCGATAAACTTCTCAAAACTTCCACTAACGTTCTAAGTATCATCGCAAACCAGAATACGGCAATGTTAGCTAACATCTCCATAAGCAGCGACTTTCAAGATGTTGTCCTTAAAGAAGCTTCTCGCTACACTGCATTTAAAACAGCCTTTACGAAACACTATGAATGGATTAATGAAGTCATAAGCGCCCTCATTCAAGCTAAACCACCAGAGGTTGAAGTTGATCCAAATAAGTGTTTCTTAGGTAAGCTCCTTGCATCTTACACACCAAGCAATGAAAAAGAACGTGAAATTTTACTTATAATTGAAGATCTGCATTCCACTCTTCACCGCTCTGTAGCTGACATCCAGCAGCTACTCACAAGTGGAAATATTGAAGGAGCTCATGAAATTCTAACAACTGTAACTCTCAAGGCATTCTATGAACTTTCTACCACCTTCAATAAACTCCTTACGATTTTTGAAGAAAAAGAGGGTATTAACCGTGATTTTATGCCTTGGGGTCCACAGTTCACACTGGGCATCTCAATAATCGATTCCCAGCACAAAAAATTATTTGACCTGGTAAACAATCTATACAAAGCTTTCAAAACTGGCAAAGACCACGCTGTATTGGAAAGCATTTTAGAAGAACTCACTTCATATACAGATTACCACTTCAAAACAGAAGAGGAACTATTTGAGAAATACGGTTATCCAGAAACAGACATTCACAAAGAAATTCACAAGAAACTTGTCGACAAAGTAGTAGCGTTTTTACATAACTTTAAAGCTGGAAAAGCTACGGTTAACTTTGAAGTTTTAAACTTCTTAAAGAATTGGCTGACAAACCACATTGGGGTAACTGATAGAAAATATGCACCATTCCTCAAATCCAAAGGTGTGAAGTAGAATTGTTATGAGTATGAAACAAATAAAAAAAGGGGGCTTTAAAAGCCCCCCTTTAAATTTTCTACACACATTTTCACATCACTTTCCAAACCGCAAGCTTTTTAACTTCAACCTCAAATAAACTGTATGCCAATACTCCGCTTTATTCTCATCTTTACCACAGTAACTCATCCAATTATCATAAGCTTTTTTTACAAGGTAATCGTTCCAATTATTAAAAGCTGCAAAATCAAGCACTGCAGAATCAAAATCTGTGTACTTTAATGTACCACTTTTATATTCAACTGCTTCCTTTTCTCCAACATAGCGCTTCTGCTTGCTACTCCTTACAACAACTAATCCTCTCCAAACAACTGCCTTACCACTTCTAGATTTATAACTATAATCAACACCAAAACAGGTTCCTTTAACTGCAGCAACAAAAGAAGGCGTGACTACTCTAAAGCCCTGATCAGTCTTGACAACATTCAACCATACCTTTCCCCTCTTGAGCTTAACAGTGGTTGGATAAAGTTTTAAAAGTGCAGGTCCTGCTACTCGTAAAACGTGTCCTTTATCAAACCTTAACTCTAAATTAGCCCCCTGAGCCAACTTCAATACATCTTTACTCTCAAGTGCAGCTCCTTCCTTCAACTCAAACTCATTGTGCCCTCTTTTTACCTTAATCTCCCCAAATACAAGCGTAGCAATTGCCAGTCTATTGCTCCCGGCTAAAACCTTCAAAGAGGTAACTGCGAAGACCACCACTACTAATAACAACTCCAACTTCCTCACTAACTTCTTCTCTATCATAATTTATACCGCCTCCTCTCTTAATTTTCTTTCTACTTCTACTCAACTGAGCTAAACTTATATTCCATCAGCTAAAGTTGGAACATAAACTTTTTCTGCAACACTTTTTACAAACTTAGCAGCCTCATCAACACGAGCGAAATTCTCAAGCCCAACACCACTTATCACACGCACGCTGCGTTTAGTCTTTGTCAAAATCACAGCTGCTCCAATAAAATTAGTACCTTTATCCCCACTAACATATTCTCCAACAACCTCAGTCTTGGCTCCCCCACTTTTCACCACATCAAACACCGTAGGAAGAGCCATCGCCGTATTGGCTCCAGCTGTTCTCAAAGCAAAAACCTCATCTTCCAAGCGCAATTTAACTCCTTCTACATCCCTAGCAAATTCAACTTTGAATATACGTCTCAAAGCATCATCTGCCAACTCAAGCTGCTCCACTCCTACTCCCATCATAACAACTCTACCGCCACCTCTTAAAAACTTATAAAGTTCTGCCACTTCAAATCTACTAATACTAGCAGGATTTCCTCCGACACTCCAAAACACCACTGCGTCTCTGTAATTTTTCAAAACTTTAGCATTAACCGGCCCAAATACCTCTGGAATCCAAATATCCACTACGTATCCTGCTCCTCTCAATATCTGGGCATAGTACTTACCGTAAACCATATTGGCATACAAACTCCCTTGATTCATCACTAACAATGCATTTCCATTCCTCACAAACTTTGGCTTCAAACTTATCAACTCATCCCAGTGAGTAGCAGCTGCCCAATCAAGGTTTTTATAAGATATCATGTAATTTAAAACCGAAGGAACATACACACTCAAACCAAAACTTCCCGCCATTTCCGGCGTATGCCCTTCTGCAAACACAACACCTGAAGAGTAAACAACACTGGCATTCTTTATTTTACCTTCACTCGACCAACTATCATCATCTAAGTAATGAATCACATAGTTTATTTCATCAACTCTTTCATCACCTATGAATGGCCCAATCTCAACAACCCACTTATTTCCCTCTTTCCTAAAAGGAGTCACAACACACTTTTTATCTTCACGCAACTTGCTGCCAAAAGGCCAGTACTTTTTATCAGGTACTTTCCAACCGTTTATCCCCCAATGAATCTCTGCAGGTCTGGAGAACTCAATGTGGATTGGATCATTAAAAATTTTTTTATTCTTATCTTGTAAAGATGTCACCAACTCTATTCCTTGAGTTTTGATAACCTCTAAGGCTAATCTGCCTATCTCCTGATCTTTACTCTTTAAAAGTTGAGATACATTGTACACAAAACCTAAAAGATCACAGTAATCTGGATCATCGTAGTCTCTTGTTTGAAGCCTTGCCTTTGCAATTAAACTTAAAACTTCAGGACTCTTTTTAGCTAATTCAAGAATACGCACAGCAAAATTATCTACAGCCTTGGCTAACTCGTCTATTCTATCCAAATCAATCGCAGCCTGGGTAACCTTTCCCCATCCTTGAATTCCACCCTCATAAGACTTAACATAAGCTTCAACCACATTTTTGGCAAATTCCCTACCATCCATATCTGGCTTCTTTTTGAGACGCGCCAAAATCTCATCATACGGCCAACCATCACCCGGCTCTGTCTGTTCACTTCCTATCATCACATGAGCAAAATCTTTAAGCTGATAAGCAACCTCTATCATCCCCATCAAACAAGCATCAAAAGCAATTACATCTAACTTCCCACCATGAACATCTCTTATTTGTCTTAAAGCACTCTTCAAAGCCCAAAAATCCAGATTATTTCCACTCGATTCATCGTAAGAAACTCCCTTGTGAATTGGTGCCTTCCAACCAGCACCGTGATTCCATATAACAAGTGCTACACGCTCAGCTGGGAAATTCTTCATTCCCCATTTAGCAAAGTCAACGAGAGTGGATGCTGCCCCCATATCCACTTCTCCTAAATCTGCAAGTAATCGAGAACCTATCTTTTTATTATCAATATCCAAAGTTATGTAATAACGGCGTGCTCCAGTCCAGTCTCCATTTGAGGCATCATAACCTTCTGCTCTGTCTATTTGAACCACAATCTTAACATCGTCGTCGCTTCCCACTCTTTCCATCTCATTTATATCGTCTATTCCAGCACTTTCCAAGTCATTATCTGCATTTATATAAACGAGCACAAGCCACTTAGCCTTTTTAGTGGTCCCCCCCGTATTTTGAGATTGACTCGAACCAACAATCTCATCATCTTTTTTCCCATTTTTCCACCTGCTAACAGCATCCTGAATATAAGCTTCAACATCAACATTTCTGAACTCGTACTCAATCTGCTGAACCAAAACCAAAACTTTAGTCAACTGCCAATCAGACATCGTCAATACCTTTGATTTCAACAATTTTTCTATCTCTTTCACAAGATCCATAATTACAATTAAATCTTGGTTGTAGCGAAAGTACATCTGCTTTACAAAATTCTCAATTCCTTCGTAATCTTTCTTCTCTATCATTTTCTCTGTATACTTCAAAATCCTATCCTTCAATTTTTCAGCCTTTTCTCTATACATCTCTTTTTCTTCTGTCGTTTTAGCAGCATAAAATGCTATTTTGGTAAAGAAATACTTATCAACCTTTTTCAAAAGAATATCCACATAAGCAAAGCTGAAAACAAAAGTTAGAACTACAAACAGCAGTATCCATCTCTTCATACTACACCCCTCCTTTGTTTAATATTATAAGGGAGAAATAAACAGCTGCTTCTATAAAATTCCTTTTGTTAAAACATAAACCGTGTCTTAAGGAGGCGATCAGAATGATCAAGGAATGGCAGGGAATCACTCCAGAAATTTCAGAGGATGCATTTGTTGCAGAAACCGCCATCATTATTGGAAAAGTCAAAATAGAAAGTAAAGCAAGCATATGGTTTGGAGCCGTACTGCGTGGAGACATAGAGGATATTGTAATAAAAGAAGGAGCCAACATTCAGGATAATTGTGTAATACACACATCACCAAACCTCCCCGTTGTGGTTGGTGAAAACACAACTGTTGGACACCTTGCAATGCTTCACGGATGTAAAATTGGTAAAAACTGTCTCATTGGTATGAGTGCAGTTATTCTAGATGGAGCTGTAGTTCCTGATAATACAATTGTTGCTGCAGGAGCAGTAGTCCCACCGGGAAAAAAATTGGAAAGCGGCATCATTTGGGCAGGCAATCCTGCAAAACCATTGCGTGAGATTCGCCCTGAAGAGATAGAAATGATAAAGAAAAATGCAGCTCACTACATTGAGCTTGCAAACAGCCACAACTAAAGTTTCACTAGTACGAATAAAAAAGGGGGCTTATTTTAAGTAAGCCCCCCTTATCATTAATTTCAAATCCAAAATTTTGATTCTTTATTTATTTTGAACTTATTGGTCTCACTCCCCTGAAATTTCTATAACCCGGTATAAAGCGCGCATTAGATTTGAATGTTGGCACCGATGGAGTAGGAACCGTTGGTATTCCCGGCAAAGTTGGCAGAGTCGTTGGAGCAACCACTGGCAAAGCTTTTGGCAAAGCTGCCGCTGGGACTTTTGTCTGACCAGGAAACCTAACTGCCCTCTTAGTAGGATAAGGCAACACACGCTCACCAGTAGCTGCAGGCATATTTCTCATTTTAGAGATCAATCTTTTTTGCATAATAAGCTTCTGTCTGATTACACTGCGCAAATTCTTACGACTCGTTTTAACTCTTCCAATAACATTTTCATGAGTAACTTTCATCTCTCCAGTAGCTTTTACCAATCCTCGCGGAGTTTTTACAAATTTTTTAACAAGAGTTGGCACTATTGACCTCCTATTTCTTCTATTCCTTCTAACAATCGGATTAACTCCAACAGCAACAGTAGCAAGTCTATTCGTAGTTACACCAACAAATTTTTTTCCTCCAGTAACAGCTATTGATCTTCTCCTAGTAAACAACTTCTTCAATATTAAGCTCTTTTTAACAGTATTAACCCTGACTTCATTAGAGGAAACCACCACTTCAGCAGAACCTCTCCTGTTAATCATACTTATCCTTTTCAATCTGTTTATAAGCACTTCTACAGTGGAGGTTCTAATCCTACTCTCATAAGTACTCGTTGAAATTACTGTGCCCTTATCAGTTTCAACAGTAGCATTATTCCCTACCACCTCAACAGTAGCATCTCGGGTAACTACAGACGTCTCTGCACTTGAAGCAGTAATGGTATAATCATCACCTCTAACAGTTGAATTGACAGCTTCAGTAGCATTAATCTCATTAGGTTCATAAGTAGCCGTATCGTAAGGATAATATGAAGGGTAAGACTCTACAGATGACTCTGTAGATGAATAATAACTTTCGTAACTTGCATAACCATAAACTGCTTCATTAGTAGGATAATTAGTAGGATAAGAGTAATAGCTACCTCTAGTAAAATCCCTTGCTAAACTAACAAAATACACTCCACACATCAAAACCACTATCAAAACAAGCGCTCTTCTCATAATAATCCCCTCTTTAAAATAGTATTCTCTCCTTTTCTCCCACCACCTTCCTTATTTTTTAGACGCACATAAAAGCATTCTTAGTACTAATTAAATCCTTATCCTCAATCACCTTTCTTAAAATCCATTTTTTCCCTTTCCTTTACTATTATCCCTAAATGTAAACCCTTTGTGTCCTCTCCTAAAAAATCTTTTCTCAAGCACTGGCAAAACACTAGGATCCTTAACTATCTTTAACAAATCCTGCCGGGCTTTCCAATTTAAATCTATTATTTTCCTATTCAAATCATTTATCTTGTCATTTATTGCCAATACATCCTCTAATTTTGCCTGCGGATCAAAGTACTTTTTTCTAAGTTCTCTTCTCAATTTAAAAATTTCACGTAAAATCTCCCCAACATTTTTTCTCAAATTTATAAATATTTCTCTAATCTGCTGTTTTTGCTCCGGCGTTAAATTTTTCAAAACAGCCCTAATAGCCCCTTTATTTCCTGCACCATTACCAATGCCTCCCTCATTAGCTGCAAACCCTACAAATGCCAAAAACAACAGCAACATTCCACTTAGCAACACTTTTCTTTTCATCTCCACCACCCCCTAAATTTCATACAATCCTCAATTTAATCATTCAATTTTTCTTCAATCTTTTATTTAAATTTTAACACTTTTTCCCCAATTTGGCGCATGTTTAGCTCTTTCCTATTCAACATTCCATCTAATTACTTTGCTCAATGACACTGGGTAATTTTTACCGCAATCGTGAAACTCTTCAAACAAGAAGGATACGAAAAATCACCGATAAAAATCTATGAATTTTCCGTAGGAGCAGTTATTGCACTTCACATAGGAATCGAGCAGGTTTTAAAGTAAAAGCCGTTTTTCAAAAGCAGCATACGGAAGACTTGACAAAGTCATACTTCACTATGCAACAAATATCTTGAAGATGCCCCCTTTTTGGAAAGTTGGGGCTGTTTTTTTTACAACCTTTTGAGGAAAAAAACTTCTAATGTAGCAACTGTCAACGCTACCACCAACGCCAACAGCAGCGTAAAATTTACACCTGCACAAAAATTTGCACTAAACGACGACTCCCCTAATTGATGGCTATTTTAAACTCATTTAAAATGCCCTTCCGGCTTGTCCGCACAAGGATAAAATGGGGAAGCATATCTATATCTGCTAAATTTTATTTTTGAGGCAGATGGCCTCTCCTTATTGCTTATTTTTCTTATTCTTTCCAATTTTCCCAAGCAACTACTTAATAATACTTTTTTCATCAATATTTCCTTAACTCCCCGCCAATTAATAATTTACACCACAGATATTTCTCGCTTTCATAGTAAGTTGGACAAGTCTTAGCAATAGTTCAGAGCCCAAATAAATAGACTCCCAAAAAGCAAAACAAACACTAAAAAAGAAGCATTTAAAAAGGGGAGGTGAATTCACCTCCCCCGCTTATCACCTTCTCCAACACAGTTATCCACTACCCTAATCCGCAACCTTAACTTAACCTAACTTAACTTAACTTAACTCTTAACTTCCAAACCACCTATCCTAGGAAAGGATACCTCCAATCCTCTGGTGGCAAGAACGTCTCTTTGATCGTGCGTGGCGTCACCCATCTATAAAGATTCAACTTACTTCCAGCCTTATCATTAGTTCCACTTGCCCTGCTTCCCCCAAACGGCTGCTGTCCAACAACAGCGCCAGTGGGCTTGTCATTAATGTAGAAGTTTCCGGCACTCCAACGGAGAACTTTTTCTGCCTTTTCCACAGCCTCCCTGTCATTGGCAAACACAGCACCAGTCAATCCATAAGGACTCGTCTCATTGCACAACTCAAGCACTTCCTCATACTTTGCATCTTCATAAACATAAACCGTCAAAACCGGACCAAATATCTCTTCTTGCATAAGTCTATGCTTTGGATCTTTCACCTGCACCACATAAGGCCATATAAAGTATCCCTTGCTGTCATCATACTTTCCTTCCACAACAATCTCTGCGTCTTTATCTTCTTTTGCAAACTCAACATAACTTACTATTTTATCGAACGCTGCCTTATCAATCACAGCATTTATAAAGTTAGAAAAGTCCTCTGGTCCCCCAACTTTCATCTGTGCTACCTCTTCTCTCATCAACTTCAAAACCTCATCCCACTTGCTTGCAGGTATATAAGCACGCGAAGCTGCACTGCACTTCTGTCCTTGATACTCGAAAGCTCCCCTCAAAAGTGCAACAACCGTTGCCTTCACATCAGCAGATGGGTGCATCACAACAAAATCCTTACCACCTGTCTCACCAACAATTCTTGGGTAATTCTTGAACTTATTTATATTGCGCCCAATCTCTGTCCAAATATAATTGAAAGTACTGCTTGATCCAGTAAAGTGAACTCCTGCCAAATCAGGATGCGAAAATGCAAACTCTCCAAAATCGCGTCCGCGAGATGGTACAAAATTAATAACACCAGCTGGCAATCCAGCTTCCTGCAATATTTTCATAACAAAATAGTTAGAATAAATAACATTTGTAGCAGGTTTCCACAATGCGACACATCCCATCATTGCAGGAGAAGTAGGCAAGTTTCCTGCAATGGATATAAAGTTAAACGGAGGAATGGCCGCAACAAAACCCTCTAACGGCCTGTATTCAACACGATTCCACGTTCCAGTTGGCGAATACATCGGCTGCTCCGAATAAATCTCTGCCGCATAATAAGCATTAAATCTCCAAAAATCTATAAGCTCTGCTATATCAATCTCTGCCTGAAAAGGATTCTTAGAGTGAACAAGCATTGTCACAGCATCCATAAAGTAACGATATTTCTTACTGAGAAGCTCTGCCGCCTTCAAAAACACAGCAACTCTTTGATACCAAGGCAACTCAGCCCAAACCTTGTGAGCCTCCTTAGCAGCCTCAACTGCCTCTTCAAGCTCCTTTTCCGTCGCAAGATGTGCAATCCCTATCACCTTTTTATAATCAGAAGGAAGCGTAAGCTCAACAGTCTTTCCAGTCTTTACTTCCTTTCCTCCAATAATAAGCGGAATCTCAATAGGCTCTCCATTTAAAATCTTTTCAATTTCCCGCAAAGTTTCATCTCTTTCCTTTGTCCCGGGTGCGAAGCTCAAAATCGGCTCATTCACCGGTGTCGGTACTTTATATATCATTATCTCCCCACCTCCAAGTAAAGAAAATTACAAAAACATCACCCCGACCAGCCCACCCCTATTTTATCAAAATATAAACCCATATAAAATGTCACAAATTCTTTCAACCTCCCTTCTTATTCAATAAGGAGGTGGTCAATATGATCATGCTAAAATTGCGCTGCCCTTATAACCCTACTATCAAGTGTCCATGGTATAATCGAAGTTTTGGTAAATGTGAAAGCTGTCCTGTGAAGAAAGGGAGCAAAAACTCTACAATTGGAAAACTCATCGATACACTAATTGAGATAATATTCAAAGATCCTCAAGTAATATTTAGAGATCCACCTTTTCCTTTCATTTAATAAGTCAAGGGGGTGGAAGTATGAAAATATCCCTTTATGAATTTATAGAGAAGTTATTCAACTCAGAATTCAAACTCACTGTCGTATTCAAAGGTGAAAACGAAGAAAACACCTATTACGCTTTCGTTCACAACAGAAAAAATATACTCATACCCGTTACCAAACTTCCAAAATTATTTGTCGAAGCTTTCGAATATTTCTTAGAATTTAGAGGACTTGAAGAACCACCAAATCCAATTTTAGACCTAGCCGATTACTTTCAATTCGTAGTAGAAGAATTCAAAATAAAAAATGTCCCAATTTACGCAGAGATGCAGCTCATCTATCCCGACAAAACGTAAGAACAATCTCGTACTTATCATTGCTACTAACATAGTTCAAGAGGTGAACCACTAATTCTGTCTTATATTTTACCATTAAAGCACTATTTACCCCGTGCAACTCTTTCCACAAACCAGCAACAAACCATCCACCTAAGTATACTGCACCATCAACTCCAAGCATCAAATGAACAGTTTGCACTCTATTATTTCCTAAAATGCCTTTTATTAATTCACTCAATTCGTTAAAATACTTTGGAAAATTTTTCAGGCAGCTTTCATGTAAAGCATCGCCACTTTCAAACCTGTAAATTTTCACATTTTCCTCTGGAAAACCATCTGGTGGGACATAAGCATTCATACCTACCTTCTTATCACCATCTCCCCCAAAATAAACCCCAACAGGCTTTTTTTGTACTATACTAGGGTTAACACTCTTTCTCTCTTTTGACCTTAAAAGAATAAACAACTCGTTCCTTTCAAACTTAACTAAAAATTTACCTATCCACTCCAACAAAAAATTCAATTTGACCCCTTTTCTCACTGTCCATTCATAAGTTTTTGTAAAATAAGTTAAAAGCGAAATGAATCTTCTTTCTTCTATTTTTCTACATTCAGGCAACTTTTTTAACAACTCAGCTTTCTTCTCATCGTGAGCTCTCTTCAAATACCCATCCTTTAAAACCCCTGTAAAGGCAAACTCTTCTAAATCTTCTCTTACTTCCAAACCTAAATTCTCAAAAATCGCAGAAACAAATCCTATCAAAAATGCCAAATTCCATGACATACCTGTCAGTATCTTATGCAAACCAATATCAGTCAATTCAAATCCTAAAATCAACTCCATTTCTAACTCTTCAAAATAATTGCTTTTTAAAACATCTATCCAAACCCTCTTATATCCCTTTTCCCTAAATAAAACTTTCTCCAATTCATCTCTTAACTTTTCCAGACCTCCCTCAAGCTCTTTTAACCATGAAAGTTTCTCTTTTCCTACATTAATTTTTTCTAAAATTCGCCCCAACTCTTTCTTATTGGCAACATTAAAAACCCATATCTTGTAAATATCCAACTCTTCATCCACAATTACTGGAAAATTCACCTTAGTAATACAGTTAGTCTCTAAAAAATCTATAAAATCTGCCCTCTCAGCTTTAAGTTTCCACAAACCGCCATTTTTAATCTTACCAGTAGTAAAATCACATTTCCATTCAAGGAAAATTAATCCACGTTCCATCTCTATACCTCATAAATCCCTATACTTCTTCAATATCAATCACAACTTCCCCTGCCTTCATAAGAGCAAACATAACTTTTAGTTCTTCTCCTTTTTGGGCATCTCCTTTATTATCTAAAATCAATGGTAACATATCAATCTCAAACTCTAATTCATCTCTTTGATTATTCCTCTTGTTAATAAAAACCAACTTATATTTTCTTCCTCTCTCAAGTTTTTCCATAACTTCGTCTAATATATCAATAAACAAACTAACCTTTTCTTTATACTCAACTAATTTAACCATCACCTTTTCAAATTTTTTAACTTTTTCTGGTCCTTCTGCAGCAGCCGCTAACACTATCCGTTCCTGTGGAGGACATAAGTAACTCTTTAAAACTTCATAAACTTTATTTAATACAATAACTTGAGCAGATTTACCCGATAAAACAACCTGCTCTTTTTTTTTAACATCTGCAATTTCTAATAATTCGTCGAAATACACCAATTTCCAATTTATTTCAGCTAAGATTGATCTAACTTCTAACCGAAAGTCTCCTTTTTTAAGGTACGGTATGCCCCGAGACAGAATAAAATGTTTTAGATCTACTGATAAAATTAAATTTGAAGCTTCTCCAACTCCTGTTAATTTTTTTATTACTTCCGCCACCTCTTCAGGAACATAAGAAACTAAATAGCAAATTTTCCTTATCGAATTCAAACTTAACGTGCAGACAGCATCTGTAAATACTGCCCACACTCCTCCTTTCATATCTCTTACCACCCAATCCTGCATATCCGCAAGAATGTGATATTTACTCACAAGCACCACATCTGCCATTTCTCCATCTTCATCTAATATCAAAATCCCAAAATCCTCAGCCCCCTCGAATACATATAAATCTCCTTCCGAAAAAATTACTGGATAATTTTTCTTCTCCTTCTCATTTAACACTTCTAAATATTTTCCTTCAAACATTTCTTTCAAACTTCGTGCTTTTTCTAATATTTCCTCCTCATTATATTTTCCTAATATTTCCTCAACCTTTCTCTTTAATGCTTCCAACTTCATCGCTGACCCCTCCCTGCTTAGTAGTTTGTCTTAAAGCTTCTCCATTTTGTAGGACCTATGTAACTACCTTCTTGTGACAAAACAATTTTTTAATTTTTTCCCAGCACAACTTCGCACTTTCAAACTCCAACTTATCTAACTCTTCTTTGGCAATTTCTTGCATCTCCTCACTACACAAATACAAAGCAATTAAACATTCCTCGACTACTTCAGATAATTCTTCTTCTGCTAAGAAAAACTCTTTCCATTCTTCTTCAACAGTTTTCCAAAACTCCTTTAACTTTTTCTCAGCTCTTGACTTCTGCTTTCTAGCAACCGCAGGCATAGAAAATTTATAAATTTCTCTGCACTCATCAACAACACTGTGAATACCTCTCACAATATTTTTTAACATCGTCCAAAACATTCCTACCAATTCAGCAGGAGTAAAATTTAGGAACTTTTTCATCTCTTCAATAAATGCTTCATAGTAATCAAGCTGAGGAATAGAAAACTTCTTATTCAAATTCTCTAATTTCTCA
Source organism: bacterium (assembly GCA_027062325.1). GTDB lineage: Bacteria > JAMOTN01 > JAMOTN01 > JAMOTN01 > JAMOTN01 > JAMOTN01. The sequence goes on from JAMOTN010000029.1 coordinate 37,748, forward strand.
ATATCCAACTTTTCATTATCATCCAAACTATCAATCTGTAGCTGATACTTTTTCTTCTCTTCTTCCAAATAGCTTGACCAACTATGAATAACAGTGGTTTTGAAATAATTATAATATTTACCCCACTCTCCAGATTTCGGATCAAATGCCAAGGTTTTATTTTTCATTGCTTTCTCAATTTTATGCAAGTACTTATCAATAAAATCCTCTATTATTAAGAATGGCAAATCTGGAAATTTTTTTCTGATAATTTTAACCATAATTTTTTCAACACTATTTTGCAACTCTGCTACTGCCTTCAGACTAACACCAGCATTTTCATCATGCAAAATCCTAAAATAATAGTAGAGTACATGAGCCGGAGTTTCCTTCCTATTCACTGTAATCACTCCTTCAAAATAGTACTATTTATTCAACAGCTAAAACTCTCTCAATAAACTTCAAAGCTTCCCTTCTCCCTCCAAACATTTTTATCAAATCAACTCCATGTTTTCTCGCGCATTCTCTAAATACGCTTTCACTTTTTCTAATATAATTCCAATATCTACTATTCAAGTAAATTTTCCTCACCCTTTTCTTTTTAGGATTAATTCCTATGTAACTAGCATTTTCCATCAAATACTCCCTACATTCTCCCTCAATACTAACCATATCCCATTTAACAGATAAAAGATCAATTTTCAAATTTTTTACTCCTAGAAATTTAGGATAACTTGTAAGAAACAGTAATCGCTCTCCTTTTAAAAACCTCCACCTTAAAACTGGTCGCCTGTCTTTATTCCCTAACCATCTCTCTACAACCTCTCTCAACTCTTGAGGCAAATTTTTATCAAACCTCCAGAAAATCTTATTTTTCAAATACCCAAACGTCACTGTTGAATTTTTCTCAACAATTCTAATAATCTCATCATCTGACATCTTTTTCTTAAACTTAAACTTTCTCCTATTCCTAAATTTAACATTCCTTTTATTCTTACTTCTCTTAGTAGTTTCTCCATCCTCACTATCGCCACTTGAGCTAAAAATAAAATAACCAGCCGCCATTAACATCCCCAAAATTACTCCACCTAAACCGTTCATAACTTATCCCCCCATATTTTCCAACAAAAATTCACTATCTATATTTTACTTCTTTGAAACTGTCACAAAAAACAAACCTCCCCCATCTTTCTATAAATACCCCAATTCAAGGAGGTGGTAACAATGATGATCCTCATCTTTTGGATATTTCTTAATTTAAAAAACAAAACAAAAAACCTCCCTTAATCTCACTTATCATCTCCAAAACCTCTACGCAATAATACCAGAAAACTTATTCTTAAAGTAATTCTCAACTTTCCTTAAATTTGCCTTAACTTTATTCAACACTTTGTCTTCAACAGATGTTATAAACAAATTGTCATCCTCATCCAATATTTTCTCAAGCTCTTTTAACACCTTATCAAGTTGCCTCTTTGACAAGTAACATGCAAACACACTGAACTGAACATCAACACCATACCTTCTAAGTAACTCCAAAATTTTTCTATCCTTTTTAGAATACCTAGTCCTATCTTTCGCTCTAATATCATAAGATATGATGTAAATCTTTTTAGAAACCGTCATACATATCACTTGTCCTCTTGGTAGTCATAAGACTCCCTTACTAACACAACTCTCCCTAAAAATTCATCTTTTCACTTTAACACTTCAAGCACATCCTTGTACAAACGCTTCAACTCATTACTCCTATAGTAAAAACCTGCTAAATTAAGCAAAACGTTCCCAGGAACAACGTAACTAACAAACCAATTAATAAAACTTTTGATCTGACCATTTAAAATTATCCTATAAGAAAACACCTCATCATCTATCCAGTTCACTAATTCCTGAGCAAACGAAGAGAAAGTTTTGCTCCCCAACTCTTCCGCCAAGAAAAAGTTTGCTTCCCACAAACTTGAATCACCCTCACTCCACGAAGGAACATCTAAAAATCTAAATGCCACCATTAAAGCCAAATACTCCAACAAATCATCTCTAAACTCTGTATCCTTTAGCATCTGCTCTATAAATCCCACAACCAAGATTAGCAATGAAAAGTAAGCAAATCCAAACATATCAAATGCATTAACGTGGAAAAACCAAAGTTCTTTTTTACTCATATCATCGTAATGACTCTGTCTAACAACACGTTTAATTTCGTTAACAAATCCTCTTAAAAATCTGTTAATTCCATAAGCCGAAAAAGTACCATTTCCAAGTGTATCCAGCTCCCCCAAAAACCATTCCAACTCATGTCTAACTTTCAACTCCCACTTAAATAACCCTATCAAATCAGAGCTCTTGTTTAGAGAATGCCTAAAAACTTTATTGTAACCTCCCCAACTGAACACCTCATCGGAAAACGCAGTATAACACCTACCAATCAACTTTTTATATTCATACTTATATTCATCAAGTATCCTCAACATCTGCTCTTCAGCAGGAGATAAATTGTGCTTCCCCCTTAAGAACTCGTAAAACGGCTTTCTGTAGTTCGCCCACCACTGCTTACGTATTCTCTCTTTCTCCTTAGCCCTGCCTCTCTTATCCAAAACCTTTTTCAACTCTCCATAGCTCATTTCATTCCACGTAACTTTAGCAACAATACTCTTTACCCGCCTCAAAAAAGTATCAACTTTTTTTCTCATAGGTGTTACTGCCTCAGTCAAACTTCTGAACAAATCCGCTATATTTGGAGTTTTTAATCTATCAAGCATAAACATGTAATTTAAGCAATCAAAATTCACACAGTAGTTGTAAAACTCCCTCGCCAAATCAACGTTCTGCTTCAAAAAAGCATTTTTTAACTCTTCACGTTCTCTGCTGCTCACCCTCCTACTAATAGGAGTTACACGCTTAAATAATCCCAAGCAATTTCCAGCAAATTCCCACCTAGCATCAACTTCCCAAAAAACATCATCCGTCAGCCTAAATTTATACTTTCCATCATCTCTTTTAACCAATAAACGTTCTATTTGCGGCACTACAATTTTGACAGTTCGAGGTTTAGTTCTTTTCTTACGATTTATAAGAACTCCAGCAACTTTTCCTAGAAACTCCAATATTCCCATTCTCATCTCTTCCTAAATCAACATATACCCCTTGACTATACAAACATTTCTTAAACTATCATCCATCTAAAAAATTTTCTATTTCCCAAATAAATTCGCCCCTTGCAATCATTATCAGTTTGGGGAATAAAAAGCAACCTATCCCCTTTATTCAAAAGCTGAGAACAATCCCAATACAAATCATTCACTTTCTTAAAAGGGATTTCTATTTCAAAAATACTGTATTGAATCCTACAACCGTATTTTAAGAGCAAAGCAGAAATTTTCCTCCTAATTTTATCATCTGAAATATCAAAAGCCACTAACCACTTCATTTCCAGATACTCCTTTAGTAGTTATATTGGCTCCTTAACCATTAACTTTTCTCTCTCCAAACTTTCTCAATGCTTTTTCAAAGGAGCTTATATCCTCCTTCAAAAATCTCTCCACAATTCTCAATAATCTAAACTCAAACCATTCAGAAACTACTCGCACCACCAATGAAAAATCCAGATCAAATCTTTCCTTATTCAACAACGCCCTAAGAATTCTTTCAAATTCATCTTCCTCTCTATTCTTCTGGCCATCCTCTTCGCCATCCTCGGCAGCAACATCTTTAATTACCTGCAATCTCCTAAGCTCTTCCAACAAACTTACCCATATATTATATCTCAAACTTTCCAACAAACTCTCCAACTTCTCATCCTTGCCATAAAGTGCCGTGTTCAATTCTTTATATTTACTCCTAAAAGGATGCTTTACCTCTTCTGTCCATTCCAAATAAAGCTTTAAAATTGAACTCAATACATCAGAATCTCCCAAATCCCCATCTTCCTCACAAGCCTCATTGATAGCAATATCATTTTTAGAACAAGATTCACTATTAGAGTTACAATTGCGTCTTTCATTTTTTTCATTATTGCCTACATTTTTACCAGCATCCGTAAATCCTTTCAAAAATCTTTCTAAGTCACCCCTTTTATCATCCAAAAACCTATTAAAAACAACGGTATCAAAAACCACATGTTTTATGAGTAGCACACGCACTCTTTCCATAATATCCGACGCTAAAGCATAGTGTCTCCCCCTCTTTATGTGCATCACACCGAGTGAGGGATTGAAATTTTTTATCAAGAGTATGCAAGTTGTAAGGTTGTATATGAGAGTATATGCATAATTAAAGAATAGATTTAAGAAATCATTTGACTTCCTGTCACGCCTTTTAAACGCCGGATCCAAACCAAAAGTTCCTAACACATTCTTCATCAAATCAAACATGAATACACTAGCTCTTCCTTCATAACCCCTTAGAGTATTAATCTGCGAATCCAAGACATTTACATAAGTTTCCAGATTCCTAGCTATCCTCTTTTTATAGCTGCCTAACTCTTTCAAAAAATCATGCAGTCGCTTTTTGGTATTTTTCAACCAATTTAACAATCTAAGTCCATTATATTCACTATCAGCCTCCCCATTCTCATCAGTCCAGTTTCCATGTTCCGTCTTCACTTTCAAAAACAGTAGTTCTGTTAGCTCAAAAAGACTTACCATTTCCTGAATTTTGTCACGCACTATCTTAATAATAAAATTTAATCTCCAGGGTGAGTTAGTCAATAACATTTGAAGTTCTCGTAATTTGTAAGCACTAAAGTAAGAAGACGGTAAAATAACCGACTTTATACTCAAATTTCTTCCTACAATTATTACTTTTTTCTCATAGTTCGCTAATAATCCTAAAGCTTGCGTTGTTAATTGAACATTCTGTGAAACTATAAGGTAATCAATTGCAGCTATTGGAATTTGAATTTTTTCAGGATAAGAACGAGCATCACTAACTCCGCCAATATCAATTTTTTTGCTAATTCCTCCTGTAGAAACAGTAAGATTAGTAGAAGTTAGTGATGTAAGAACAGAAAAAGGCCGAAACAATAAACTTCCCTTCTCTACTCTCAACTTACCGGGTTTAAGGATTATCATGATTTATATTATAAAATAATATTCGAGATAACGATGGATATATTCTGTTTGTAATCAAAAAATTGATGAGGGGGGAAGTTATAGAAATAAATTTAGGGATATGTAGCTGAACCGTCTTAATCGAAAAATTAAACGGAACTTTAATATATCTCTAGGTTTTCTATGAGTATTAGTTAAAAGTAGCAGCTGTAAATTGAAATCAACATTAATGACAAGAGTAAATACTGCAATAAAGTAGAATAAGAAGAGGGAGCTGTTTAGTGTAAAATTGTTCAAATAATTAAAAATTTTGAAAACGAGGGCTATTCAAGAAAGAGCTAATTTGAAGTATACTAATTGTGCAATTTAAAATTTGAAAAAGAAGTGTACAAGCGTCTTCCCCACTAGTGGGTTAAAATTGCCTATTCAGAATATATATGATAAGTAGTGTTTCATTGCCGAACACTTACTAACGGATTACGACATATATCGCCCTCGTAGAGGGCTACGGAAATTCTCACAGTTTCATTGCCGAACACTTACTAACGGATTACGACCGAGTTCCCCTCGCTTCGGGTGTCCCCCCTTTGGGTTTCATTGCCGAACACTTACTAACGGATTACGACAAACTAAACACTCTAGGTTTTACGGCAAAAGCATTTGTGTTTCATTGCCGAACACTTACTAACGGATTACGACGGGCTCGGGCGGGGTCCCGGGGCTTTTGCCCCCGCGCGGTTTCATTGCCGAACACTTACTAACGGATTACGACCCCCGACGCCCCAGTTGGGGGTGTTGGGGGCTCGTCGGTTTCATTGCCGAACACTTACTAACGGATTACGACCGGTTTCCTTTTTTATGTTCCCTTTTGCAGCTGTGAGAGCCCGGGCCCCGCACCCGAGCTCCCATACGACCGGTTTCCTTTTTTATGTTCCCTTTTGCAGTTTCTGTTTCATTGCCGAACACTTACTAACGGATTACGACGAGTCTTCGACTCCCTTATTTATTTATAATGAAAAGTTTCATTGCCGAACACTTACTAACGGATTACGACGTGAGGTCGCGGCCGCGGTCCTCAGGCCTAAGCCTGAGTTTCATTGCCGAACACTTACTAACGGA
>JAMOTN010000030.1 GCA_027062325.1 bacterium
TGGAACTTGCATATCAATCGGTGGCATATCTCCAAGCACTTTACTGGGAAGTCTCCATTTGTTGTTACCAAAGAAGTAAGCGGGTAATCTAGGCACAAAGTCAACAATATCTTTTCCAATGAAGAGAGGCATCTCTGCATATGTTGTGTCAACTTCAGTTTTACCAGTTGTCTTTACAAATATCATCCCCGGCCAATACTCAATTGCCTCCTCTCCAGATATAGTACTCTTCCACGTTCCATTCAAAAACTCCTTCAAAATCCCCTCTATATTCAACTTAGAATTGCTCAATATCAAACTCCCTGTGTCAGGGTTGTTAAAATCACTTAAACTCTTTCCCACAGTCGTTCTAACATTTCTTCTGTTGTAATAAAACTCTCCACTTCTATAGGTTATCTTAGCCTCATCATCATTAACATCAACATCAAACTTACCTCTGTGATACATAAAAGGCACCCACTTACTGTGCATTGAACCATCAATGTACATTGTGTAAACAGAAGCAGGAGCCTCAACATCAACAACTTTAAAATCCTTGGTAGCAGTAGTTTTCACAATCATATCTTTTCCACTAGGCAACTTGTATTTTACTTTAGCAACTATAACCAACTGCCCCATTTTATCAACCACAAAACCTCCCCAAAAGTTAAGCGACGATATGTCAAACGTTGTGCTTATAAAGTTTCCTATTATAACTTCCAGTAAATCTTTCAACGGTATTTTTACAAAACCATAATCTTTAACCACAGGCATATTGGTTATAAGCTTTGTAAAGTTATTAGTTGCCTTATTCATGAACTCTTCCAACATTCCCGACAGAGGTCCTGCAAAACTGTTAAAAACATCCTTCATCTTACTTTTAACTGCATTTTCATCTGCTAAATCCTTAAATTTTTCATACATATTTGGATCAGCTTTTATATTGTTAACCATATCCTTTATAACCGAACCAAGGGCATCACTCCCCAACGCACTATCCAAAACCCCTTTCACAGAAGCACTCAAATAACCTCCAACTACCGAAACAATAAAATCTACCATAGTATCCACTATATAATTAGCAACTATTGAAGCTACGGGTATCTCTATATTTTCAGGCAGTTTTAAAACACTGAATATTATGTCTAAAACATTGCCAACAAACTCTTCCGGCTTCATTCCCGTAGCCCATATATTACCTGCTTCTCCATAAATTGGTCGATATTTATCAATACGAGCTTTTATTTCCACATCAACTCGATCTGCAACTCCCATATCCTCAAGCAGTTTCTTGAGCTGGGGTAAATCATTCAAAGAGTACTCTTTAGTCAAAAATTTATTTGGATCCAATCCCAATTTACTCGCAACATCTAGAGCACTTATAAATTTTCCCATATTCCTGACATCCCCAGTTCTGGAAACTGTATTAAAATGGGACTCCAAAATCGGAACTCTAAATGAATAGAACCAATCACTGTCTGAAACATCTCTTATAACAGATAGGTAGTTTTTCAACGAATCAAAAAAAGAAGCAGGCATTCTATTAGCCTCACGTTGAATTTTCAGAAAAGTTAGATCTATCGCACTTCTTGCTATATTTTCAGCAATCTCTTTATGCATATCGTTGAAAACAATATTTTCATGAACCTTAGATTTGAAGAGCCCAATACTCAAAAATCCAGCAACAAGCGCAATCATTACTAACACCAATACCAAAGCTGTCCCTCTATGTAAATTTTCCCTTTTAGTTCTCATAGAATCATAACTTAACATACTCACCACCTCTCAAATCTGCACCACTCAACTTACCACCTTTCCACTTTTACCTTCCCCATAAAAGCCTTCTTCACCATTTTTTCAAAATCTTTCATCAACATCGCAAGTTTGGGGGAACTTTTCTTTATCGCTTGATAATACTCTGGAGCCACTTGTTTTCCCATGAGATAACTCAACATTATTAGAATACTTTTCACTTTCTTAGCTCTTTTCTCATCTTTGTAAATATCAGCATATAACTTGTAAAGCCAAGCTCCTGCAACATACTTCTTTGCTAGATTTTTA